>CAZEQC010000041.1:0-31850 GCA_964514285.1 uncultured Anaerolineales bacterium | reverse complement strand
GAAGACTGCCGGTGGTTTTTGAGAGCTTCCCAGTGTGCGGGCCTGGGGAGCTCTTTGCTGTCGCAGGCAGGCACACCGCGGTATAATCAATCATAGGCGCTCTTACGCCTCGTCGTGTACAAGTCGACTTGTGCAGTGCATAGGGTAATGGCCGGTGAGAAGGGCTTTTCGAGGGTCGATGAAGCAGTATAGACAGGACTATCATATTCACACTCGGTTCTCAGTCGACAGTGGGGCCCGTATGACAGCTGCTTGTCAGACTGCTGTCGACCAAGGCATCAACGAGATTGCCTTCACGGATCATCTCGACTTCGGCCCCGACGACTCTTCTGGTTATTTCCGCGCTGCCGAGTACCTGGTCGCCATCGAACGCTGTCGCGAGCGATATGCGGGGAAACTGGTCATTCGAGCTGGCGTGGAGGTCGGGGAGCCCCATCTGTTTGCCGAACAGGCTTCCGCGGTGCTGGCGAGCAATGATTTCGACATTGTGCTGGGATCGGCGCACTACGCCGACGGCCTGCAGGCCGCGTGGAAGGAGGATTTCTTTGAACGGCCGCTGGATCGGGCCTATCAGTCCTACTTCAGACAGGTTGTCGATCTGGCCGCGGTAGGTGAGTTCGATGTCTTGGCCCACCTTGATCTGGTCAAGCGTGATGCTCGCAAATTCGGCAAGCCGTACGACGGCCCTCGGCCCTACGCCGACATGATTCGAGCCGCTCTCCGATCGCTCGTAGAACGGGGTAAAGGCCTGGAGTTGAACACGTCTCCTTTACGTCGCGGGCAGCCGGAGCCTTGCCCTTCGTTGGAGATCCTGCGCTGGTACCGTGACCTGGGAGGGGAGATCCTGACGTTGGGTTCTGATGCCCACACGCCAGAGGCGGTCGGCTCGGATCTCGATGTAGCTGCCGACATGGCGAAAGCGGCAGGCTTTGGACGCCTGGCGACCTTTGAAAACCGTCAAATTGATTGGAAAAGGATCTGATACGATGGAAGATGTTGAGCAACAAGCCACTAAGCGTATAAGGCGGCGCCCATCCTGGATTCGGGTCCGTGCGCCTGACGGTGAGTCGTATCACTGGCTTAAACGGCTGATGCGGTCCAAGGACTTACACACCGTCTGTGAGGAGGCTCACTGTCCTAACATCGCTGAATGCTGGGGGAATCGTACCGCCACGTTCCTCATTCTGGGCGATGCGTGTACGCGCAATTGTCGTTTCTGTGACGTCAAGACTGGGCGGCCGGGACCTCTCGATCCCGAGGAAGCCGAGCATGTCGCTCAGGCTGTCCAAGCCATGGACCTCAGACACGCTGTCATCACGTCGGTGGATCGAGATGATTTGCCTGATGGTGGTGCCTCTGTATTCGCTGCTGTAATTCGGCGCATCCGAGAGCTCCAGCCTGGCTGTAGTGTGGAGGTTCTCATACCGGATTTCCGTGCCAAGATCGAGCCGCTGCGCATGGTCATGGACGAGCGCCCAGAGATCCTGAATCACAACGTCGAGACAGTACCGCGGCTCTTCTCTGAGGTACAGCCACAGTGTCGCTATGATTGGTCACTGGAAGTCCTGAGAAACGCCAAGGAGCTGTGGTCGGGGGCGATCACAAAGAGCGGGATTATGGTTGGTCTTGGCGAGACGGAGGACGAGGTAGTGGCCACCATGCGGGATCTGCGCGACGCTGATGTGGACATTCTCACCATTGGGCAGTATCTCCAGCCGTCGCGCCAACACGCGCCGATCATCCGCTACTACGAACCCGAGGTGTTCGAGATGTTCGAGGAGCGTGGCTACCAGATGGGCTTCCGTTGGGTGGAAAGCGCCCCTCTGGTAAGAAGCTCCTACAACGCTGAGGCGCAGGCGCGGGCACTTTCCCACCGAGGTGGTTGATTAGCCTATTAGCATGTCACATCTGGACGAACAACCGTATGGCTTGCGAGAGCCGTGCGGTTCAACACTCTCTAATCGTCGGAGACTTTCTCCTCTCACGCAGATGGTTGCCCCACGGTCGTGCTTCCAGATCTAACTTCTTAGGTTGGTGAAGGACCCCTCATAGGAATAAATTACTATTGAAATAGGTGATTGCGGCTGCTACCATGGAGCGTAGCCACCGTAGATCCGATTTGCTTGGCTTGGATCAGTTTGCCGGGTTGTCAGATACAAGGCCGAAACGGTGGCCTGGTAATCCTACAGGACTGAGAAACTTCCTGTGAGCAGCTTTGGATCTATTGGGGTTGGGTTCCTTGCTCTATGACTACTCCTCTTGTGATGGGTCTGCAAAGCGCGATATTGAGCGCGAAACACAAGACTACAACTTGACCATGCGCGCTGGTCGGTACCGATTCTACTTCCCCGAAGACTGGTTGGATCTGCGGCCTGATTGGAAGAGCCTAAGGAAGGCGGAGGCACGCAAGGCCAACTGATAGGAGAGAAGAATGCGCAAGCTTATAACAGGTATTCTTGTTCTGCTCATATGCTCCGGAAGCTGGCTTCAACCACCAGGCGTCGCTGCTTCGCCACAACCACAGCGAACAGGGCCTGTAGCCGGCTCGATTCGCTGTCCTGATAACTATGAACCCGTTCATCTGGGATCGGACGTCTCGACTGCTTCTGGAACGGCGAGCTCCGGCCTAAAGGCAGTCGCTATCGTTGGCGAAGTTGGCAGTAACACGAACAGATTCATAGAGGATATGGAAGAAGCTGTTGATACACTACAGGCCCATGGTGTTTCGGTCACCGCGTTCTATTACGGCGTGACCAGCTTCACCTGGGGCGACATCGTAGCCGCAGCGCAAGGCGCCCACTTCCTGCTCTATATGGGCCACGGTGTGGATTGGACTGCGTGGCCGGAGGAGGATGACTGGGGTGGTTTCTACCTGGGGAACCATCAGTTCGTACGGCCTTCGGATGTGAGGAGTGACTTAGATGGTGTCTTGGCACCCGACAGCATCGTCATCTTCAGCTATGCCTGCTACACCGCTGGTACTGCCTATGAGGGCGTGGTTGTATCGCAAGACATTGCCGAGCGTCGGGTTCGCTCCTACGCCGCTGCCTTTATCGATATCGGTATGGAAGCGTATTTCGCTAACAACTATCCCGGTTCTGCTGCCACAACAGTGGATTTGGTGCTGGACGGAAACACGATGGCGGACGTATTTAGGGGCGGTGTCAACTACAACTCAAGCGGTCTGGTTAAACTGACGCATCCCGAGCCCGGCTATGATCTCTGGTTGGACAAGTGCATGGCGGAACAAGACTGGCACCTCGCCTTCGTCGGCATGCCTGAGTACGTCTTCCAGACGGTGTGCCCATGGCCCGACTTCGATTGCAGCGGTTCGGTGGATGCCACAGACGTCCAGGCTGTGGCGGATGCATGGCGCTGTGCGGACGGGCAAGGATGTTATCAAACGGTGTTCGACAGGGATGGCGACGGTTTCATCACCATCGTCGATATCACGAGCGTGGCGGCCGCGTGGTAGGGGCGTAGAGAAATCGAATCTAGCTGGAAGACGGGACCCGTACTTTCCGCCTAACCGAGCCAGCCTCTTGAAATAGGCATTACACGTCTTCCCTCGTTGAATTGAGTCTCAAAGCGCGATATAAATTCCTCTGTATTGTAGTTGTGGCTTTGTGGCCCCGGTTGCTCCAGAGCATAAGCGGCTGCCATGCTGCCCAGTCTGCCCGCCAAATCCCAGGGTAGCCTCAAGGCCAGCCCCTTGATCAACCCGGCCCGATAAGCGTCTCCGACGCCTGTGGGATCGTCGACGTGCTGAGGTGCCGCTGGGGGAATGTGATATATGCTGTCCTGGGTCCAGATGCGCGACCCCTCCGCTCCTTGCGTCACGACGCAGGCTTTGCTGGGTGCTGTCTCAATCTGGTTGGCTGTCAGGCCGGTCTTCTCGCGCAGCATCTCGAACTCATATTCGTTGACCACCAATAATGCCGATCCTTCTAGTCCCATCGCCAGTTCCTCGCCACTGAGCCGCACAATCTGCTGGCTGGGATCGTAGAGGTAGGGAATACTCATCGACTGACACTCGGCGGTATATTTGACCATAGCTTGGGGATCGTTCGGGGAGATGACGACCAAGTCTATCGCTTCATCGTCCAGCGCACGAAGTGACAGGTCACGAGCTCGGGCCATCGCACCGGTATAGAAATTGGCGATCTGATTGCCGTCTTCGTCGGTGCTGACGAAAAAGGATGCGGTGAACAGATCGCATTCCGTCCTCACCAAGGACGTGTCCACCCCCCATCGCTGCAGCCATACTCGGTAAGCTTCGAAGTCCTGTCCCACAGTTCCCATAAGCTTCGGGGTTTCCCCGAGCAGCGCCAGGTTGTAGGCGATATTTGCTGCGCAGCCTCCCCGCTGTTTCCGCATCTCGTCCACCAAGAAACTGACCGACAGGCGATGGATCTGATCGGGCAGGATATGCTCGGCGAAGCGCCCTGGAAAGGACATCAAGTAATCATAAGCAATAGACCCGGTGACGACGACGTTCATTCTCCCTCCTTACCGTCTCCGCGAAGAGCGTTTCCAACACCTGGCGAGGCCGATGCTGCTCTCCAGATTGACGACCACCAGGTCGAGAAGGAACCGGACTAGAGACCTGCTCGCACCTTCAGAAGAATCCATAACCAGCGAAGCCCGGTGTGAAGTGCGTGCCAGCCCACCAACCCCTTTCCCTGTGCAGCAGTGCGAGGATGGTAGGCGATGGGCACCTCTATGATGCTGTGTCCACGTTTGAGCAGCCGACAAGGCAGCTCAAAATCGAAGTCGAAATCCTGATCGCTCAGATCCAGTGAACGAACGACATCCAGACAGGCCATTTTGAGCCCCACCGCGATGTCAGTCAGTTGCCCGCCGAAGAACTGATTAGCCAGCCAAGTGAGGAACCGAACGCCCCAGTAGTTTTCCGCATATTCGTAGATCTTCCGACCGCCTAGCGTACGGGAGCCGAAGACGGCGACAGTGTCTTCCACGTTGATGGCAGCCGTCATGCGCGCTAGATCGTCGGCTTCATATTCGAGATCCGCGTCAAAGATGGCGAAGTAGTCCCCGTGAGCCTCCCTGATGCCTGTTAGTATCGAGGCGCTCTTGCCCCTGTTGTGCGTGTGGAAGATCACGTGGACGTTCGGGGCGGTTACGGCCTGCAGCAGTTCGCGTGTGCCGTCAGTGGAGAAATTGTCGACGACGATGATCTCCTTCTCCCATCTGGGCCCTAGATCGACGTCACAAGTCGCCTGGATGGCGTCTAGGATGGTCCGTTGCTCATTGTAGGCACAGATGATGATCGATAGGAGACGTGTGTCTTCGCTCATCTCAGCTCCATAGGCGGTGGAAGAAGTCCGAGAACGCTTCGAGCACGAAAGCGATTCTTGCATCGTCCAGACCTGGGTAGACCCCGATGAAGAACGACGATCGGAGGATACGATCGGCATTCGAGAGATCCCCGACCGTGCGATGGTTAATGTCGCGATAGCCTGGTTGCCGCACCAGATTCCCGGCGAGTAACAGGCGCGTCTCGATGTTCCGTTCCTCCAAGAAGGTGATAAGCTCGCGGCGCGTGAAAGGGACTCCCTCTCGCAGCGTCAGTGGTAGAGCGAACCAGGCGGGATCTGCCTGCTCGCTGCAGCTGGGCAGGAGCAGGAACTCCTCATAGGGCCTCAGGCCCTCGTACAGCTTCTCGAAGTTACGCTTGCGAGCTTCTACGAAGCTTGGTAGCTTCTTCAGTTGGGCCAGGCCGATCGCCGCTTGCACGTCTGTCATCTTCATATTATAGCCGATCTCCACGTACAGATAGCGATGGTCGTAGGGCTCATCCAGCCCGGGAATCTGCCAAGCAAAGCGGTTGCCGCAAGCACCCTCTGGCGGGCTCTCGTGCGTGCACTGACAATCGCGTCCCCAATCACGCAGACTACACGCGATGCGTGCCAGTCGGGGATCGTCAGTCGCCAGGGCGCCGCCTTCACCCGTCGTCATATGGTGTGACGGGTAAAAGCTGAACGTGGAAAGATCACCGAAACTCCCGAGCATACGCCCGTTGTACGTGGACCCAAGGGCCTCGCACGTGTCTTCAATGACGTAGAGTTCGTGTTCCTCAGCAAAGCTCATCAGAGGATCCATGTCGGCGGGATTCCCTAACATGTGGGCGACGAAAAGAGCTCGCGTTCGATCGGAGAGGGCTCGATCTAGGTCTTCCGTGTCAATGTTGTACGAGCCCAACTGACAGTCGACAAAGACCGGTACTAACTCATTCTGCACAATAGGAGCCGTCGTGGTAGGGAACCCCATCGCGGCTGTGATGACCTCGTCGCCCGGCTCAAGAGGCTGCTCCAGACGCCTTGAGCGTAGGGCGGAAACAGCCAGCAAGTTGGCTGATGAGCCGGAGTTCACAGCTAGCGTTCGGTTCAAACCAAGGAAGTCACCTAACTGGTCCTCGAAAGTCTCGGTCCGTGGTCCTACTGTGAGCCAGAAGTCAAGCGCCGCATCCACTGCGGCGATCAGCTCTTCCTCGTCGTAGACCCGTCCGGCGTAATGAACGCGGGTCTCACCTGGTACGAAGGGGCGATCTGCGTGGGCTTGCTTATAGTACTCACCGACTTCCCTCAGGATATTTCGACGTAGTTTTTTGCTGTCTTTGGCTTCAAAATTCATACTGAATGTCGCTTTTCCAATGTCGATTGCGCTATCGTGATTCGTAATCCTTCCTCAACCGTCGTCGTCGCCCGCCAGCCGATCAGCTGAGCGGTACGGTCGGCGTCGGCGACGAGATGCACGGGCGCTCCCGTTCGATAGCGGCGGGCACCTGGTTGTATCCTGCCCTCTGCGTCTGTCATATCCCAGATCATCTCTACGATGCCTCGAACCGTGATGCCCACGCCTATGCCCAGATCGAGAGCCTCTCCCTCGATCTCCGCTGTCTCCCCTGCTGCTATCATACCCTCGGCTACGTCCGCTGCGAAGACGAAGTCCCGTATCTGTTCACCCGGGGTCATCGGGAAATCCTCGCCCGAGAGCGCGGCCCTCATCGCTGCCGGGATCAGGGCATGACTGGGTTGTCCTGGACCGTAGACCTGGAATGGACGCACAAAGACGACCGGCAGCTCGTAAGCCCGCCAGTACATCCGCCCGAACGCCCAGGCAGCAACTTTGGATGCCGCGTAGGCGCTAAGCGGATCCAGGTCTCTCGCCCTTCCAGAGGTGCCATACTCGTGGCTGGTGCCGACCAGCACCACTCGCTCTACGTCTTTCCCCTTGAGAGCTTCCAGCAGGTTGATCACGCCTCCAGCATTCACCGTCAGCGCCTGCATCGGGTCGACACCGGGGTTCGTCACACCAACGGCGGCCAGATGGAAGACAACGTCGGGACGCAGATTGTCTAGCACCGTCTTCACCGCCTTGCTATCGCGAACGTCGAGGACCAGCGGGGGTGGAGCATGCTGATGGGATGGGGCGGTTTCATCGCAGCCCTCAGCCGCTGACGTGCTGCCGTAGACCGTGGCCTCCAGGGTTTTCAGTTTTCCTGCCAGATGCTGTCCGATGAACCCGGTAGCTCCGGTGATGAGGACCCGTTTCCCTCTCCAACTCACTGCTCTCGCACCCTATGGCTCCGGGTTCTGACATGCTACTTCTGTTGGTAGCGTGCTAACAAGCATTGCCAACTTGCTTGGCCTGGCATCGGTTCTTAGTCGAGGAACTCGCGATACCAGGATATCGTCTCAAGCAGCCCTTGCTTCAGAGAATGCTGCGGTCTCCAATCGAGCAAGTCTCTGGCCTTGCTACTGTCCAGGTACTGCGCTTGGATCTCGTTCTTTGCCTCACCCAAGACTTGAGGCTCAAGCGTGGGTTGATCAGATACCTCGATAATGGCCTGGACGACCTCCATCACCGACTTCGGGTTGTCCATACCGAAGTTGAAAGCCTCTCCGGCAACCTCTGGCCTCTCCAAGTCCTCGGCGAGCCTCAGATAGCCAGCGACGGCGTCTGGTATGTACAGATAGTCTCGGACCAGAGTCCCATCGGAGCGAACAATCGGCGGATTGCCCCGGATGACGCATCGAATCGTGCCCGGGATCAGACGGCTCCAATTGAGGTCCCCGCCACCGTACAGATTGGCGCACCGCGTCACGGCGACCGGAAGCCCATAGGTGATGGCATAGGCTCGGGCGATACGATCTGCACAAGCCTTGGACACGTCGTAAGGATGACATCCTCGCAGAGCGGCCTCCTCTGTGTACGGTAGTTCCTCGTGGATACCATACGCCTTGTCTGAGGAAGCGACAATGATACGTTTCGTCTTTGGCGCACGGCGCGCGGCCTCAAGCAGCGACCACGTTCCTTTGATGTTCGTCTCAAAGGTCGAAAGGGGGGCTCTGTTGGCGATGGGAACGATAGTCTGGGCTGCCAGGTGGAACACGGTGTTGATCTCGTACTCGTTTAGTACCCGTTCGAGCAGCTCGTAGTCGGTGACGTCCCCGTGCACCACCCGGATGCGGTCTTGGTATCCCGATTGGCGCAAGTGCGAAAACGGAACCTCATCACGTACCAGGCCGGTGACAGCGGCCCCCGCGTCTACCAGGGCAATGGTCAACCAGGAACCCAGTGTGCCTGTGCATCCGGTGACGAAGACGGGGCGGTCGAGCCAGAAGGAGTCAGTGCTTGGCCTTGTGCTTTCCATCCGTCCTACAGCTTCGTCGACGGTGACAAAGTTCCAGAGCTTGGTTTTCTCCATCAATTCCATAGCTTCCACGGCGCGTTTCTACGCCAGATCCTGTCCAAGGCCAGGGCATCTTTGAACGTGTCCATCGAACGCCAGAATCCGGTGTGACGATACATCATCAACTCCTCAGAGGAGGCCAGACGCGGCAGCGTCTCCCGCTCCAGGTCAACGCTGTCCCCGCCTCTCAAGTAGTCGAGAACGTCGCGCTCGAACACCATGAAACCAGCATTGATCCAGTGGTTCAGTTCGGGTTTCTCCCCGAAGCTTGCCACGCGGTCGTCTTTGCCTATCTCCAGAATGCCGTACTGGGACCTGGGATGGACGCCCGTCACTGTTGCCAGGCATCCGTGCTTGTAGTGAAAGGCCAGCAGGGCCTCCAGATCGATGTCGCCGACCCCGTCACCGTAGGTAACGAAGAACGTATCGTCATCGACGTACTTGGCAGCCCGGTAGATTCTTGATCCCTTTGCCGTGTCCAGGCCTGTATCTGCCAGCGTTACTCTCCAGTTCTCCTCTGCGTTCGATTGATGATACGTGACAGCATTAGGCTGGCCCAGAGGGATGGTGAAGTCGTAGTTCATCGGTTCGTACTCGAGGAAGTACCGTTTGATCGCCTCCGCTTCGTGTCCCAGGGTGAGGATGAAGCGTGTGTGCCCCTGTTCAGCGTAGATCTTCATCACGTGCCACAGGATGGGCTGATCTCCGACCTCCACCAATTCCTTCTTCGATGTCTTCGCTCCCTGCATGCGGGTTCCTCGTCCCCCGCATAGGATGATCACAGGCAGTGGCTCATGACCCACGTTCGGTCTCCCTTGGTCTACGTGTTCTGGATGATGCCTCGACCATGCGTCGTAGATTGAGCGTGAAAGGGGGATAAGCGATGCCGTTCTCAGTTACGATGCCACTCACGAGGCGATGTGGCGTAACGTCGAAGGCTGGATTCGAGACGTCTATTCCTTCGGGTGCGATAGGTTGGCCCTGATAGGTCACCTTGGTGACTTCCTTGAAGGTCCGTTCCTCGATAGGTATTTCGTCGCCGTTCGACAGTGAGAGATCAACCGTCGAGGTGGGCACGCAGGGATAGAACGGGATGCCGTTGTCCTGGGCTGCCAGAGCCAGCTTATAGGTGCCGATCTTGTTCGCCACATCTCCATTGGCGGCCACCCGATCCGCGCCCACCAAGACGATGTCCACCTGCCCACTGCGCATGAAATGTCCCGCGGCGTTATCCGCGATCAGGGTGAAGGGGATCTTTTGTTGTTGTAGTTCCCACGTCGTAAGTCGAGCGCCCTGCAGGCGCGGTCGCGTCTCGTCCACCAAGACGTGGATCTGTTTACCCTGTTCGTGAGCAGTGCGAATGACGCCCAAGGCTGTTCCATAGTCCACCGTCGCCAGGGCTCCCGTGTTGCAGTGATGTAGAATGGTGTCCCCGTCTTGAACCAGAGCAGCGCCGTGCTCTCCCAGTTGCTTGTTGATCTCCACATCCTCGTCTGCCAGCGCTTGAGCTTTCACCAACAGGGCATCGCGGATGGTGACGGGGTCCGTCTCGTTCTCTGCGCATTCTATCATACGCGAGATGGCCCAGGAGAGGTTGACGGCTGTCGGACGAGCAGTTTTCAGCGTTTCAGCTGCCGCTTGTAGGTCGGAGAGCATTTCGTCGCGACCGCTGGCCTGGCTCTGTTGCGCGGCCAATGCCATGCCGAACGCTGCAGCTGCGCCGATCGCCGGCGCCCCGCGGATGGCCATGTCACGGATAGCCTCGGCGACATCCTCGTATTCTTTGCATTCCAACATCTGAAAGGTCGTTGGGAGGAGTCGCTGGTCGATCATCCTCACTGCGCCGTTCTGCCATTCGATACTTCGCATCTCGCCCTTTCCCTCCAGGTTCTCAAGAGGCGCGCTATACTAGCACGCCCGGTTTGGCTTGTCAACTGTCCTGATCAGACGCTCGTTCAAGCAAATGCGGCAGCGTGTCGACACGCTGCCGCATTTGAGTCCTGCTTCATTCATCCGACCGAGATAGATCGTTTATGCCGGGGTGGCGATCCCCAGGATTTCTGACTTCTTGACTTCTGGCTTCTCCTTCGCCTCTTCTCCCTCAGCCGCCTCTTCTTCTCGCTCGGCGACGAGCTCTTTCTCTCTTTCTTCCTCCGGCTCCGCTGCCTCTTCCTCCTCTGCCACTTGCAGCGGCACGCCTTCGTAGTTCTGGATGGGCCCGTCGGAGGACGGGTTGTTGCCCCGGTAGCCGGTTCCGGCGGGAATCAGCTTGCCGATGATCACGTTTTCCTTGAGACCCAGCAGGGGATCTTCTCGTCCCTCCGCCGCTGCCTCGGTCAGAACGCGGATCGTATGCTGGAAAGAGGCCGCGGAGAGGAAACTCTCCGTGTTTAGTGCTGCCTTTGTGATGCCCAACAACACAGGAACTGCCTTGGCGGGCTCTCCGCCCTGTTCTACAACCTCACGGTTAGTGTCCTCTAGATCCAGGCGGCGTATCAACCGTCCTGGTAACAGGTCGGTGTCGCCTGAATGGGTCACCCTTACCTTGCTCAGCATCTTACGGAAGATGATCTCGAAGTGTTTGTCATTGATATTCACACCCTGCGAGCGGTAGACCTGTTGGACCTCTGAGAGCAGATACATCTTCGTGGCGTCCCGCCCCAACACCTGAAGGATATGGCGCGGGTTCTTGACACCTTCGACGAGCTGTGTGCCGGGTGCGATCTTCTGTCCTTCCTCGACCAATATCCGACCGGTCTGGGGTAGCTTATGTTGCACTTCCCGCCGTTCTTCGTGGATCAGAGTGACGTGCCGGTCGTCGATAACCACGCGGCCGTCCTTCTCAGCCTCGATTTGTTCATCATCGTCCAACGATGCGATTGGATCGCCGGCTTGGACATCGTCACCATCCTCAAGCAGGATGGTCCATCCGTCTTCGATGTCGTATTCGAACCTCTTGGTCCTGGTATCGACGACAACGATGTAGCGCTGTCCATCTGACTTGTGGATGTGAGCAATACCGCCCACCTCGGATATCGGGGCCTCACCCTTAGGGGTCTTGCGGGCTTCGAAGAGCTCCTCTGCGCGCGGCAGACCGACCGTGATATCGCGACCGGCGGCCACACCGCCGCTGTGGAACGTTCTCAGCGTCAGCTGTGTGCCCGGCTCACCAATCGACTGGGCAGCGATGATGCCCACCGCTGTGCCCACCTTGACCAGGTGGCCACGCCCCAGGTCGCGTCCATAGCAGAGCGCGCAGATACCGTGACGCAGCTGACAGGTTGAGGGAGAGCGAACCATCACTTCTTCGATCCCACTGCTCTCAATGGTCGCGATGGCGTCCTCGTCGATCAATTCGTTGCGGTCAACGATCAATTCGCCGGTCTCCGGGTGAGCTATCGGACTGGCCGCTGCTCGACCGACCAACCGCTCGCCCATGCTCTGCCCACCCACGTCTTCGTCAGCGCGGATCCAGATCCCGGCCTTGGTGCCGCACTCCTTCGCGTTAATAATCATGTCCTGAGCAACGTCGACCAGACGGCGTGTCAGATAGCCTGCGTCGGCGGTGCGAAGCGCCGTATCGGCCAGACCCTTGCGTGAGCCGTGCGTGCTGATGAAGTACTCCAACGCCGAGAGCCCCTCACGCAGGCTGCTCCGAATGGGCAACGGGATGATACGTCCAGAGGGATCGGCCATCAGACCACGCATACCGGCCAGCTGGGAGATCGGCCCATAGCCACCCTTCGATGCGCCAGAGCGAGCCATCACGGATACGGTGCTGTTCTCTGGCTGGGCCCTGGCTACGACGTCGGCCACCTTCTCACGTGCCCTGGACCAGAGTTCAACGGTGCGCGTATACTGCTCTTCCTCCGTCAGCAATCCACGTCGATATTGGCGATCCACTTCGGTCACGGTGTCTTCCGTCTTCTTGAGGATGTCATCCTTCTCTTGCGGAATGACGAGATCTGAGATGGCGATGGTAACCCCGGACCGGGTCGCGTACTTAAAGCCCAGGTCCTTCAACTGATCGGCAACCTCAGTCGTTCTTTCGCGACCGATTCTCCGGTAGCAGAGGCCGATAAGATCCTGAAGAGCGCTCTTTTCCAGCGGCTCGTTGATGAAGCGAATCTCGTCCGGCAGAATGCTGTTGAAGACACAGCGTCCAACCGTGGTCTCTACGGGCTCCTCTGGGGCTGGCTGGTCGTTGTAGACTTGGGCCACCAGAACCGGGGTGTGAAGGTCCACATGCCCCAGGTCGTAGGCCAGCTGCAACTCCTCCAAATCGATGAATAGCTTTGGATCCTCATCGGCGTATCTGGGATCCTCCATCGTCAGATAGTAGATGCCCAGGCACATATCCTTTGTTGGCCCGACGAGAGGTTGGCCGTTCGCCGGCTTGAGCAAGTTGCGTGTGGAGAGCATCAACGTGCGAGACTCCTCGACCGCCTTCTCTGAGAGCGGCACGTGGACCGCCATCTGGTCACCGTCGAAGTCGGCGTTGAAAGCGGGACAGACCAAAGGATGGAGCTGGATGGCCTTGCCCTCGATCATCACCGGCTCAAAGGCCTGGATGCCTAAGCGGTGCAGTGTCGGGGCGCGGTTGAGGAGAACTGGGCGATCTTGGATAACCTCCTCGAGGACCTCCCAGACCTCCGGACGCTCCCGTTCGATAAGGCGCTTGGCAGCCTTCACGTTCGTGGCGTAGTTGTACTCGACCAACTTGCTGATCACGAAAGGCCGGTAGAGCTCAAGTGCCATCGATTTTGGCAGACCACATTGATGCATCTTCAGCTTCGGCCCGACGATGATCACGGACCGTCCAGAATAATCGACGCGCTTGCCCAGCAGGTTGCGGCGGAAGCGGCCCTTCTTGCCCTTTAGCATATCGCTCAACGACTTCAACTCACGCCGTCCGTGGCGTGAGCGCGCCTTGCCGCGGCTGTTGTCAATCAGGCAGTCTACGGCTTCCTGCAGCATTCGCTTCTCATTGCGCACGATCACGTCTGGAGCGCCCAGCTCTAGAAGTCGCTTTAGACGGTTGTTCCGGTTGATGACCCGACGGTAGAGATCGTTCAGATCGGAGGTAGCGAAACGACCCCCGTCAAGCTGGACCATGGGCCGCAGGTCGGGTGGGATCACGGGCAAGACAGTCAAGATGATCCACTCCGGCTTGTTGCCGCTCCTGCGCAGTGCCTCAACGATGCGTAGGCGTCTTCTGGCCCTCTTGCGCCGTGTCTTCGAGGTGTCATGACGAACCTGGTGCCACAACTCCTCTGCTAAGGTGTCCAGGTTGAGGTTGGAGAGGATGTCGTGGAAAGCTTCGGCGCCCATGCCCGCCTTGAAGACCTGTCCCCACCTGCTCCTCAACTCTCTCAGTCGAGGCTCACCGACGCATTGGTACTTGGCCAGGCCAAGCAGTTCCTCTCGCTCGGTGTCGAGCTGAGCACGCCACTCGGCGATTTCAATGGCGGCTCGGTTGTTGATCTGATCGATCTCGTCCTGTGTGGCTCCTCGCCAGTGTTCGAGATCCTCAAGCAGTGGGGCAGTCTCTTCTTCTCGCTGTGCTGCCAGGCTGTCCTCAATCTCACTGAGATGCTCCTGAACAGTGGTATTGAGCGCCGTCAAATGCTCGCGTCCAACGACCTCGCCTTGCTCGGCAATGATTTCACCGGTTGGCTTGAAGACCAGTGGCGCCTGGAGCGCCTCTCCTTGTCTATTCTCCAGCTTCTGCTGCAGTGATTGGGCTTCTTGGACGACTTCATCGGTGGCTTCGGTCAGTTCATCGTCAAACGTGTTGCGGACCTTCTCGATCCGCTTCTCAATCGCTGTGACCTCTTCATCCAAGCGCTCCTTCAGCGCGTCGATGTTCTCTTCAGCTGCCTTCTGGCGCTGGCCTTTCTTCTCTTCAAACGTCTCTTCCAGCCGCTGGAGCGCTTTCTGGCGCGCGTCCTCATTAACATTGATGATGATGTACTTGGCGAAATAGAGCACGCGGTCCATATCCCGCTTACGGATGCCGATGAGTTTGCTGAGATGGTTAGGGACGCGGCGCGTGTACCACGTGTGAGCGACTGGCGCAGCAAGATCGATGTGACCCATCCGCTCGCGACGTACAGAGGAGCGCGTCACCTCCACGCCGCATTTGTCACAGACGATACCTTTGTAGCGGATATTCTTGTACTTACCGCAGTAACACTGATAGTCTTTAGTGGGGCCAAATATGGCCTCACAGAAGAGACCGTCCTTTTCTGGGCGTAAGCGACGGTAGTTGATCGTTTCGGGTTTGGTGACCTCTCCGTAAGACCAGGAATGAATCTCCTCAGGTGACGCTAGCTTAATCCGCAAGCTACGGAAATCTTGCGCTTCTAGCAGGTTGTCATTTCGGTTGTTCATCATCCTTCCTGTTTTCTAGGGAGCGCCTAACATAGAAGAAGCGCTGTTCGATATTCAGCGCTTCGGCCGCAAACCTATATTATAGGGATCAATCCCACAATGTCAAGTCGCCGTCGCCGATGCGCCTTATCGTAGATGCGCTAGGCCGACGTCCTCGACGCTGTCCATAAGGAGATCAACGCGGCGTCCGTTCGTCGCCGATGGGACGTCTATCACCTTGACGTAGCGTCCGTACGCTGCGTCTTCCGGCAGCAGCTCCTCCAGGGCATTGGGCGCCCTATCAAAGAAGTGATGATTGAACACAGTCTCGTCGTCGCCTAGATAAAGAGGAAGAGGATGGATATGCGATTCCACGAGATCTTGGAAGAAATGCGTGCCGTAAGAGACCTCCGGTCCTCCCGCCGTCTCCGCTTCAGCAATCTCGATCAATGCCCGAGCGTTGTATATCTCAGCATAGGTGACCTTGAGTCCCAGTTCCGCGTTGCTCGTTCCCCAGCGACCTGGGCCCATCAAGATGAAGCATTCGCCTTCCAAGAGTCTGTTGAGACGCCCCACAATTCTGGCTACCTCAAGCCTGACAGTGTGGTTCGGCGCTTCGTCATACGCTCGAGGATCCACGTACACGATATACCGAATCCCCTTGACTTTGCCGTGCGGCACCATACGCTGGGTCCGGAAGAGGATATCATGCTGTGCCACTTCGTCCACGGGCATGCGTATGCCCTCGCCTCCCTCGCGCCAGCTCTGCGGTCGACATTGAAGCAGATGGAGCGTGAACTGTCGCGGACGCTCTCTTGAGATCGCCACGGTGAATTCGATGTCAACCGGGCGCTGATAGTGTTGCTCCAGCTTCCGCAGTACGCCGCGCATCAGTGTCACGAAATCTTGATTTCGTAGCAATTCCTCGAAGGTAAGCACCACCTTTGCGTCTCCAAGGGTCCGCGGAGCGTAGATAGGTTGCAGGTAGCTCCCCTTGTCCTCAGAGGCCAGCAGGCGGATGTGTGGGTAGTCCTGGCTCAATACCTCACTCGCTGGCAATGTTCGGAACGCATTCTCTGTCAGATCGATGACGTCCAAAAACCGCTGTGAGTACTTGCGTATCTCGTGGGCACCGGCCTCGGGCCTCAGCTTGGGATGGCTGAGCGCTACCATGCGGGGGTAATCGTTGCCGACACGGTCCACGGCCCGCGTCCCCAGCCCACAAACCAGACGCAGCAGGCCATCCTCCGGACGGATCTTCTGACTCCATCGATAAGGATTGCGGCTGAATCCCACGCCGGCAAGAGGGGGAAAGAAGTGCTCTCCATATCGCTCCCCTTGAACTTTCTGGATCAGGACCGCCATCCGCTCATCATAGTCAACCAGTCCCATGCGCTGGCGATAGAGCAGCGCATCTGGGCTCAGGACGCTGGCATAGACCCGGCGAATCGCTTGCCCCAGTGCCTCCAGGTTCTCGTCTAGAGTGCCCTGGTTGGGGCAGAAAAAGCTGTCGTACTTCCCGGCGAACGAGAATCCGAAGTTATCCTCCAGGAGACTGGAGGAGCGGACGATCAGGGGGGTCTCTCCCACGTCGGTCAGTAGCTCCCGCAGCTGAACCGCTACACCTTCCGGAAGCTCTCCTTGCAGATAGGCCTGCTGAATCGTGGGGTAGTCAGCTTCGATCTCCTCCTGGGGCTTGTACTTCTGGTTCATGAATTCGTCAAGTTCGTTGATGGCGTGAAACTGGTAGAAGACGTCAGCCCCAATGAAATATGAGTCAGGTATGACAATGCGTTCCTGCAAGCCCCCACCATCCGCGGATCCGTCCCGCTGCAAGATCTTCCAGGCCAGCATCATGCCCGCTGCCTTGCCACCGATCTTGCCTTCGCCAATCCGTCGCCTAGCGATCGTCTCGAAGTCCCTCGCGTCGAAGAACGCCTTGGCAAGTCGCACGAATCCCATCTGGTCGCTGATCATACTCTTGGTCAACACGACAGTGATCTCTCTCAGATGGTGTTGAATCTCCTCACGTTGCTCGGGCGGCAGTGAGGCGTATTCCTTAGCCTGAGCCAAGAGGACGCTTGGGGGGGCGAGCTCTGGGTTGAATGACAGTGAAACACTCGACCCCGGTGCTCGGTCGGACAGGACATCACGTACGATCTTCTCAAACAACGTATGAGGCAGATTATAGGCGAAGTAGAAATCTGTCAGATGATCGCGAATCTGCTCCAGCCGGCGTCTCCAGACTTCTATGGACTCCTGTGCGAAGGGATCCTCTAACCCCTCCCGCCTCTGAGAGATGACCGCTTTGTCCTTTACTTCCTCTTCGAATTGCTCTTGGGATATGACACCTCGCTCAAAGATCTCCGCCCGCATGCGAGCTCGAATCCGACGAGCTAGGATCGGGTATTGGGAAATCTGTAGGTACAGCTCCAAGACCTGTGGAATCTGTCTTGGTTGTGGATCCATCTTCAATACTCCTCTGACTGCCAAGAAACCTTCTCGCTAAAGTATACCGTGCGTTGCTCCAACGTCAACTTGACCATTCTTGATTGACGTTGTTCTACCATTGCTGTATGATTGGTTTTGATTGGCTCCTTGAAGAGAGAAGCGTTAAGTAGTTTGATGTTGTCTCCCTCGCTGAGCCAGATAATCTACCGCTCAAGGCTTCGATATGCGAGCGTAATCAGAAGGCAGTATGATGGTTTGTTTTCTGGAGAGGTTTTAGATTACTTGAGGAGGGTTTTCAATGTCTGCGATTGTTGTCGTTGGGACGCAATGGGGTGATGAAGGTAAGGGGCGTGTCGTGGACGGGCTGGCCCAGGATGCTGAGGTAGTTGCTCGCTTCAACGGCGGGGACAATGCTGGGCACACGGTCGTCGCCGAGGGACATACCCTGAAGCTCCATCTTATACCCTCAGGTGTTCTCCACAGCAAGCTCCTTCTTCTCATCGGGGCGGGCGTGGTCGTCAATCCAGAGCGTCTGATCTCCGAGATGGACAACCTTTCGTCGCTTGGCGTCGATGTAGCACCATCTCGCTTGAAGTTGAGCGCCGCTGCTCACATCATTCTTCCCACGCATCGGGCTCTCGACGGTGCCCGAGAGGCTTCGCGAGGGGAGGATGCTATCGGAACGACGAAGCGGGGTATTGGCCCCACCTACGCCGACAAGGCCGCTCGCGTTAACGTACGGGCTGGCGAGATGACCGACCCACCGCATTTCGCTGCTCGGGTCGCCGAACGCGTCGAGGAGCATAATCGGCGTCTGGGTCAATTTGGTCTGGAACCGCTATCGGCGGAGAAGGCAGCTGCTGCCTATGAAGCCTATGCCGAGCGCCTGGCTTCCCACCTCACCGATGGGTCTGCTTTGATCGGTGAGGTCCTTGAGGCTGGGAGGACCGTGCTCTGTGAGGGAGCTCAAGGGTTGCTGCTGGATCTCGATCATGGCTCTTATCCTTACGTCACCAGTTCATCCACCATTGCCGGGGGCGCGGCGACAGGGTTGGGATTCGGTCCTAAGCATATCTCCCGCATCGTGGGTGTCGTCAAGGCCTACACCACCCGGGTCGGTAAGGGCCCCTTCCCCGCTGAGTTGATGGGCGAGACCGGGGACCGCATCCGCGAGGCAGGCAACGAGTTCGGCACCACGACCGGACGCCCGCGCCGTTGCGGCTGGCTAGACCTTCCAATCGTTCGCTATGCCGCGCGGGTCAACGGCCTGGATGAACTTGCTTTGACCAAGTTGGATGTCCTAAGCGGCTTGGAACGGCTTAAGATAGCGGTGGCCTATCAGCGGGATGATGAGCGTGTCGAGCATTTTCCGGCCGAGTTTGGTGTGAGGTCGCTGGCTGAGTGGACGCCTATCTACGAGGAAGTGCCGGGCTGGGATGAGGACATAACCGGCGTGCGTTGCCGTGGAGACCTACCTCGGGCTGCACAGGCGTACGTCTCCTATGTCGAGGAGTCGGTCGGTGTGCCGGTGACGTTCATTGGTGTTGGCCCAGAGCGGAAACAGGCCATTCGCTGAAGATCGGCTCCAGCAGATGATGAGAGACTCGGTTCCTCTGCAAATCAGCCGTTTGTAGAGGAACCGGTGCTCCTTCGATTCGGAATCTGCTTACGTGTGCTCTTTCGCAACTAGCGGTAGGTAAATGAAGTCTCTTCGATCACCAAAGTTAACAGTCTCCTGCCGTCCCGGCGTTGTCAGAGAGATATCCACCTCATCGTTGGTTGTGCTACGGTAACCATCTGGATTCGTCTCCTGGACGGTGTAGTCACCGAGGAATAGGGGGGCGAAGTCATAGGACCCGTCACTGGCGGTCATGGTCGTACTGATGGGCGAGCTGTCTTGGAGGAGCGTGATGGCTACCTCTTCGATGCCCAGCTCTCCTTCACTCTGTATACCGTCCCCATTCTTGTCGTCGAACACTTTGCCTCGGATTGTGCCTACACCTCGATCGCCGAAATCTATCATCTCTACTTGACTCGCTATGGTCAGGGAGACGGTTGCTTCATTAGGTGTTGTGCTGACGTAACCGTTCGGATCTGTCTCTTCCAACGTGTACTCACCCAGCCAAACAGGATCGAAACCGTATGTCCCGTCGCTGGCGGTCCTGGTCGTTGCGATCGTGGCGTTTCCCTGGAGAAGCGTGATGGTGACCTCAGGAATGCCTTGCTCCTCTTCATCCTGTTCCTTGTTGCCGTTGTCGTCGGAGAACACCTTACCCTCGATGGCGCCGGCTTGTCGATCGCCGAAGTTCACGTTTCGCTGTTGCCCCGGTGCTGTTAGGGAGACTTCTACCTCATCGTTCGTGGTGCTGACGTAGCCCTCCGGGTTTGTCTCTTGCACGGAATAGTCGCCCAGAAACTGCGACGCGAACGTATACGATCCGTCGCTGGCGGTCGTGGTCGTGCCGGTCGCCGAGCCGTCATGAAGGATCGTGATAGTAACCCCAGGAATGCCTTGCTCGTCTCCATCTTGTTCCTCGTTACCATTCTCATCGGAGAAAACAGTGCCTTGGATGGTGCCGACTCCCCGATCGCCGAAGTTCCTCACCTCCACTTGTTGCGCCATTGTCAAAGAGACCGTCGCTGTGTTGTCGGTAGTGCTGACATAGCCTTCTCGGTCTGTCTCACGTACCGTGTACTCACCTAGCCAGACCGAGTCAAAGTCGTACATCCCGCCGCCGCTGGTCGTGGTTGTGAAGACTGCCGTTCCTCCTTGAAGTAGAGTGATCGTTACGCCATTGATCCCCGGTTCCCCTACGTCTTGTTCCTCGTTGCCGTTGCGATCGTTGAAGACGGTGCCTCGTATGGTGCCGACACCTCGGTCGCCGAAATTGACCTCCGCCGCGTGTTTGGTCGTCGTCAAAGTGGTACTTACGATATCGGGCGTGGTGCTATTGTACCCCTCAGCATTGGTTTCCTGCACCAAATACTCACCGAGACCCAGAGCGATGAATTCAAAGTACCCGCTGCTCGGAGTAGTGATGGCACCGATGGGTGTGCCATCTTGAAACAAGGTCACGGTCGCGTCATCGATGCCTGGCTCTCCTGCTTCTTGCACCTGGTTACCGTTCTGGTCGTTGAAGACAGTCCCATGGACGATACCGACCCCTCTGTCCGCGAAGTCCACCACGTCCACTTTTCCGAGACCCTCATTCGAGACCTCAACCTCGTCGTCGGTGATGCTCACATAGCCTTCGAGGTTCCTCTCCCGTACCGTGTATGGGCCTGGATCCAGGTCTTCCCAGAGGAAGAAGTAGACCCCCTGGCTGTCCGTGGTCCTCGTCATCTCGACGGTGCCCTCGAACAGAAGATCTATTGGGACGCCGGGGATGCCCCTCTCTTCACTGTCTTTGGTGCCGTCGCCGTCGACGTCGTTGAACACGATGCCTGTGATCCGCGACGGCCCGTAGTCGGCGAAGTTCACTGTCTCTTCTTGATTGGGTGTCGTCAGCGAGACGGGCCGGACGTTGGACGTCTCGCTGGTGTAGTCCGGGAGGTCGGTCTCTTCTACCGTGTAGTCACCCAAGAGCACGGACGTGAACGCATAGGATCCATCTTCGTCGGTGGTGGTTGTATCGATCGTGACGTCGTCTTGGAGGAGTGCGATGCTTACCCCGGGAATACCAGGTTCTCCTTCATCCTGTACCTTATCGATGTTGCGATCATCGAAGACAGTGCCGCGGATGGTGCCGATACCTCGATAGCCGAAGTTCACTTCGACCCGCTGACCCGGTCCCGTAAGGTGCGCGACAACTTCCTCAGGCATGGTGCCTACGTAACCGGTCGGTGTCATTGCTGTCACAGTGTAGTAGCCAGACCAAACCAGGCTGAACAAATAGTCGCCGTTCGGCCCTGTGGTTATTGTGCCACTGATGCTATTGTCTAGCTTCACCGTGACACCTCTGATACCTACCTCTCCCGCATCTTGTTCCCCGTTGCCGTTCACATCCTCGAAGACAGTCCCAGCGATACTGGATGGTGGGTCTATGGGTGACGCAAAGAGCGATGGTAAGATCCCAGCTTCGTTGACTCTCATAGCGGTGGACAGGTTGTGCGATGAGAGGGCGACAAAAACAATTATCAGCCCTGTCGTGGCGATAACAACCAGTCGGCGCATGGGCTCCCCCTTTTCTCGATACGTGATCTTAGCCTCTGATGTTACAGAGTTCTTATACAGTTCAGTTTGTTACCCATCAGCTTGTGCCCCTTGCTCTCCTGGACAGCTGATGCGTGCGCTTACGGACGAGGAATGGTGAGCAGCTTTGCCGCTTCCGTCTTGGTAGTCTTCAGGTCTTCGTTGCATTCCGGAGTGTCATCCTCGACGATTCTGCTTCGGGCCCGGTCGGTTTCTGTCCCTGGTGCGGTCTAGGGTGAGGGTGGTGGTGACGGCGATCGTTCGATCTCTGGGCGAGTGGCCCGCTGCATCGCGTTCATTGTCTTGCGTGTGTTCTCTTCGATAGCAAGGAGCAAATAGATCAACTCGCCGACGGCATAAAGGATCAGGAAGTAGATGATGGTGAAGGCGAGTGCGATGATGAAGCCAAAGACGCTGCTCACAATCCCTAATGCTCCGGGCACGACACCTGTCTCTTGCTCAAACAAGCGGAAAACGAACCCCCCGCCGCCCAAGATGCCGGCCAGGAGAATGCCCAGGGAGGAAAGGATGCCGCCCACCAACACAATCCAGGCCAGGATCTTCCACAGCGTACCGATGATACGTAAGATGCGGAACCTTTTCTCCATAGTGATGACTCCTTGATGCTAGGTGATTTGTAACTGATCATTATATCACAAACGATCTATCGGGCCAAATTAGTAGGGACAGCTGACGTCCAGATATTTGGTGGTATCACTTGGCAGTTATGGGAAGTGCGTGTATCCTTGGGGAGAAGGGGGGAACGCCCGGCAAAGGGGAGGAATGATGATGGATCGGCAATTCTATGGAACGAGGCGACACGTGGTGTTTGTGCGGGATCGGGGGCGGGTGACAATCCCGGCGGCGGTGCGGGAGCGGTATGGGCTGGAGAAAGGCACGGCGCTGATCCTGGCGGAGGCGGAGAATCGCCTGGTGCTCTTTGTCAGCCACGAAGGGTACGTGGAGGCGGTGCTGGACCACATTGGAAGCGCGTTGAAGGAGCAGGGGCTGACGGTAGAGGAGGTGCTGGAGGAGGATGCGGAGGGGTCGGTGGAGGGGGGTGGGTACTTGGATCCGCTGCGGCACTGAGGGGGCAGCGAGACTCGGTGACATGGAGAGAGCGCGCTGTTTGTGGTTCGATTCGTTGGTTTCTTCATTTGATGTTGTGTCTGGCTGTGGGACAACAGCGGATGACGAAAAGAACGAATACGCGTCAGCTGACTCTGTGATTTGACAATTCCGTGCTCCAGCGCGTCACGGCTCGTTTTGAGCCATCCGCTCAGAGCAGGGAGAGCGAATGTCACGTACCTGGCAAGACGGGTCTGATGGTACGGGCGAGGTGATGGAAGGGGGGCTTCCTGATCCGCCTGCCGCAGTGGTCGAGGCCTTGGAACATGACGCGGCGGAGGCCACGGGTGATCTCCAGCTGAACGCCGCAGCCGGTAGCCCCCCGATTGCAGACGTTGGCGGGATGGGTACCAGCGTGCCGGCCCCGAGCCAGACGTGCCGGGAAGCCAGCGTCGCGAAGGGCCTGAAGAAGCTTGCCTTTGAGCACCTCGTCGCGACCGCCCACGTAGATCGCTGTGGACTCACCCTGCAGTCCGTGGATGGCTATGACGAATCGGCTTCGGGCTATGAGAGCGAGGCCGTGGGGCTCGTCGAAGCGGGTGCTGGTGATGTGTAGGGCTTGGTTGCCTATTCTCCTCAGGCCGTTGAAGCAGTAGAGGGAGAGATCCTGCCCGGCCACGGCGCGGGCGATCTCGGAGGTGCCCTGCTCAATGCCCCCGCCGTGGGGGGCGATGACGACGATGTCGGTTCCCCGATCAATCAGTTCGCGGTGGTAGTCACGACCCTCTCGTGCGGAAGCTGCCAAGTCGGAGAAGGCTTGGTAGGTGTCGGACATGGGTTATTGGCCGCGTTCGTGGAGGCCGAGGAGGACGAGAAGCAAGAGAAGGCAAGCGAGGGCGGAGGCGGGGCCGTTGCGGCCGATGTTGCCAATGGAATAGAGGGCGACGCCAACGGGGGCGGCGATGGCGCGGCTGACGGCACCGGCGGCGCGCCCGAGGGACATGACGGTGCCACGGGCGTCGGCGCTCATGCCGGAGACGAGGGGGAGGAGAGCGACGATGGTGAACTCGAAGAAGAAGGTCATAACGGCGCTGCCGATCAGGGCGGCAGCGAGACTGCCGGTGAGGTAGGGGAGGATGAGGTAGGCGAGACCGGTGAAGATGACGGAGATGAAGACGGAGCGGCGCTTGCCAAGGCGGTCGGCGATGAAGGCAACGGCCAGCTCGGCGAGGAGCTCGGCGGCGCCTATAACGAGGGTGACGATGCCGAGGTTGGAGACAGAGAGGCCGAAGCGGTCCTCCATCCAGGCACCGTAGACGACCAGGACGTTGATCTGGGCGAAGCCGATGAGGGCGAGGGTGGCGAGGGCGAGGAGGGACTGGGGGTCCCGTATGACGCCTCGGACCTGATCGGAGATAGCGCTCAGGGTGCGGCGGAGGCCCCAGGATCGAGGGTCCGACGGAGGGTCGGCAGGGAGGTCACCTGGGAGGGCGCGGCGGGTGAGCCACCAGACGGGGATGCCGATGACGCCGAGCAGGAGGTAGGGGACGCGCCAGCTAAGGGCGTCGATGAGCCAGCCGCAGAGGGGCATGGCGAGGAGGGAGAGGGACCAAGCGAGTTCGGCCAGGCCTAGGACGCGACCACGGCGCTCGTAGGGGACGCGCTGACCGATGAAGACCTGCATCGCGGGGTCGAAGGCCATCTTAGTAAGGCCGATTAGGCCAAAGGCAACGATGGCGATGGGGTAGAAGGGGAGGCCAGCGATGAGGAAGGCGCCGACGGCGAAGAGGGCGGTGGCGAAGACCATGACGCGACGGCCGCCGACGCGATCGCTGAGAGCGCCAAAGAGAGGGGCAGCCAAGCCCATCAGGCTGGCGGTGCTGACGAGGACGCCGGCGGCGGAGAGGGTGACGCCAAGGCCGCGGGCGATGGCAGGGAGGAAGAAGGTGCTAAGGCGGAAAGGGACGTTGGAAATGATGCGGGCAGCAAGGATGACGGTGAGGCCGATGCTCTGGCTCTCGTCGGGGGAGGCAGCGGCGGACGGTTTGGGGTGGGTCATGAGTCTCTATCCTGTTCTTTTAGGCTGTTCTTGAGCTCTGTGCAAACTAATGGGCTTAGTGCGGGTGGGTCATCGGGTTGTGTATTGGTCAAGTACGCTCCCGGGGACACGGGATCAAAGCAATGGGTGAGGGAGGAGGGGGCTGCGAGCAGGGGATGAGGAATGGCGGATCCTGCGAGCGCCGGGAGGCCAGAAGCGCCCTCGAGAACGGGCTGGAGAGCGGTGTAGGATCATGTGCGCCCTCGAGGACGCGGGCTGTGTGCGGGGAGAAATTAGGCCCCGCTACGCGAACGGGCATCAGGTGATGAGGATGCCGTTCTCTCCCTCGTAGTCGTCGGCATCGCCAGCGTTGAACCACTCGCCATCCCCGGAGACGTAACGGTAGGTGTAGCGCTGGCCCTTTTCGAGGGTGACGACGGCGCTGTAGGTCTGGTTGTTGCGGCGGATGAGGCGGTCGGCCTGGGGATCCCAATCGTTGAAGCTGCCGGCGATGTAGGCGTCGTCGGCGTGGGGATGCTCCTCGGGCAGGGCAAAGGATATCTTGATCTGGTCGGTATCTTTGACGTTTCTTCTTCTAAGCATGGTTCTTCCTCCTTGGTTACTTGGCTAACTAGCATCTTACAGTACCGCCCGGCGGCGGGCTGGTCCCTGGTCCGTCGGCGCGGCGTTGGGTAGATGATACCACACTCGCGCGAGATGGGTACCGCGGCGTATTGGGGTTGTGTGAAGGGTGTGTTAAGGGAGGTTTAAGGGGGCAGGGGACACGGGAGGCGCGGCGGCGGGAGGCCTTGAGCTTTGGGCTTTTAGGATCGGAGGATGGTGCAAAGCCAGGTGAGGGTGGCGCCGAGGGTGGCGGCCCAGAGGGGGGTGAGCTGGGGTATGGCGGAAGGGCCACTGAGAAGAGCGGTCTCGATGCCGATGAGGAGGGCCAGCACCTGGGCGGCCTGGACACGGACAGGGATGAGGGCTTGGCCAGTGTGGTCGCCAACGCTTTCGATGGATCGAGAGGCGAGGACCACGGGAAGGAAGATGAGGGAGAGTGCCAGGGCGACGAGGCCGCCAGTGAGGGAGGGCGCGCCCGACGTTGCCGAAGCGGTACCCAAGAAGGCGGCGACGACGGTAGCGATGGTGGTGGGGAGCGCTAAGAAGAGGTGGCGGCGGGTAGGGCGCGGCAGGAGGGCGTCGAGGAGGAAGGCGAGGGCGGTGATGATGCCGTAGCCCCAGTTGCCCTGCCAGGAGAGCCAGGTGGAGAGGCCGAGGAGGCCGAGAGCGTCGAGGAGACCGGCGGGGAGGCCGACGGTGCGGTTGACGACGCGGCTCATCATGAGGAGCCAGAAGGTGACACCAAGGTGGGGGAGGCCCCAGAGGTAGAGGGCGGGCAAGGCGAGAGCAGCGGCGACGAAAGCACCCAGGGGGTGGTCGGGGTCGAGCTCACGGCAGAGGGCCCAGGCGAGGAAGACGGTGAGGCCGGCCTGGAGGCCCCAGGTGGCGCTGGCGAGCCAGGGCTCGCCGGAGAGGCGCTGCCAGAGGGCAGCGCCGGCGGCGATGACGAGGGTGAGGATGGCGATGGCGCGGTTAGTGGGGTAGTGGGGGTCGATGGTGCGGCCGATGGACGTGATGTCAGTCAGGTTCATCGTGGTTTCCTCCATAGGTCAACGGCGAGACGCGGAGAGGGAGACGCGGGGACACGGAGACAGGGAGACACGGGGATGGGGAGATGGGGAGAGGGGAGAGCTGCGTCTTGATGGTCGGTCAGGAAGCCGAGCATGGCTGTGAACAAGCATCCGAGCATCGCAGCACGAGGGATGGTGTCTCGTTCCACCGGGTCTCTCCCTCGCCGGTTCTCCCCCTCACCCGGTCTCCCCCTCCCCCACTCGGCCGTCAGTGGGTGGCGCAGGCGATGCAGGGGTCGAAGGCGCGGACGACGCGGCCGACGGCGTGCTCCAGCTCCATGTCGATACGCTCGGGGCTCACGTAGCGGCGGGCCGCCACGCGGAGAGCCCGCTCAATGGCGAGGGCGTTGTGGACGGTGGGGATGATGAACTCGGAATCGGCGATGCGACCGTCCTCGACGTGGTAGTGGTGGATGAGGGGGCCACGGGGGGCCTCCACCAGGCCGTAGCCGTGGCCGTCGCAAGGGGTGTGGGGGACGGCGGTGTCCCCGTCCTGAAGCGGCTCCTCGAGGATCTGTAAGGCGCGCTCCAGGGCGTAGACCATCTCGATGCCGCGGCCGAGGTCGAAGAGGAGGATGGCGTGGGCGGGCTGGCCGAAGGCCTCCCGGAAGCGGGCCAA
This sequence comes from uncultured Anaerolineales bacterium, assembly GCA_964514285.1. Lineage (GTDB taxonomy): Bacteria > Chloroflexota > Anaerolineae > B4-G1 > B4-G1 > SKLM01. The sequence continues at coordinate 4,700 of CAZEQC010000041.1, read as the reverse complement.
ATACTGATCGGCGCAGGGGGTGCCCAGGCTGCGGGCCATGTTGATGCGCGCCAGGCTGTTGGCGCGCATGACCTGGCCCTGGTAGCTGGTCCTCCCGGCGTAGCTGTAATCGGTCTCCTCGAAGGTGAGGACATCCCGGAATTGCGATGCGGGGAAGGACTCGCAGTCGACGCCGTCCGGGCTCTGAACGCGGATGACAGGCTGATCGGGCTGGCCGTCGTAGTTGGGGCAGGTGTCGCCGACGGCGGTGATGTAGTGGGCCGGGTCCTCGTCGCCCCAGGTGCCAATGCGGTCACGGAGGGCGAGGGAGGTCTCCCAGTAACGGTCGAAGAGCTCGCAGGCGATGGGGAGGGCCTCGACGATCTGGCGGCGCATGTCGGCGGCGGGCTCGGGCGCCACGCCGCTGGTGACGCCGCCGACGGTGGCCTTGATGGGGTGGATAAACTGCCCACCGGTGAGCGAGATGAGGTCGGTGCCGGCCTTGCGCACCTTGAGGGCGCGGGTGGCGAGGACGGCGCGATCCTGACCGCCCTGGAGGCCACGGTCGGCCTCGAAGAGGCTGGCGGTGCCTAGCCGATCCGGCATGGTGAAGAGAAAGACGGAGGTGGCCTGGTTCTGGATGAGCTGGCCGAGAAGGAGCAGCTCGCGGATGGTGCACGCCAGCGGCGGCGGGGTGACGCCGTAGACGTCCTCCAGGGCCTCGACGCTGGCGACGTGGTGGGCGGTGGAGCAGACGCCACAGATGCGAGGGACGATGATGGGCATCTGCTCGGCTGGGACGCCCTGCACGAAGTAGCGGAAGCCGCGAATCTCCATAGCCTCGAAATGGGCGGAGGCGACCTCGCCGCCGTGCACCTCGATGACGACCCGGGCGTGGCCCTCGATGCGGCTGAGAGGGAAGGTCAGGGTTGGCATATCACAACATCTTCTCCTTGGGCCGAGGCGACCGGTCCTCGATGGTCCGATCCTGGGCCGCATAGTCGGTAAACTGGAAGAGGAAAAGGGCGAGCTGGGGGGAGCGGAGGGCACGGTCGAGCTCCTGCTCGGGGATGTTGGTTAGGCTTCCGAAGACGCGCTTGATGCTGGCGAGCCAGGCCTCGGACTGCCGGTCGATGAAGGCGTCGGACGGGCCGCGGCAGCCGACGCAAGGGTGGCCGGGACGGGTGCAGAGGGCGCGACAGCCGCCGCGGGTGGAGGAGCCGACACAGAGATAGCCCTGGTTGATGAGGCAGATGTCGGGCAGCACCTCACCGCGCTGGAAGCCGACGAGGTGGTCGGGCTTCCTATCGCGCAGCTTCTGGCGCCCACACTCGCGGCAGACGTTCCGAGCGGGCTCGAAGTGAGGAAGCTTGCGGAGGGCAGCCATGAAGAGTTCCGGCGTGGGCGGGCAGCCGGGCAGGTAGAGGTCGACGTCGACGACGGCGTCGATAGGGCGGCAGCGGGGCAGGAGGCGGGGCACGTGGCGCCGCTCGGCCTCGGCGAGGAAGATCTCACGGACGTCGTCTCGGTTGCCGAGGCTGGCCACGCCGCCGGAGATGGCGCAGGTGCCGACGGCGACGACCCGCTCGGCCTGGCGGACAGCGCGGCGAAGGTTATGGAGATCCTCGTTGGTGCGGACGCCGCCGCTGACGAGGAGGGTGTCGACAGGGGGGACGTCGTACGCGGAGATGATGAGCGGCATGTAGGCCAGCTCGATCTCCTCCACCCATTCGCCAGCGTTGAGAAGCGCGACCTCGCAGCCGGCGCAGCCGGAGAGTTGGAGCACAGCGAATCGGTCGGGCGATGGAGCGCCCATGGTTGCCTCCGTTTTCTCGGTTGAGCGTGTTCGTGGGGTCATTGTAGCATAGTGGACTCTTGGGTACAAGCCGAGAGGAGGCAGCGGGGCTTAGGGGGTGCTTGGTCTCCTGACCAAGCACAACCAAAGGAGATAGATCAAGGACGACAGGGGCGGGGGAGGAGGGAAGCCGGGGGCGGGAGGGTGCCAGGGGCGGGAATCAATCTCGATCTACGTCGTCAGGTCTCCCGCTTTCCTGGCTCCCTCGTCTCTTTGTCTCCGCGTCTCCGGGTGTCCGTGTCGCTGTGTCGCCGGGGCGATCAGGTCTGGGCGAGGACGGCGCGGCGGAAGATGTCCAGTCCCTCGTCGATCTGGCGGCGGGTGATGGTGAGCGGGGGGATGAGGCGGATGGTCTGGGTCCAGTGGCCGCAGGGGTACATAAGGAGGCCATCCTGGAGGCACTGATCGAGGATGCGGCGGACGGCCTTGGTGTTGGGTTCCTTGTCGGTATCCGGTTTGATGAACTCGACGGCGATCATGAGCCCGGCGCCGCGGACGTCACCGACGATGGGCAACCGGTCGCGCATGTGGCGGAGCTGGTCCATTAGGTATGAGCCCTGGTTTTGGGCGTTCTCCAGGAGGTCCTCCTCGCGGATGACGTCGAGGGTGGCCCGGGCAGCGGCGCAGGCCACAGGGTTGCCGCCGTAGGTAGTGCCGTGGGAGGCCGCGCCCCAACGGCCCATGACGTCCTGGGACGCGCCGATGGCGCTGAGGCGGAAGCCATTGGCGATGGCCTTGGCCAGGCAGACGACGTCGGGCTGGACGTCGTAGAGGTCGGCGGCGAACCAGCGGCCGGTGCGTCCGAAGCCGGCCTGGACTTCGTCGAAGATGAGGAGGATGTCGTGGCGGTCGCAGATATCGCGGAGGGCCTGGAGCCAGCTGCGGGGCGGGAAGATGTAGCCGCCCTCACCCTGCACGGGTTCGACGATCATGGCGGCGACGTCCTCAGGCGGGACGACGTACTCGAAGAGGCGGTGGATGTCGCCGAGGGCCTCTTCGCCGACGGAGGCCTCGTCGTCCGGGGTCAGGGATCGGTAGGGGTAGGGGAAGCGGGCGAAATGGACGCCAGGGAGATGGGGTCCGTGGCCCCGGCGGTACTTGGCCTTGGAGGCGGTGATGGCGGTGCCGCCGAGCATGCGCCCGTGGAAGCTGCCGAGGAAGGCGATGATGTCCGAGCGGCCGGTGACGTAACGGGCCATCTTCAGGGCGCCGTCGACGGCTTCGGAGCCGCTGTTGCCGAAGAAGAACATGTCGGCGCCGCCGGGGGCGACGTGGCCCAGTTCGTGAGCCAGTCGGAGCATGGGTTCATGGGCTATGACGCCGGCGGGGGCATGGACCATGCACTCCATCTGCTCGCGGGCCGCTGCCACGATACGGGGGTGGTTGTGTCCGGCGTTGCAGGCCCCGAAGCCAGCAAGGAAGTCCAGATAACGCTTGCCGTCACGGTCGTAGAGGTAGACGCCCTCGGCCCGAGCCCCGGGCATGTTGGGCCAGTCCTGGGCGAGGCAGGGAGCGAGGAGCTGGTCCAATCGGGCGTGAAGCTCTTCAAAGGTGGGTTGCGCGTTCATACGTGCCCCCTCATCTCATGGCGTGCTTGCGAAAGTCATCGAGCAGGTGCCTTGCACTTGCTCTTAGTGCGAGGCACCATGTTTCACTCCTGGAGGAGTTCTTGGCCGACTTCGTAGCCGCGGTCGAAGGCCTTTTCGTTGAGCTCCTCGGTACCCTCGGGCACGCTGTCGAGGACAGCCTGTCTCATAGCCTCCCGGGAGGTGACGTCGGTGATAGCCGTGACGGCGCCCAGCATGACGATGTTGGCGACGATGCGGAGGCCGAGCTCCTCGGCGGCGATGTGGGTGGCAGGCACGTGGACGACGTCCTGGTCGGCGTCGGGGTCGAGGTCGACCAGATCGGCGTCGACGAGGAGAAGCCCGTCCTCGGCCAGCTGGCCGTGGTACTTGGTATAGGCAGCCTGGGACATAGTGACCATGAGGTCCGGCCGGGTGACGTGGGGGTAGAGGATGGGGACGTCGGAGATGATGAGGGCGCTGCTGCAGGCTCCACCGCGGGCCTCGGGCCCATAGGAACGGGTGAGGCTGACCTGCCGCTCCTCGTAGATGGCCTGGGCGCGGCCCATGATCTTGCCGGAGAGGATGATGCCCTGACCGCCGAAGCCGCCGAGCCGCACCTCCAGAGGCAGCTTACGATCCTCATCCTCGCGGACCTGGACGGGCCCGACATCGAGAGGGGTCTTGTACCTGATGGCCCGGTCTGGGTCGAGGCGGTCCTCCAGGTCGAGCTCGGCCCAGGGCTTGTACTCGGTGTGAGCCTTCTCACGATGGAGGGCGTGGAGACGATCCTGGAAGGTGGGACGCTCGATGTTGACGAACTCACCACAGACGATCTCGCCCCCAAGGTCGATGCCGACGCTCTCGGGATGAGCGCCGTGGCGGATGACGGCCTTTTCGTGGTAGAACTCCATCATGTCGCGCCCGTAGGCCTCGCGGTTGGCACGGCCAAAGGCGGTGGGACAGGGGGAGATGACCTCGACGACGGTGAAGCCGGGCTTGAGGAGGGCACGATGGATCGATTTTTCCAGGCGCCGGGCGTGGAGGGCGGTCCAGCGGGCGATATAGGTGGCGCCAGCGGCCGCGGCAAGGTGGGGGACGTTGAAGGGATGCTCGAGGTTGCCCCAAGGTGAGGTGCTGGCGCTGGCACCGGTGGGGGTGGTAGGGCCTACCTGACCGCCCGTCATGCCGTAGATGAAGTTGTTGGCGCAGATGACGGTGATGTCCATGTTGCGGCGAGCGGCGTGGATGAAGTGATTGCCGCCAATGGCGATCAGGTCGCCATCGCCGGAGAAGACGAT
>CAZEQC010000040.1:0-33710 GCA_964514285.1 uncultured Anaerolineales bacterium | reverse complement strand
GGCGGCCCTCCTTTCGCCGGCCAGTTCCGGAAGCAGGTCGTGGAAGATCACGCCGACGGTCAGCGTCATCAGATCCGCCTTGACCTCGTTGCCCTCATCATCCTCGACGATAAGATATCCCCGCTCTCGCGCCTGCCAATCGTAGTGGGTTCCTACATTCGCGTCGAAGCGCTCCTTCACCTCCCTGGCCAGGCGGCGCGCCTTCCCTTTCTCCATCACGACGATGAACTCATCGCCCCCCACGTGTCCGATGAAATCGTCTAGCGTCCCCACACGATCAACCGTCTCACTCAAGATCATAGCAGTGAATCGCAGAACCTCCTCCCCCGCTACGAAACCATACACCTCCCCAAAGGCATCAAGACCAGAGACCCCGATGTAGACGATGGCCCAATCCCCCCCTCGCACTAACTGCCTCAGCCGCTCCTCGATGAGCTGACCGCTAGGCAGACCGGTCGTCGGGTTGGTGAGACTTTCATACCGTGAGCGTGCCATCGCGTTTCGCACCCGAAGGTTGAGCTCCTCTACGTCGAAGGGCTTTGTGATGTAGTCGTCAGCCCCCAACTCGAGGCCACGGATCTTGTCAGACCGCTCATCCTTCTGGGTCAAGAAGATGATGGGAATGTGACTGGTGCGCAGGCTGTCCCGCAACTCTCGACACACATCGTATCCGTCCATGTCGGGCAGCATGATGTCCAGGACGATCACGTTCGGCAGCTGATGACGGCACATCTCCAGCGCGTCCTCGCCGCGCCGCGCCACGGAGACTTCATAGCCCTTCGACTTGAAGTAGATGCGCAGCATATTTGCGATATCAGGGTCATCTTCCACGACTAGAATTCTACCTTGAGACATGTTTCCTCCTCACGGTCAGCCCCGAAGCCTACCCACCGTCCGCCTTGGAAAGCCCATTAAGGCAGCTGCTTTCCGTCGAACGAGGCTCCCAATCCCCTCGGTCTATACGGCACGATCGCCTCCCGACACGGCCTCAGCTGACAATCGAAATCCATGCTTGCGAGCAAGTTGCGTGATCTCGCGCACCTTCTCTGCGCGCACCCTCTGACCCAATGAAAAACTCTCATAGCGGCCCGCCAGGGCCAAGACCATAACCTCTGCCATGCAGGCATAAGCCTGGCCCGGTGGCAGACCAAAATCGAAGCCCAGATCAACGGATCCAGGGAGTTCCACGACGCCACCATCGATAACCAATACGTCGCTCCGCTCTTTCCTTACGGCGGGATCGACGTCCGGTGGGAGCGATACATCGCAAACGACGACGTTCTTCTTCAGATGACGGGACTGGAGAATGGACCGAGAAGCCGTGGTAGCGCTCAACACGATGTCGGCCTTCGCGACATCGTCAACATCTATCGATACCCGCACCTCCGCCGCCCCTGCAGCCTCGGCCTGTGCTCGCGCCTGACTGAGCCGGATCTCGCGCCGCCCCACCAAGATCAATCTCTCCACCATAGGAGCGAGCATCTCGGCCGATGCTAGGCCGATGGACCCCGAAGCACCGACGATCGCAGCTGTAGCGCTGTCCATCGTCAGCCCTTGTCTCTCCGCGCCCTGTCTCAGCGCCTCCACCGCGAGGCCCACTGTCAAGCTGTTCCCCGTGGTCACGGGCATGTTCAGCCGTTGGGCAATGGTCACCCCTCCATCCCCCACCACTGAAGTGAAGGCCCCCAATCCAAGGATGCGCGCCCCTTGGCGCTGGGCCAACCGCCCCGTCTGGACAATCTTGTCATACACGACCTGGGGAGGCAGCCGAAGCATTTGGCCGGCTGAGAGAGGACAGGCGAGCAACCAGCCCTCGGTCCTCCTCCCCCTCTCCTTCGAGCGCACGTCTGCGACGTGAGAGAGCAGCAGCGGCGGCCACCGGCGCGCCAGCATATGAATCAGCCCCGTCGGCAGAACTCGCGCCAGCGTAGGGTACTTCCGCGCCACATCCTGCTTCGGATCTAGGGGATGGACGACAAAAGCGAAACTATCCATAGACTTGTTCAGCTCCGGCGCTCTCCACTACCACGCGGATACCATCGCCGATGGGCATCAGGTGCTCCAATCGTGAAGTGATCGCTGTCTTCATAGGTAATGGTCCGGTCAATCACCCGCCTCTCGCTCGAAGCCAGCAGGACGACGTCGGACTCGATAGCTCGAGCCGGATAGACTACCATGCCAGACCCGATGAAGCAATTGTGCCCTACGCAGCCTCCAAGAACAGGCATCCCTGTCTCCTCCAACTGGCCCCGGTTCATCGCCTTGATGGGTTTACCCGGCACCAGATTGAAGTCTGTGAACGTGTTTCCAGCCCCGATAAACGTGTTGCGACCGACGCTACAGAACTGCAGACACGTGTTCTGCGCCACCATCGAGTTCGCCATCATCACGCTCATAAAGAGGGAGGCGCGAAACGGCAAGAAGCATCGATCGGAGACCACGCTCAGCATCACCTGTCCACCAGTCCCAATGTCCACGTTGTCTCCAATGTATGAGACGTCGACGACGGCTCCAGGGCCAATGCTGACGTTGTCCCCGATGTAGGACGGCCCACGGATGGTGACCGAGGGATCGATGCTACAGTTACGACCGATATGCACGACCTCCGAGCACTCCAGAACCTGGCGTCGCTCCAGCATGGCCCGCCACAAGATGCGCAGGTTCTTACCCACGCTCTGCTCGATCTTCCGATCTAACCGGGCGCCTTCAGCGTAAATGCCGAAGATGATGTTGGCCGTGACCGTGTGCACCCAGTGCTCGATGGAGCAGAAGGCCTTGGTGGGTACGTGGTAGATCAGATCTCCCATCGCGTTCGACATATGCGTCGGCACGTGATAGTATCCCATCTCGTGAGGCTCCGTATCCACAACCAGACGCCGCACGTTCGACTCAACACCGTGGGGAAAGTACCACAGATCGGCGACGTAGACATCCCCCTTGCGACGGATACCACGCTGCAGGGGGAGGGCGTGCCTGGTGATCGCCGAGTCGTCAGGAGAGAGCGCCACCCGACACGCCTTCCCTAGCCCACGGGCACGGCGGACAAACTCGCTTAGAAAAGGCTCATCGAAGAACAGATTATCACGGAAGGCGATGGTCTCCACGCGGCTGGGATCGACATCGGCCAACGAGTCGACCTCGCGGACCTCAGTGACGTACTCTGGGGCCAGCACGCGATCGAGGACATCTCCCTGATGGATGTACAGTTTCTTGTTCAACACGCGAAGGTCACGTGCTGGCTCGTTGAATGGGAAAATGTGACTGCGGTCTCTGAGGATGAGCTTACGCATACGTTTTCCTCAGCCTTCCGTCAGCGTGTTGTCCGTCAGAGGATGCTTCCCAACGAGAATGACACACGCAGGATCGCCTGCAGCGATGCAGGAACTCTCTTCGATGAAGAAATCCGCGCCGCCGCTCAACCAGTAGAGCGCCTCTTCGAGAAGCCCAACAACCAGATCACAGCACGGCGTTTCGGTCGTGCGCGTCCAACAGACGCCACAACGCTCGGTGACCCATCGGAAGTGGTGCTCGTCCTCCTCCAAGTGCACCACGTGATCTGAAAAACGATTGAAGACCTGAGCCAGCACTTCGAATCCAATCCGTGCTCTCATCTGCAGGGGAAGGATGCGGAACAACAGGTCGGCAAGCCCTAACACCGGGTGCATATCCTCGGCGCCTATCCTGAAGCAGGCCTTACCCGTCCGCCTGGCCAGTCGTCGCCCGGTTCGAGGTCCGTAAAGCTCGTCCATAGCTTGCTGGACCGAAGCCAGCTCCTCGAAGGGGAACTCTGTAGCGAAGTTGTTGGGCGGGTAGTCATCAAGCCGTTCCTGCAGCCGGGCCGCGCTCAGAATCGCCCGTAGGCTCTCGCTGCCTGCGGCCTCCTCCAAAGCCAGGAAGACAATTCGCCCTATCTTGTTGGCGAAGGAATAGGATGCCTCGCTCTCTCCTTGAACTGTGTCCAAGGTATCAACAGATGTGCTAGTCGACATCGTGAGCTTGCTGATGGTTGAGGAACCGCCCCAGTATACGGTGGAACCGTTCCGGCTCATCCAACATCGGGAAGTGACCAGACCGATCGAGAAGGCGCAGCTTCGCCTCCGGAGCCCCTTGAGCCAGTAGCTCACCCTGACCGGGATCGACGATGCGATCCTTCTGACCGTAGATGCCCAGCGTCGGTGCCTGGATCTCGCCCAATCGCGGGCTCAGATCGGTCTCATACAGCGATGCGATGCTTAAGTGAAAGGACTCCAATGTCGTGCGCGAAAAATCGCGCTCAAACATAGCGTACCACGTCTTCCAGTCCCGCGCCAGGAGGGGCGAGAAGATCCTTACCGCAAGGGGCAAAGCCCCCGGCAGGCGATAGGCCAGTCTGGCCCAGAAACGTCGAGCCGCCAGCCGCAGGAACAGAGCCAGTCCGTCGCCCTCAATAGGCGACCCCACCACCGCAACCCGACGAACCCTTTCGGGGTGATCGAGGGCCAGGCCCAACGAAACGGTTCCCCCCATGGAATGACCCAATACCGAGGCACGCCAGATGCCGAGTCGCTCCATAAACTGGTTTACCATCGCAATGTAATCCTGAACCGAATAGCCCACGCCCTGCTTACCCGAATCACCGAATCCCCAGAAGTCGAGCGCATAGGCTCGGTGGTCACGTGCAAGATGACCCATCGTCCGTCGCCAATGATCCCAGGACTCCAGCCATCCGTGCAACAGAATCACAGGCTGGCCTCGGCCATAGACCTCATAGTGCACGATGCCTCGGTCGGTGACCATTGAACTCATAGGTATCAACTCTTGCCGATGTTCCGCCGGGGCTCACTCCTCAACACGCCAGAACGATCTCACCCGGGTTGTTGCTTCCCCTCCTGCTATCAGATAGCCCTCTCCCATCGGGCGGGTCAAGCCTTATGATACCTCAAGGAGCCTCAAGCGTCAGTTGCAGTTACGTTAAAGTGAGGTTAACGCCCCGTGCAGCGAACAGCGGTCGAACCCGCCATAGCACGGCCCGACCGCTGAGAGATCCTTGCCGACGTGGCAACTCGTTGGACGCAGGCAGCTCGTCCCCACGATCCTGGCTGCCTATGTCCCGTCCCTCAGTGCTCCTCTTCTTCTATCATCTCCAAGACCAGATAGAGGAGTTCAAGCAACGCACGCTTGACGCTCTCCCGGTCAGTCGCGATGCAAGGCACCATCTTGATCGACTCCGGTATGCGAAGCGCGATACGTAGATCCTCCGGCGACCAGGCGTCCTCCAGATCCTGTTTGTTGGCCGCTACGATGTAGGGCACCGAAGCATAAGAACGGAACGTATCCAGAATATCACGAGCCTCGCGGAAGGTCTCGGGGCGCACGCTGTCGAGCAGGACAACGAATCCCAGCATCCCCTCGGAAAGAACCTCCCACATAAAATCAAAGCGGCGCTGGCCTGGAGTACCAAACAGGTAGAGCACCAGATCCTGATCCACCGTGATGCGCCCGAAGTCCATCGCCACCGTCGTCTGTTCCTTGATGCGTTCCTCTGGACGGGTGATGCTTCTCTCGGTGGCGACGACGTCGATCTCACTGATCGTCTGGATGAACTGGGTCTTGCCTGCCGAGAAAGGACCGGTTACGACGATCTTGACAGTCTGCATCCTACAGCTCCCGGATGCGGTCGATGAGCCTCATAATGACGTTCCGCTTGACATCCGGTCGCCGCTTCTTTGGGGGCACTCGCTCGGGGACTTCGGCACGCCTGGGCTTCTCCGGCTCGGGCTTCACAATCTCTACGAGCCCAGCCTGTAGCAGGCCATAAACGATCTTCCGGATCTGGAAGTCGCTCATGTTGTTGTACTGCGCGATCTGCTGGATCGTGTTGCGGGGATTGATAAAGGAGATCACACGCCACTCTTGTACATTGAGATTGATGTCCCGCAGACTCGTCTGCGGGCGGTCAGCAAACTTGAGCGAAACGTGAAGATCGGGCAGCTCCTCTTGGAGCCGTTCCCACTCCTCGAGCCGGCGTGTGCCTTGCATGATGACGTTTTCCAGATCGATGCGAACCGTGATGACGTCATCGACCCGCGGCTCTCCCGACTCAAATTGGAACGTGCCCTCATCCCAGGTGAAGAGAGGATAGACATTGTCGAGGGTGTGGGATCGCATGCTCTTCAGGATGTCCTGCTGGCTCACGTGGCCAGCATTGATCAACAGCAGACCCAGCTCCTTGTCGCTTCTCGCACCGGCGCGGCTCCTGATGGTGCGAGCTTGCTCCTCCGTGATCATGCCATTCTGGCGAAGCGCCGACACCAACTGACGGTCGCCCTCGTCCAGCGCAGCATAGATAAGCTTCCCCCCCTTGAAAGACAGGCGGGCATCTTCACCACGACGGTCGATGTTAAGTGTCCCAGTCTTCCTGGCCAGATTGATCAGGTTAAGCAACTGGACGATGCTAAAATCGCGTAGATTCCCTTTAAGCGCCATATCTGCCTCCCAGCAAGAGGAAAGCGTTTTGACCACGAACTAAGAAGCCACGAAGATTATACCTTCTCAAATCGGACAAGTCAAACAGTTTCAACGGGCCAAACAGCTTGCAGCTGGGGACCAAGCTGGTATACTCCCCCCTGATTCGATTGGCTCAACAAGATCCTGGAAGAATAGCCTGCTGACGGAAACCCTGAAGATGACCGAGCTTCTCTTTATCCGACACGGACAGACCCACGCCAACGCTGCTGGCGCCTGGCAGGGGTGGAGCGACCCACCCCTCAACGCTACCGGCCACTCGCAGGCCCAGGCCATCGCCGATCGTCTAGACGCCAAGCAAGGACAAATCAGAGCCCTCTACACCAGCCCTCTCCGCCGCGCGCTCCAAACCGCGCGGACCATAGGAACCCGCCTTGCTCTATCGCCACACGTCGTCCACCAACTCAAGGAGATCCACTTCGGCGATCTTGAGGGCATCACACTCACACAGATGGAGAATCGATTCCCAGAGCTCCACGCTCGGTGGCAGGACAAGACAGATATGACGTTCCAATGGCCTGGTGGCGAAAGGCGAGGTGACTTCTTCGCCCGAGCTGCCGAGGCATGCGAGAGGATCTGCACCCGCCACCGCAGAGATAAAGTCGTCATCGTCGCCCATGGCGGCACAATCCGAGCCTGCCTGGCCCATCTACTGCCGGATCAGCTCGGACAATGGTGGCGATATGGCCTCGACAACACAGGGCTAAGCCGGGTCCGTTTGGTGGAGGGGAAGGCTCGATTGATCACGCTCAACGACACCACGCATCTGCCTAGCCAGACAACCAGCTGATCCACGCCGGCCGAATCCCTCTGCAGTCCTTCCACCCAAGAAGGTCAGCAAATTCCTATCTGAGGTACCGGCTAATCAACCTTCTCGGGGCTCGCAAGTCAGGATCCGCCGATCCATAGCGAGCATGTAGGTGACTGCGTGGATCCAACGGTGACGGGCTTTCGCCATTGGACACTAAAGGCTCAACTGGTCTGGTCACCTAAAAGATACCTACAGACGATCCATCCGCGGTCTTGGTCACCTCGATGCGCACCGGGAAGGCATCCTTGAGGGCACGGATATGGGTGATCACCAGCACGAGGGCGAAGTCCTCCTGGACAGCGTTGATCGCTTCCACCAGCCGCTGCCGCCCCTGCGCGTCCTGGGTTCCAAAGCCCTCATCAATCACCAGGGTCTGAAGCTGAGCCCCGGCTCGCCGCGCCAACAGCTTCGACAGGGCAATTCGAATGGCGAAGTTGACGCGAAACTGCTCCCCGCCGCTGTAGTTCTCATACGGTCTCGTACCCAGCTCGTCGGAGATCTGGATCTCCAGCGCCTCCCGTACGTCCCCGGCCTTCGTCTCGCGCTGTGTATCGAAGCGCACGTTCATACGGCCATCCGTCATCCGCGAGAGCAGATGATTCGCCTCCGCTTCAATCTCCGGCACCGCCGCCTCGATAATCATCGCCGGCACGCCCCGAACACCAAAGGCCGTTCGCAGATCGTCATAGATGGCCTCCTCCGTCGTTAGAGCCTTCTTCCGATCCACCTTGTCCGCCCGCTGCTGCTCCAAAGCCTCACACGCCGCCAGGCGCTGCTGGGCGGCACCCAGCTTCTGACGAGCCTGGGCCTCCCTCGCCCGCATCTGCTGCAGCTCCTCCTCCACCACCAGGGCACCCTTTAACCGCTCCCGCAGAGTCTCACGCTCCTCAGCCAGCGTGGCCCGATGCTCACGAGCGGCCGCTAGCTCCGCCTGCCAGCGCTGCTCCGCCTCCGCCAGCCGCTCCAGACCCGCCCGCTCCTCCTCCATCCTCTCTTCAACCGTCTCCAACTGAGCCTTCCGCTCGGCATAGACCTGCCCCTCAGAGACCGCCTTCCGTGCCTCCTCGTGCGCATCGGCGTCATAGCCGAGTTCCTCCGCCGCCTCCAGGACTTCCCTCAGCTCGGACCGGCTCTCCTGGGCGTAGTCCTCCTCACCCAACCGGGTCTCCAGCTCCCTCAGCTCCCCACGGACATCCTTCAGCGCCTCGGCAGCCTGACGTCCTTGCTCGATACGCTCGTCAATCGCCGCCGCCTGCCGCTGTAGAGGCGAAAGCTCCTGGAGCTCGCGTTCGCTCTGCGCGATCTGCCCCTTCAACGCCGAAGCCTGCTCGGTCAGGTCCTCTGTGGTCGCCTGGTTCGCCCGGTAGGCGTCTCCCTTGGCCTTGCCCTCGTGCTCGATCTGATCCAGAAGCTCGAGCCGATGCTCCCTCGTCAGTGGTTGCTCACAAAGGGGACACTGGGCATCGGCCTCCTTCAATAGCTCGATTCTCTCCCGCAGCGCCTCCATCTCCCGACGGAGCCCATCGTTTCGGGCGCGAAGCTCCGCCTGCCTTTCCGAGATGCGCCCCAGGTCGTCTTTCGCTGCCTCGCGGCTCTCGGAGAGCCGGCGCAGATGCTCCAGCTTGGCTTGCACATCCTCCCGCTCCTCCAGGAGTTCCTCGCCGGGCCGGCGCGACATCAGCTCATCGATGCGCTGCTCCAACACCTCACGCCTGGCCTCCAGTTGATGCCGTGCCTCGGATATCTGGGACGCCAGTGCCCGACGACGCTCATCCAGCTCGACCGACTGCCGCAGCCTCTCCCCTAACCGCCGCTCGCGCTCGACCGCTTCCTGATAGGCCTGGTACCCAGCCTCGATCTCCTCGCGCTGTGCCAGCAGCTCTTCATAGGTCGCCAGCCGCTGTTCACGACCAGACCGTTCCTCGCTGAGGCCTGCTAACTCCTCCTCCGCTTGTTTGATGCGGTCGTCCTGGTCGTCGACCTGCGTGTCAAGATGGCGAAGCTCGGTCCGTGCCGCCTCAATCTGCTGGTAAGCCCTCTGCGCCTCCTCGAGGGCCTCGCTCAGCTCGTCCACCGCTGCCTGCGCCGAGGCCAGCTGCGCCCGGTACTCAGACCGTCGGTCCAACTCGGCATCAATCTCCTCCAGCCGGAGCTTGATCGCCTCCACCTCGGTGTCAATCGCTTTCAAGCGCTGCTTGGCGCGATCCTCGTAGACGGCCCAGCGATCGAGACCCAGGATGTCGCCCAGGACTCGCTTCCGCTCCGCCGCGGTCTTGACCGTGAACTCATCGGCGTGGCCCTGGCGGAGAAAGGCGGAGTTGACAAACGTGTCGTGGTCAAGACGAAGCACGTTCTCGATGCTTCGCTGCGTGGCCCGAACGCCTCCCTCAACGAGGGTGCGCCAGCGTCCGTCATCCCGCACCTGGAAATCGAGCAGGGTGCGGCTCCGCTTGCCCGTTTCCCGTCGCCGCAGGACGCGATAGACGTCATCCGCAAGCTTGAAGGTGAACTCGACCTCCATGCTGTCCTGACCCAGTCGAATCAAGTCGTCATCACCGCGGGCTCCCAGGCGCGAGTGTCCCCACAGCACCCAGGTGATAGCATCCAGGAGCGAGGACTTACCCGCCCCGTTCTCGCCAGCCAGGCACGCCACGTGGATGCCGGTGAAATCCAGCGTCGCCTGGCGGTAGCACATGAAGTTCGACAGTGTGAGCTTCTGAGGAATCATATCAGTTGTTGTTTGCGGGCCGTGACCTGTGTCAGAATCTCCTCAGCGCTGCGCCGAGCCGCCTTGCCGGTCCCTCCCAGCATCTGCGCCAGCTCCTGCACCCGGTTCTCCCCCTCCAGCAGCCGAACCCGGGTCACCGTGCGCTCGCCGTGATCGCTGCGCTCGACCTGCTTCTCGACCCGCAGATGACGATCTCCAAAGCCGGCCAGCTGCGGCAGGTGGGTCACACAGAGCACCTGGTGTCGTAGACTGCTGCCGCCCTCACCCGCTGCCAGGCCCCAGAGCTTCTCACCAACCGTCGCCCCCACCCGTCCACCGATGCCTTGGTCGATCTCGTCGAAGACGAGAGTCGGCGTCTGATCCACCCGCGAGAGTACGGCCTTGAGCGCCAACATAAGCCGGGACGTCTCCCCCCCAGAGGCGATCTTCGCCATCGGCTTGAGGGGTTCCCCCGGGTTTGCCGAGACGAGAAACGCCACCTGGTCGATACCCGAGCTGTCAAAAGCCACCCGGGGTACCTCACCATCCCCCACAGCCTCCAGCGTCTCCAAGCCGGAGCTCGACGCGCGGAAGGCCATATGTGACGTCGAGCGAGGCAACGGAACCCCCTCAGCATCGCGGCGCCAGTCAACCATCACCCCAAACCGGGCCCCTTCCATGTGAAGATCGACCAGCTCACGCTCGACACGCCTCGCCAGACCTTCAGCTGCCTCCCGCCGCTGCTCAGAGAGCTCCAGGGCCCGCGAGCTCAACCTCGCCAGCAACGCCTCTTCCTCCTCTTTCAATTCCCGGATGCGCTCATCGCTGTGGGTGATGGTGTCTAGCTCGCGCTTCGCCTCCTCCGCATAGGCCAAGACCTCCTCGATCGTCTCGCCGTACTTTCGCTCCAACCGGCGGATCAAGGCAAGGCGCTCCTCCACTTCCTGCAGGCGCTCCGGGCTATACTCGATCTCCGCCTGATAGGCCCGCGTCTGTCTGGCCAACTCGTCCAGCTGGAAGCTGATGCTCTCTCCATCCTCCAGTAGAGACGCCAATGACGGGTCCAAGCGAGCCGCCTCGGCCAAGGATCGCAAGCCGGTGCCCAGCAAGTCTACCGCCGAGGGCGTCTGACGCTCCCCCTCTTCAACCGCGGAGATCACCTCGTGCGTCAGCTCGGTCAGCCGTTCAGCGTTTGCCAGCCGCGGCCGCTCCTCCCGCAGCACCTCCTCCTCCCCCACCTCCAACCCGGCCGAGGCGATCTCCTCGATCTGGAACGTGAGAAGATCCGCCCGGTGGGCCAGATCTCGCTCGTCGCGCCTCAACTCGTCCAGCTCCCCCCTCACGTCCTCCACTTGACCGACGATATTCGACACAGCCTTACGCAGCGGTCCCAGCTCTGCGTATCGATCGAGGAGGTTGCGATGCTCTGGCATCCGCAGCAACGACAGATGTTCGCTCTGCCCATGGATGTCGACCAGGCCCTCCGTCACCTCGCGGAGCAACGTCAGCGTTACCGTACGCCCATTGACCCGACAGATGTTCCGCTTGTTGAGGCGCACCTCGCGCCCAAGGAGCAGCAGATCGGCGTTGTCCCCCTCCAAGCCCTCCCGCTTAAGCACCGGATCGATCCTGGCCCGCTGATCGGGCTCCAGGCGAAACACCGCCTCGACCAGACTGCGATCGGCCCCGCTGCGCACGACTGTGCTGTCGGCCCACTCACCAAGCACCAACTCCACAGCGTCGACGATAATCGACTTCCCGGCACCGGTCTCCCCGGTCAACACGATGAGGCCTGGGCCCAACCTAAGATCAAGGGCGTCAACGATAGCGAAGTCTCGAATGCGCAGCTCTAACAGCACACCAACCTCCTACGTCCGTCTTCCGGTGCGCAAGCGGGCGTAGGCAGCGCCCACCGCCGTCAACAAGTAGATCCCAAGCCACAGAAAACGCACGATGCCGCCGACCAGGGAGGCCAGCACGCCCGGAGCGCGGACCAGGAGGCCGAGAAAGGAGAGAAGCGACAAGAGCAACGTCGGCAGGGCACCAACGACGATGCTGCCGCACACCACCAGCCATGTGTACTGACCCCGTTTGCGGCCGATGGCCCAGCGTGCCGCCTCGGCGATGCCTCCGCCGACGACGGGCCCGAGGAAGATCGCGTACCAGCCCAGCTGAGGAACAAGCCAGCCCGCCACCAGCGAAAGCGGCAGCGCGACGAGGGCCGCGATTACATAGTAGCGCGCTCTGAAGTCCGTGTAGAAGACTCGCTGTTGAGCGTTGACACACGATCGACAGCGGTAACCAACCGGTGTTCGCACCGCGCACTTGGTGCACATCGGCTTGCCGCACTTGTTGCAGCGCAGCCGGGTCTCAACCTTTGGATGATTTGCACAGTACAGAGGGTCGTCCATAACGTCACAATCCTATCTTATCACTCACTTTTCATTCCGTGGCACCAGCCGCTTGACCAACGTCTTGTAGAAGTAGGTCTGCTCGCGCACCCGCGCGAAACGCGTCACGTGGGGACTGGCCTCCACGCTCAGGACGTCCCGGTTACTCAGCTCCACCTCCGGCTGACCATCGACCATCAGAATGGCCGGACGACGTCCGACAACCGTGATACGCACCGTGACCCCCTCGGCCAGCACGATGGGGCGTTCCATGCTAAGGTGGGGCGCGACGGGCACCAGCAGGATGTTGCGTAGTTCAGGCGGCAGGATCGGCCCCCCGGCCGCCAACGCGTACGCCGTGCTCCCTGTTGGTGTGGCGACGATCAAGCCATCGGCGACGTAGGTCGCTAACTCACCACCGTCCACGTCTGTGCGCAGGTGAACGGCGCGGCCCCGCGATCCTCGGCCGACCACCGCGTCATTCAAAGCCTCAGACTCGCTTATCACCTCGCCCCCCCGCCAACACGTCACCTGGAGCATCATCCGCTCCTCGACCCAGTAGTCCCCGGCGAGAGCGCGAGAGAGGACATCTTCCCATTCGCCGATTTCAGTCTCGGTGAGAAACCCTACCCGACCCAGATTGACCCCCAGGATGAGCACGCCATAGGCTGCCGTCTGCCGAGCCGCATGGAGAATCGAGCCATCTCCCCCCAAAGTGACGAGAAGATCGATCTCCGAAAGGCAGAGCTCCGTTTGGCTATCTTCGATGACGCAGATGGACACTTGATCCACCCGCTTGGCCATCCACCCCTCCATGTCCTTCGCCAGGGAACGCGCCTGGGGGATGCGAGCATTGTACAGAATACCGACGCTACTCAGACCCACGAACACCTCTCAAAGCACCATCGCGTCCAGGCCTTCCGAGAAACGGGGATCCCACGCCAGGATTATACCCCACTCCAAGGCCCTCGCCACCGTACTGGAAGGGCAGGCTCAAGATAGATCAACTCCCTCCAGCTGTTCCTCCATCCTCTCGACGTGGCTGCCCGACCAGTAGATCCGTCCACAATCAGGACAGCGACGGAAAGCTGAATGCGTCTCCAACACGTACTGAGGCACACGATCCGCCACGTCCTCAGCCACCACGTCCTCCAAGGCGACGTTGCAGAGAGAACACCGCGAGAGAGAGGGATCCTCGGGCGGTCCAAGGGCATCGCGGACTTCCTTCACCTGCTCCTCCAACTCCTGAGAATGAATGAGGAGAGTCTGCAGACCGCAGCGTTCCGAAAGCTGGTGATCCCGAGTCAGCAGGATGCGACTCTCAGCACGGGCGCGCCGAGCCAGCTCGTGATCCGTCGCGTCGTTCTCGTAAGCGGTGTCGTAGCCCAGCAGCCGCAGCCACTTGGCCAGCCGCCCGAGCATGCAATCAGCGAGCAGCCGCGGCGATCGATCGGTCATCATACTTGGCAAAACGATAGAGTTTGGTAAGATTAGATATTGGCGGATCAATAGGTCGGAGAAACGTTCTCCGATAGCCCGATTGGGGAGATGGTCGAGAACGATATCGCATGCCAGATGACGTGACGATTCAAAGGATGTGCGAACGGATTCTCGGACGCAGCTCTAGCTTGTCCGCTAAACCTAACCAGCACTGCCTGCATTCTACCGCAAGGGAACAATTATGACAATCGAAGCCTGGTGGCCCGGCCTCCTGGGCTACCTCATCCCTGTAGGGCTGTTCCTATTGGGCTGGGGTGGAATGGAGCCGGCGCGAGCACGGCGCTCGACCACGGTAGGCGCGCTGACGCTGGCCTTGGGTGGCCTGGGGTACTTCGCCGTCGGCTTCGCCCTCCATCTCGGCGGCGCAGGCCTGATGAGCGATCAACCGGGACTGGCAAGCTTGACGCGGCTTTTCGCTGGCGAGGCAGGGGCCCATTGGGGCCTCGTCGGCCTGGCGGGCTTCTTTCTCTCGGGAGACGAGGCCACTCCCGAGATCTACACCCTGTTCCTCACCTACCTTCCCCTGGTCGCCTCCGCCGTGCTTCTGACCGTCCTCAGTCTATCCGGTCGGGCGCGAGGGTGGCAGATGGCAGTCGGAGGGCTTCTCGTGGCCGGAGTGCTCTTCCCTCTGGCCGCTTGTTGGGCCTGGGGCGGGGGATGGTTGGCCAACCTGGGCACGACGATACAGCGTGGGCACGGCTTCGTGGACTACGGCGGCTCCGGCATCGTCTATGCCCTGGGCGGCTTCGCAGCATTGGGCGCAGTCACAGGTCTGGGACGCCAGCCGCCCCACCGTGCAGGGGACGAACCGGAGGGACCCGTCGTCGAGATGCCCCCAGCACATTTTCCCCTGCTGACCAACCTGGGAGCCCTGCTCTTTGGGCTCGGTTGGCTTGCCTGGTCTTTGAGCAAACCCTTTCACGCCGCCAACGCCAGGATCAACCTCCCCCGCGTCGCCGTCAACGGCTTGATGGCTGCAACGGGCGCCATTATCGTCTCCCAAGCCTACTGCTGGTTCACCACCGGAGAAGCCGACGCTCTGATGTCGGCGCGAGGTGCTGCAGCCGGGTTCATCGCCATCGCCGCCAGCGCGCCCTTCGTCCCACCGTGGGCGGCTTTGGTGATCGGCGCTGTCGCCGGCCTCCTTCTTCCCCTGGGCGTCTTCCTGGTGGAGCACGTGCTGCACCTACCCGACGCCACCGCGACCATCGCCCTGGGCATCACGGCCGGCGTCTGGGGGCTGCTGGCCGTCGCCTTGTTCGCCGACGGTCGCTCGGGTCAGGGATGGAACGGGGTGGGCCCAACCGAATACCACACCGTCCTTGGCCAAGGCGTGACGGGATTCCTACCCGCCGATGGATTGACGGGTGATGGCCCCGGTCAGCTCGTCGCCCAACTGGCGGGGCTGGGCGCAGTGACCATCCCTGTCTGGGTGATCAGCGGGCTCACGTTCTTTGCCTTGAGCCTGCCCGACCGAGCCATCGGCAGGAAGGACGAGAGAGAAGAGACGGACGCGTAGAGCGTACACCTGAGCTATGCCTGAAACCCCTACGGTTCTGTTTGAACCGATGTGCTTTATAGATGGAGGATCCATTGACTAAGCCTGACATCGTCTTGATCGTGCTTGATACTTTGCGGGCGGACCGTATGTCGTGCTACGGCTATGAACGCCAGACGACGCCCTTCGTGGACGCATTCGCGGAGGACGCCACCTTGTTTGAACGGGCCATCGTGCCGGGCCAGTGGACCATTCCCTCGCACGCCTCACTCTTCACCGGCGAATACCCGACGACGCATATGACCACCCAGATCCACGACACGCTGGGCGAAGACACGGTGACCCTGGCTCAGCTGTTGCGCGAGGATGGCTACAAGACCGTCGGCTTCTGTAACAACCCCTTGCTGGGTGTGGTCGAGAACGAGCTCGATCGCGGCTTCGATGAGTTCTACAACTACGGCGGCGCCGTTCCGAACTACCCCGACATCGCCCGATCGCGTCCCGAGATCGTCAATCGCTTGATCGAGCGCTACAACCGCCTGATGCGGCGGATCCTCGCGCCATTCCAGAACCAGTTCGCCCACAACAACCTGCTGCTGAGCATCGCTATGCATCCGCTCATCGTGCCGCTGTGGCAAGGTAGCGTCAATTTCAAGGGCAATACGAAACGCTCTCTGCGAGACGTTGTGCGTTATCTGCGCGCCCACCGGAGCAAGGAGGATCGCCCCCCGATCTTCACGTTTGTCAATCTGATGGAGACCCACCTCCCCTATCGTCCCCCGGGGCGCTTCATCCAGTCTTTCGCGCCATACTACGATGAAGACAAGGAGGCCAGGGACTTCATGCGCGGTTATAACAGGGAGCACTACCGCTGGATGATCCCACTGACAGAGCCTCTTGACGAGCGCGAGGATCGCGTCCTCAACGATCTGTACGATGCCGAGGTGGCTTACCAGGATCGGCTGTTGCGCCGCCTGCTGAAGGACCTCGACAAGCCGAGCGTGCGCGACGACACGATGGTGGTCATCACCTCGGACCACGGCGAGGGATTGAACAATCACGACTTCGTGGGGCATTCACTAGTAGCCTACGATGATCTGGTTCGCGCTCCGTTGGTGATACGATATCCTAAGCAGTATCCAGCAGGGAGACGCATTTCATCGCTCGTCTCCACGCGCCGCATCTTCCATGCCACACTGGAGGCAGCGGGCATCCAACCTCATGGACCTGACACGTATCACGCCCCCGAGATCGAGAACCTGACCTTGACGCGGGCACTCAATGGTTCCAGCCCACTGGAGACAACCGTCTTCGCCGAGGCGTACACGCCGGACACGTTGTTGGCCCTGATGGAGAACGAGAACCCGGACGCGATCGATTCCTTCCGCTGTCGGTCAATGCGGCGTGCGGCCTATGAGGGACGACATAAGTTGATCACCGTGGGGGGCGAACCTGATGAGCTGTTCGACATGGTCGACGACCCGGGCGAGACCGAGAACCTGCTCGCTGAGCACCCCAACAAGGTCTCGAAGCTGAAGCAGGCGTTGGACAGCTTTGTGAAGAAAGCGGAAGCCCGACGACCGACCAACTGGGAGTCAGGACATCGGCTGAGCCTTGACGACGAGGAGATCTCGGAGCGGCTCCGAGCGCTCGGCTACATTGAATAGGGAAGTCGATGGAGCAGGGGGGTGATCGTCCTCGCGCCCAAATCCCTAAGCCTGATAGACCCGTTCCATCGATCGCCGGATGTGCTGCACTTCGTCAGAGATCTGACCGTGGACGAGGGTGGCCAGCGGGGAGAAGCGGAGAAGGAGTTGTCCCACTCGAGTCTCGGAGCCGATGGAGAGCGTCAGGGCGGACTGGCTCTCTCCATCCGCCTCGATCTCAAACCCGCCCCATACGCCGAGGGATGAGGGCCGGAGCAGCCAGAACCAGAAGGCATTCTCCTCCACCTTCCCCAGCTCAAACAACAGCTCCAGCTTCAGGAAAAGGAACGTCTCTCGGGTCCTGAATCGAGCGCCGACCTCGCCGAACCCACCCTCTTCAAATTCGAAGCCTTCGTGTGTCTCGAAGGTATACCGCTCCGGATGGTCTTCAAGCGATAAGAACCAATCCCGGGCTGCCTCCACCGGGACGTCTGCATCAGCCTGAACACTCAGAATCGCTTTTCGCATCCTCACTCCCTCGTCACCTTTGCAATCTACGGGCTGCTGGCCTGGAGGCCATCAATCGGCCTCTCTCCAGAGCATAGCGCCGAGGTCAGGAGTCGCCCTGGCGCTCTGCATTCAAGCCAAACGGTTCATGGGGCATCTTGAAGGTGGGCGAAAGCCTGCCGGACCGCCTCCTGTGCCGTCCTCACACGGATGATGGGCACTGGCGGATGGCCCTCCCGCTCCACCATCCACGTTCGGAGCCCGATGACGGGCGTATCGAACCCCAAGGTCAAGGCAATCTCACTCAGCGTGCCGTAGCTGCCTCCGACAGCGATGGCCACTTCGGCCGTGCGAGCGATGATGGCGTTTCTCGCGTCGCCGATGCCGGTCACGATGGGAATGTCGACGTAGGCGTTCGCCTCGCTGGCATCTGGGCCAGGGAGGATGCCGATGGTCGTACCACCGGCCTCCTTCGCCCCTCGACACGCGGCCTCCATCACGCCGCCGCGCCCGCCACAGATCAACACGGCGCCCGCCTCACCCAGCGCGCGCCCCACGTCCTGTGCCAGAGAAACCTCTTCCGACGCGGGGGAGGAGCCGCCGATCACCGCGATCAAGGGTCCTCTCAACGCTCGCTTCCCCGGAGCATAAACGTCTCCAACGTCGTGTATTCCGCGCCGCTGGGCTTCAGCTCACTCCGAATCAACTCGAAGCGGTCAGCCTTGAAGACCGCCAACTGCCCCACATTCGTGCCCGTGATGGCCTCGCTGATCAGCTCCTCGTCCTCCCGGGATGCGCCACGGCGCACCCGCCCCAACGTGAGATGAGGCGTGAAGCTGTGCCGCTCCGGCTTGTACCCAAGGGAGGTCATCGCCTCCTCAATCGCCTTGTAGAGCAGCTTCAGACGGCCCGTCGGCTCACTCACACCGACCCACAGGACGCGAGGACGGCGCGGACTGGGGAAGCAGCCCAGTCCTTCGGCGGTCAGCGTGCAGGTCGGTCCATGCCGAGCCACCACGGTCAACGCCTCCTGAACCGTCGGTATCTTGTCCCTCGGAGTGTCCCCCAGGAACTTGAGGGTCAGATGGACACCCTCCGGATGCACCCAACGCACACTCCGGTGCGGCACCTTCCCCTGCAGCCGATACTGGACGTCGGCCAACTTCTCCAGCAACGACTCGGGAAGTGGAATAGCGACGAAGATTCTCAACGTCTCCATAAGTCAGTCCTTTGTAGCTCATCCCCAGGCGTCGACCTGAGGATACCGTCTCAGCTCACGGCGCGGCGTCCCTTCTGGAAGGCCTTTCGATTCAGCGTCACATACTTCGACGGCACGCGCTGCTCGATCACCGAAAGCCAGGTCTCCGGATCGACGTCCAGCCGCGTCGAGAGCGCGCCCAGGACGACCGTGTTCGTCATACGGCTGTTGCCGAGCTGCTCTGCGATGGCCAGCGCATCGACCAGGGTGACGTCGTCGGTCCGTGCACGAACAGCCTCCAGGATCTCCTCGTCCCGGGGATAGACCGCGTCGCCCACCGTGACTGTCATCGGGGCGATACGCTGCCGATTGGCCAACACGGCGGCCCCGGGGCGAAGCCACGCCGCCCAGCGAGCGCTCTCCAGTATCTCCAGAGCGATCAAGAAGTCAACAGTTCCCCTCTCCGCCGTCGGGGCTCCTACGGCTTCTCCCCAGCGGACGTGGCTCTCCACCACACCGCCGCGCTGCGAGAAGCCGTGTATCTCTGACTTCTTCGCCTCGTATCCCGCTGCCAGCCCCACGCTGGCGGCGATGTCGGAGGCGGTCAAGATGCCCTGCCCGCCCACGCCCACGAAAAGGAAGTTGGTGATGGTCTCCATCTAGGCCTCCTGTTCCTCTGTCTGATAGATAGCGCTGCGAGGACAGACTTGCAGGCAGACGGTGCACCCGGTGCAGAGAAGCGGATCGATCTCCGCCTTCGGGCGGCTCGTCCGTTCATCGACCTCCTCGGACTTGAGAATGGCGGGACACCCAACGCGGAAGCAGAAGCCGCAGCCGTTGCAGACGTCGTGATCGACCACCGCCACGGGGCGACGCCGGTAGCCGGGCACGAAGACACACTCTCCCTTCACGTAGACGACCGAAGGCCGATCGTCGACGGCGACGGCCTCGCGGATTGCCTCCTCCACCCCCTCGACGTCCAGAGCGTCGACCACCCACAGATCCTCGACGCCCATGGCCCGCACGACCGCCTCAATGTCGATCTGGTAACCAGGCTCCCCCTGAAGCGTCACCCCGGTACCCGGATGCTCCTGCCCCCCAGTCATCGCCGTGGTGCGGTTGTCGAGAATCATCGTACAGGTATTGCCCTGGTTGTAGATCGTGTTGGCCAGCTCGGGCAGACCCGTGTGGAAGAAGGTCGAATCGCCGATAGTGGCCACGATATCATCAGGGCAGCCAGCCTGCTTCGCGCCATGGGCCATGCCGATGCTGGCTCCCATCGAAATCAGCATATCCATTTCCTCGAACGGGGGCAGCACGCCGATGGCATAACACCCAATATCGCCGGAGACGAGCAGCTTCAGCTTGCGCAGACTGAAGTAAACCGAGCGATGCGGGCATCCCGGGCATAGCGCCGGGGGTCGGGCAGGGATAGACAGGTCCGCAGCCGTCTTCTCTAGCGCCTCCGCCTCCTCCTCAACGGGCAGGCCGGCCTGAAGGGCTGCGCGGCGCACGCGGGCCAGCGTCAGCTCACCCGTCATGGGAAAGACCTCGGCTGTGTCGCCCTTGCCGATCACGTCCAAACCCAGCGCCCGGATCTGCTCCTCGATGAAGGGATCCAGCTCCTCAACGACGACCAGCGTGTCGACCTCGGAGGCGAAGTCCCGGATCATCTGTTCAGGAAGCGGATGGACCAGCCCAAGCTTGAGAAACGAGAAGCCTGCAAAGACCTCCCGGACGTATTGGTAGGCCATGCCATCAGAAATGACCCCCACACGCTTGTCCCCCCAGACCACCCGGTTCAGGGGACAGGTTTCGGCATAGTCGGCCAAAGCCTCCATGCGCTTCTCCACTTCTGGATGGCGATGACGAGCGTGGGCGGGGATCATCACGTACTTATGAGGCTTCCGCTCGAACGGCGGTAGCGGCTCCCATTGGCGGGACTCCTCGGGCATGCTCACCTCCACCGGCGACTTGGAGTGGGAGACGCGCGTGGTAGAGCGCACCATCACGGGTGTGTCGAATCTCTCGCTCAGCTCGAAGGCGAAGGCGGTGAAGTCCTTCGCCTCCTGGCTATCGGACGGCTCCAGGCAGGGGAACTTGCCGAAGCGAGCATAATGTCTGTTGTCCTGCTCGTTCTGTGAGCTGAAGGCGCCGGGATCGTCGGCGCTGATCAGCACCAGGCCCGCCCCCACACCGGTGTAGGAAAGCGACATCAAGCTGTCGGCGGCGACGTTGACCCCCACGTGCTTCATCACCGCCAGAGCGCGGCCTCCAGCAAATGAGGCTCCGATGACCGAATCCAACGCCGTCTTCTCATTGGATGACCATTCCGCCTTGACCCCGGCGTATTGGGCCAGAGCAGGCAGGATCTCCGTGCTGGGCGTCCCCGGATAGGCAGCGGCATAGCGCACCCCAGCCTCCCAGGCGCCCAACGCGACCGCTTCGTTACCTGAGAGCAGCCGTCTCTTAGCAGTCGTTGAACCCGCTTTCTTCATAGGCCTTGCTCCTTAAGGATTATGGCGAGGGTCAGCCAGAGTCACAGCCATACAGGGAAGGCGGCCGGTGCGCTGAACGCCTCGCTGACGACAAAAGCACAATGCTGCATCAGAAGCATCTACTTGATCTCAGCATCAGTGTACTGCAAGAGTGGGAAGATGACAAACGAAGGCCCGGCGATGTCCTGGCCGGCGTGCAAGCTGACCATCACGCCTTGAAGATGAGCGAACGGACCCGAATCGGGCTGGGCAGGAGCCCCACCCGAGTACCGAGGGCATCCATCGCGCCTTGTGCACTCTGGTGCCTACCGACCGCGCAGACGCATCCGCACCTCACGGCAACGCGGACACTCGATGCCCCTGAACTCTGTGCCACAGGTGCGGCAGACCTTCTTCGGCATCGGGCGATCGTCCTCCAACGACGTGGCAATGAGAAGAACCTCTTGATCAGCGTACTTGGCCAGCCACGCGCTCAGCGTCTTCTCCCCCACCATCCACTCTCCGCTCTCGGGATCGCGATGTAGCTGTCCCTCAACCACGCTCGAACCAAGCTCGTACGCCCCAGAAGCCAATTCTCGAATGCTAGCCTTGCGATGCGCAGGCATCATACCCCCTAGTGCATGAAGCAGACAACAAACTCAGCAGATTCCTAATCGCCCCAAGGAGAATCGCCGTAAGCCCAGCGGCATCCCCGCCTCTGCCCTGGATCGACTGGGAAGCCTATGACGGACACACGTCAGTCTCGATATCACTCAGGCCTCTCAAGGCTTAACACTCGATTCCAATCATCTAGCGTCACCCTGCAGAGGCTCCCGCTCCACGTCCTCCCGCATGACCCGGAACCGATCCAAATCGCGGGCCACCACCGTGTTCGGCTTGATGGCCTGGGCCTCCTCCAGGATGTCCGACTCCCGATACCGTCGCGAGATGTGCGTGAGGACCAGGCGATGCACGTCGGCCTCTCGCGCTAGGCGGGCTGCCTGGGCGGCCGTCAAATGTGCGAACTGCTCGGCCAGACCGGCATCCCTCTCCAGATAGGTGGCCTCAATCACCAACATGTCGGCCCCACGGACGTGCTCCACCAGGTTCGCCGTCTCTCCTGTGTCGCCCACGTGCGCCAACCACGAGCGACGCTCCGGCGGGCCGAGGACGTCATCGGGCTCGATCACCCGACCATCCGACAACGTCACCCGCTCTCCCGCCACCAGACGACTCCGCTCCGGACCGGCCGGAACGCCAAGGGCCTCCGCACGCTCGTTGAGGAAAGGCTGGCGCGACTTCTCGCGAAACAGATAACCCAGGCTCGGCCCCCGGTGAGAGACCGGAAAGGCGATCACCTCAAAGGCGTCGTCCTCCAGGATCACGCCGGGCTCGACCTCGATGAAATCGATCTCTATCGCCGGCCGCGCCCCACGCAGAACGACGCCGTAGATCAGATCATAGACTCGCTCCAGCGCCCAGCGTCCACCGTAGATCTCCAGGCGCTCCATAGCCTCCCATCTGGCAAACGTGGACACCAGGCCCCCCAGCCCGAGGATGTGGTCAAGATGACCATGGGTGAGCAGGATGCGGTTGAGACGCCTGAATCCTAGACCGCTGCGTAGGATTTGCCGTTGCGTACCCTCGCCACAGTCGACCAAGAAACGGTAGTCCTGATGGAGCACAACCTGAGACGAGAGCCCCCGATGGATCGAGGGAGCCGACGCGGATGTGCCCAGGAAGACCACTTCGATCATAGGTCCCCCTCACCTCTCCCCATAGGAGAGAGATTGCCCTCTCACCACCAGCGTACCGGGCTCGCCTTGCCGACCCTCAACGCTCAACGAGCAATCCAGAAACTGCTGCACCACCCAGGTGTTGGTCAGTAGATGCTGCGTGATCTCGGAGGTGACCAGGCGCGACTCACCGCCGGCCACAGCCATCGGCAGCACGAGCTGGTCGGCGAGATGAGGATCGACAGGAGCTCCCGTCCGGTGATGGTCCAGCAGGTCATCGCAGGCCGCCTCCGCGACGTGCTCCGCCGGTAGCCCTTTCCGCCCGAAAGACGTGAACCCGACCACGAGGTGCTCGTACTCGGCGAACAGGAAGATGCCCGCTCCCGGCCCAGCGCCACGCAGCCGCCGCGGCTCAATGCGGGCCTCAAGGCCCGCCTCAGCAAGGACGTTCCGCGCTCGATTCGCCATGCGCTGGGGAATGTGAGATGGCAAATTCGTGACTGCCGCGATACCCCAGACTCGTGCTACGTCGCCTCGTTTGGTCAGGGTCACGGGCTTAAGCGTCCCTCCCCGTCCCGAGATGGCGAGGTGCACTGTACCTTCGCCGACCGGATAGAATCCCCACCGATCCAGCTCTATCTCGGCACGGATCCCCATTCGGGCCACGGTGGGCAAGAAGACGTGCTCCAGGTAGGAGGCCGAGGGGGCCCAGGCCACGTGCGTCCCGCCGTGCAGCGTCAGCCAAGATTCACCATCCACGAGGGCCAAGGGCAAGAGTGCCGTCTGCAATACCAGCCCGACGGAACCGGCGCTGCCCCCTTCTGCGGCGTCGGCCACGTCGAACGTATACTCCCCCGAATGGACCGTGGTGCCGGGATCGAGGTCGATCGCCTGAGAGCCCAGGGTATCCCCCTCCAGCTTAGCACGGCAGATCGCCGCGGCGGCGCGGACCGCCGTCAGGTGCTGCGGACGAAGCCCAGGACGACCGCGGCGGGCGCGGATCTTTTCCACGCGCGTCGGCTGCCCGGTCAGCGCCGCCAGGGTCAGGGAGGTTCGCAGAATCTGCCCGCCTCCCTCTCCGTGTGAGCCATCGACGACGACACGCGAAGACCGCGACTGAGACAACCGATCGCTGCCGTCTGCGCTGTTTCTCATCGTTTCTCCATCGTCTGGAGTGCCCTATAGGCAGGCCGTAGTTCGGCATGGGGCCGGCCGGGCTCGGTGATCGCCCACCAGTACTGTTCGTCCTCCGGCGTCCACTGTGGGTCGGCGATGGAGAGCACGGTCATCAGGCCGATCCACGGGTGCCAGTTCTCCTCTGCATACCGGAAGGCGCGCACCAGGTAGTCGGCCTTCTGCTGCGGCGTCACGGCGTGCCAGTGATAGGGTGAGTCTGGACGAGGATCGGTGGTCCACCCCATCTCCAGGATGACCACCTGCTTATGGCCGTCTCCGTGAGCCACCATAATCTCGCGCATATCCTCGACGTGACGGAAGCAGAAGAAACGCTGCCCACCGTACGCCTCCGTCGCGGCAGCCTCCTCCGGCGAGACCTCGGGTGGCGCCTTGTAGCCAGGGGCGTTGAGCCCCAGGGCGTCGAAGTAGGGCGCCGCACCGGCCTCATACATGCGCTCAAGATACGTCATATCTGGTATGGCCTGCGGCAGCCCCGTCCCCGTCGGCGCCAGCCCGGCCGAGACGACCAGAGCGCCAGGGTCAGCGCTCTTCACGCCGACATAACAGGCACGAAGCAACGCCACGTATCCCTCCGGATCGGGCGTCCAGCCGCCCCATTCGCGGGCCAGATTGGGCTCGTTCCAGACCTGATAGGCGTCCACGCGACCGGTGTACCGCTCCGCCAACGCGTGGCAGAAGTCGCCAAAATCCTCAGGATGCTCCGGTGGTCCATTTCTGGATTCAACCCCTTCGGGAGGCACGGCCCAGGCCGGCTCGCTGTCCAGCCGGAAGAGCACCTGCAGACCGCGCTCCTCAGCGTCAGCGACGATCCGATCGGTGAAATACCAGTTGAAGGCCCCTTTCTCCGCACCCTCCACATCCCGCCACCCAACGTTCTGCTTCACCCAGCCAAAGCCAGCGTCACGGATCAGATCCATGTCGCGGCGGGCAAGCGTCTCGTCCCACCACAGATAGGCCTGCATCCCGTACGCCGGCGAGGGCATGCGTGGCTCAGGCCACGCGTTGGGCGTGGAAGCCTCCCCACCATCCTCCAGGGTGTCATTAGGCCGGACTCGCAGACACAGCATCAGACTCAGAACCCCGAC
Organism: uncultured Anaerolineales bacterium; assembly: GCA_964514285.1. Lineage (GTDB taxonomy): Bacteria > Chloroflexota > Anaerolineae > B4-G1 > B4-G1 > SKLM01. Next base: position 8,454 of record CAZEQC010000040.1, on the reverse strand, counting down.
GACGAGGACCGCTCCGGCGACAAGAGGAGCCAGTGAGAGTCCTGATCTTCTCGACAGCAACGTCATAGACAGCAACCCATCGGGCACCTGAACGTCTCATCGCTCGTTCGGTGGACCATGAGCTAGGGCTTCTCCATCTCACTGATGGCGTGGAACGCCGGTCGCGGCGCGCCCTTGAAGTCGATCAAAGCATAGGGGGCGTTAGGATCCTTCGGGCCCCACCCCAGCTGCGAGTAATTCAGGTTCCAGAGAAAGGCCAAACGGACAAAGCCCCACTCGCGCATCAACTTGAAGGCCTGAACGTCCCACTCGGCTTGCTCCTCCAGCGTGTTATCGAGGGCGAACTCGAAGCCTGGGGGATAGCCCTCGAAACCCTCCGCGGACGCCCAGCCGAACTCGGTGACGCAGAGCGGCTTGTCACTGCCAGCCGCTTTGATCCGCTCGTGGTAGCCCCAGAGCGTCGATCGGAAAGACCAGCTGTGATGCGGGTTGTCGAAGGGTCCCCGGAACTGAGCCGTCGGGTCATCGTAGCCCTCATCCCAGGCCACGTCCGGCGGCATGTTGATGCCGTTGTGATGAGCTCCCACGCAGTCACAGTAACTGAGCGCGTCGAGGGCGATCATCTGATCCATATAGTCAAAGTCGTCCATCCAAATGACCCGATCAGGGTTGTTCGGATCCATCTGCCGACCGGCCGTCGGCGACAAAGCCCCGCTGACGACGATGATGTTCGGATCGCGGCTCTTGATCGCCTGATAGGAAAGCTGGAGCATCTCCACGTATCGTGCCGGGTCGACGCCACCTGCCGTGTCCCACTCGCGATCGAGGTTCTGCTCGTTCCAGACCTCGATGGCGTGGATGCGGCCCTTGTAGCGGTCGACCAACCGTCCCATGAAATCGGCGACCAGCTCCAGGTTATCCGGCGGTGCGCCCTCCGTGTTATCGTCCGTGTAGCTGCGCGACCAATCCGGCGCGTCGACCACGCTGAACGTCACCTTGAGGCCGCGCTGACTGGCCGCGTCAACCACCGCGTCGAACCCGCTCCAGTCCATCTCCTCCGGCGTGCTCTCGAAGTGGGCCCAACGAAGCTGCTGCTTGACCCAACCCAATCCCAGGCTGTCCACCTGGCCCATCCAGTAAGCGGGGTCTCCACCACCGACACCGTTGAGGGCGATCCCGTAGCCGAACGCCTCCTCATCCGTATCTGTGGCAAGGGTCGGCGTCGGCTCCCCCTCGTCCGCCGGCGCAGTCGGATCGTCGGTCGGGTCGGTCGCTGGGTCGCCCTCGGTCGTCGCAGGCGGCGTGGAGGAAGGCTCCGGAGCAGCCGCGGTCTCCCCGGCCCCGGGCGCTTCATCACGCCCCTCGGTCTCGGAAGCGGTCGTTGGTTGGATGGTCGGCACCACCTTCGGCGCGGACTCGCCACGTCCTGGCCCCAGCCAACCGTACCAGGTGCACAAGCCGCCCACGATCACGAGAACGAGCCAGGCAGCGATAGCGATGTAGAGCCCTCGGCCGCTCAGGCCTTGACCTCCGGATGAAGCTTTCGACATTGACACAACCTCCCATGCAGAAAAAGAGGCCCGGCTCAGTCGAACGACGGCAATAAGACGACTGCAGCCGAACCTCTGGTCTTCAAACGATTATCCGAACCATACGGGAAAGCACAGCCTGGCCTTCATTGTCCGACTGCACTCACCACAGGCTGAATCTACGCACCATCCTAGCACGAACAGTATAGCACGATCAGCCGCCCAGGTCAAAGCCCCGAAGCCCGTCAGCTTCGCTACCGCGTTCCCAACACGCTATGCAGCGCCTCACAAGCCGGGCACGAACCGCCGGGGCGGATGATGGCGAAACCATCTTGGGGGTCGTAACCGTAGCGCACGTAGTCGATGTTCCAGACGATGATGCAGCGCACCATACCGCTGTTGATGCTCAACTGGACCGCCTCTTTCAGCCAGGCGGCCTGATCCGCGTTGGTGATACCCCGCGCCCAGCCAAACTGATCCGAGAATGGGGGCACACCCTCCTGCGAGGCATAGCCCATCTCGGTGTAGAAAAGCTTGCGGGTGCCGCGGAAGATGTTGTAGTAGAGGCGAGTCTGCGGCATGTAGTACCACGAATGGTGGTGCCCACCGTTGTCCCCCGGATGCCCCGTGTTGGCCGAGGGGCGGGTCGCGCCGCCGTTGTGATGCGCCCCGATGTAATCCATACACTGGGCCGCGCCGGCGTTGTACAGCCCCTCCAGCCAAGGCTGATCGTCGCAGCCGTTGGGGCTGCAGCCTCCGAAGTACCCCGTCGGCGAAGGAGCAGCGCTGATCACGGCCGCGCCGCTGTTGGCGTTCTTAATAGCACCGTAGGCCGTGCACAAAAGATTCGTATACGCCTGGGGGCTGATATGACCGACCTGCCACTCGCGATCGATGTTCGGCTCGTTCCACACCTCGATCGCATCCGCACCGGCCGCCGCGATTCCAGCAACCCAGTTAGCCACCTTCTGCTCGAAGTCAGCCTGGGTCACCATATCGGCCGGACCGAGGGCGCTCACCTGGATCTTGAAGCCATTGGCATGCGCGGCATTGATAATGCCCGTGGCATCCTGGGGATAGCGCACCTGGACCTTGGCCCAGTTCATACCGGCGTAGTGCATCTTGTCGGCATAAGGGAAGCCCCAATCCCTGATGTGCCCCCCCAGCTCGAAACCGCCTCCGGAGGGCGCCGGGGCCGGGGCGGGAGCCGCCTGCTGAGGCTCTCCCACCACGATCTTCACCCACATCTGCCCCCCGAACGACGTGTCGCCGGATCGCAGCTGCCATTTGCCCGTGTACGTGCCATCCTCACCGGGGGCCTCCATCGAGACCGTGATGTCCTTCTTACCGCCCGGCTCCACCGTGGGCACCTCCACGGACTCTGGAGCGGCCATCTGATCGCCGCCGATGAAGGCCAGCACGGTGTCCTCCGGCCAGGCACACGAGCCGTCATTCTCGACCTGCCATGTCTTCTCGAACGCCTCGCCCTTTTCCATCTGCGTATTGTCCGGCACGGTGACGTCGGCGAGGAAGGCAGCGCTGAGGCACGTCTCCTCGTCCTCCTCCGAGCTCTCCTCGTCCCCCACAGCCGACGACGATTCACCCGACTCATCCATCTCGGCCGTCTCAGTCATCGTCTCGGTCTCGGTGATCGTCTCGGCAACCGGTTCTGGCTCTGGCTCCGCCACCGTGATCGCCACCGAGCCATGGTCGAAGCCGGCAACCGACGCACTGACCAAGTAGTCACCTGAGGACTCGGGAGCCATCCACGTATAGCTGGGATTGGCTAGAGGGCCCTGCTGGCCATCGAGCTCCCGCCCCTCATGGGTCACCGACCAGGCAATTTGCAGATCCTCCATCCCCGGCACCGCCGCCGTCTCCACGTCGGGATAGGCGGCCACAACGTCCAGGATACCCTCCACGTTGCCCGGATCCAGGGCGTCGGCCACGGCCACGCCGCCCAGGTGATACCGATTCGCCCAAGAAAGCTTGCTGACCAGGCTCGCGGCCGTGCCCAGCCAGGCGGTGCAGACCTCGTCCTCCGCGCTCTTGTAGCGCAGAGAGTAAGTCCCGGCCTCCTCCCGCGGTGAGGTACTCATCAGCGAACCGGAGAGGCCGAAGGCCACCTCGGTAGACGGCTCCACCTGCTCAACCTCATCGAGTACCGTGATCTCGCCGAAGGGGGCCAGAGCCTCCTCCGCCGCCACGTGCTCGTAGGTCTCCTCTCCCTCGACCGCCGTCGCGCTCAGCGACGACACCAGCATCATCAATTTGTGACGCGGCACCTGAGCAGTGGCCCAGCCGAGCAAGCGCTCTGCCCCGCCACCGTCGGTGTAAGCCTCTGGGTCGGAGGGGAACGGTACCCGGACGGCGTCGGCAGCCTCGCCCAGCGCCGCCAGATCGTACCCTCCGGTCTCCCAACCGCCGTCGGTGAGCTGAGGGTGTTCAATCGTGACACTCAACTGCAGCCCCACACCGTGAAGAGCGTCGGCCAGCGTCTCAATGAACGACGTATAGGCTTGACGCTGATCCGCCGCGACACCTCGATAATCGATCTCGACGCCATCGAAGGCCCTCTCGGAGCACATCTCAACGATGTTGTCGATGTGCGCCTCCTGGGCCGCAGCATCGTCTAGGAAGTCGCTGAGCAGTCCCTCGTTCACGCTTCCCCCGGGCGCCCAATTGCGCAGCGCCGGAAGCACGGCACAGCCTGCACCGTCGTCGGGAAGCGGCAGACGATCCACGTCACCGGCAAAGCCTCCCATGGTACCCATCAGCAGCCCGGTGGGGCTGACGGTGTCGAACAGATCGGCCTGGTTCACCGCATCATCCGAATCGAGGTAGGTCGCGATCCGGTTCGCCGCAGCACCGCTCTGTACCACCACCACGGATGCCGGGAGCTCTTCCACGTCGGCGCGGATGAACTCCTCCCCGGCCACCTCGGTGTGAAGATCGCTCCCCAGCCACGTCCAGCGTTCACCATCCCAGCTGTAGAGATCGAGGGTCTCCCAAGGCTCCGCATCGTTGGGCACCACCACGTCGATCTGGATGGACTGAGAGGCCGTGCCACGCGTCTCGAGCTGATAGTAGGGGCTCTTCACCTCCAGGTACTCCGGCAGCGCTTTGGCTGCCTCCTTCAGCTGGGAGCCTGCCGATCCCTCAAGGAACGCGAGTCGGGGCACGGCATCCAGCCGCACGCGCACCCGATCGGCGAAAGCCTCTGGGTCAACTTGCAGCGTTATACCGTCGGGATGCGAGACGACCGCGTGGCTGGCATTGAGCGTCTCATAGCCCACAACCCCAAGCCGGTGCAAGAGCGATATCGGCGGTAGGAGCAGAGCCACGACGACCAGCACCGCGACGACGCCAAAAACCAGCCTGCCGAATCCAATCCTTCGTAAGAGGCGAGTGAATGCCGGCTCAGCACCCTTCATCGAGTTCCTCCTTATCTTCTTCTCCATCAGTACCTCCCCCAACAAGGCAGTAAGACTGCGTTCCTGGAGCCTTCCCTCGAGTGAGCTAGATCAGTGATGAGGTCTCTTGACTTAGAGCGGCGGCTATTCTAACACGCCCAGATTCTTTTGACAAACTTGCCATCGAGTTGCCCAGATGATCAGTTATGTTAAAATCCTTGATGGACATAAACAAAACGGATCCTATCATCACACCAAATGACCGGAAAGGCACCTGACAGACCTATGGCAAACGAGACACTGGAGACGATACGACCCTTCCTGGGCCGTGTCGCGCTACCCTTGACCGTCACAGGGATCGTAATAGCAGCGATCCTTCTTATTGGTATGAGAGAGAGACCGAGTATGACACCTTCAGCAACGCCATCCAAGACGGCCTCCGGCATCCCGCCGATCGACCGCGAGGCCCCGACAAAGACGGAGACCGCTACCTTCGCCATGGGGTGATTCTGGGGACCTGACTCCCGGTTCGGGAGTCTCCCCGGCGTCGTCCGAACCCGTGTGGGCTACGCGGGCGGATCGAAGAGCCATCCCACCTATCACAACCTCGGCAATCACAGCGAGACGATCCAGATCGATTACGACCCCACCGTCATCACCTACGAGGAGCTGCTGGGGATCTTCTGGAACAGCCACAACCCCGTCAGCCGCTCCATCTCCAGCCAATACGGCTCCGTCGTCTTCTATCACGACGAGGAGCAGAAGCAGGTCGCGGAGAGCGTCAAAGAGCGCCGAGAGGACGAGAGCGGGCGCCAGCTGCCCACGGAGATCGTGCCCTACACCGAGTTCTGGCTCGCCGAGGACTACCATCAGAAGTACCGCCTGCGCGGGGTGAAGAAGGTGATGGAGGCCTTCCAAGCTATCTACCCGGATACCGGAGAGCTGGTGGACTCCACCGCCGCGGCGCGGGCCAACGGCTTCATCGGCGGCAACGGGACGCTGGAGCAGTTCGAAGAAGAGGTCGACAGCCTGGGCCTCCCACCGGAGGCGCAGCAGAAGCTGTCGGAGATCGCCCAACGGCGGCTCCGCTGAGAAGGAGGCTCTGGCGCCTCTTACTCCGACAAGTCGGCGCCAGAATCAGAACAGCAAGCAGGCAGCAAGCAATCACGACAACACGGAGGTGCTGCTATGTTCTACCCGTCAGACCGGGTCCTGGTCGGCATCATGAACAGCCGGCGCGACTTTGCCATCGCGCGAGAAGAAGGCTGGTATCGTATCCCCCAGCGCCACGCCCCCGAGAGTACCACGGAGGCGGTGGTGCTGGCTTTCTACTTCACCCGCGCCTTCGACGAGGAGAAGTGGGCCATCCATTACTACGCCCCTGTCGAGGGCTACGAGCTGGTGCGGCGCCGCGACCTGCTTCCGCACCAGCCCAACCACCCACGCGCCGACGCCCCCTACTACAAGCTCCAGCTGGGCCGGCTGATGAAGCGGGATGAGCCGATCCCCAGCCTCCGTTGGCGGCGCATCACCTTTATAGAGTCGACCTGGGACCGCTTCGTCGCCGCCGACGAGATCAACGATCTCTACGCCACCGGCGCCGATGGCCTCTACGTGACCCTCAAGGAGCAGAACCTCCATCCAGAGCGGGAGTTCCTCTTCCGAGAGGAAGGCGGCGAGTACGTGGTCGACATGGCGATCCCCTGCCGGCAGGGCACCGTTTGTATCACGATGGAGGACCGACCGGCCCCTGAGGGCGCGCTGCGCGACCCTGACGTGAAGGCTGTGCGGGAGGCCGTGGAGGCGCTGGGCGGAGAGCAGTCGCCGTCCTGAGTCTGCGCTCCACCTCAGGAGCGGACCCTAGCGAGTAGCCACGGCGGCCTCGCCTAGTGATTGTTGGCCTCGTCAGCTCGTGGTAGAATAGGAACAGAGCTGGGGCGGTGCTCCCTGCGGCGGAGAATCGGGGCTAGCGGGCACGCCGTCGGAACATCAGTCGGAACGGTATCGTCCATCCCTCATCAACCCCCGCAAGAAACCGCCTCTACTGAGGCTGCTCATCCCGTCGAGCGAACAGAAGAGAGGAAATCCGGTATTCTCAGAATCGGTCCACACCGACGCTGGCTTTTCTCCTTGCTCCTTCTGATGCTGCTTGGCAGCACAACCTACACCTTCGGGTGTCAGCAAACCCCAGGACCTATCCCGACCCAGGACGAATCAGCCGCCACACGTACACCCACGCCGCCGCCCACAACGATGCCGGATCCATCCCCGCTAGCTACCGAATCAGCGTTGCCCACGCCGCCCGTCCACCCGAGGCTGGAGAACGGCCAGGAGATACAACTGACGGTCGACGAGCGGCTCTTCACGCTCCTCTGCGCCTGGAACGAGGTTTTGCACGGCTATGAGGCCCTGATCCCGACGGCCGTCGAGGCGTGCAACACGTACCTGAGACTGGAGGAAGCGCCGCTCTCGAAGCCACTCGGTGTCGCCCCAACCCTCTTGCTGGCGCGAGGTTGTGGGCTCAACCGCCAGACGAAGGATACGATCTTCATCGTCCTGGGTCCTACTCAGAAGCCGAGCCCGATGCTTCTGCAGCATGAGTACCTGCATCAGGTCGTGGGACCGATGATCGATGCGCAGGACGAAGCCTTGTCGGAATCAGAAGCCCTGTTCGAATCGGTCTATGCAGAGGATGACGTCTTCTCAAATTACGGATCCCGGTCGAGCGTCGTGGAGGAATCGCTCCTCAGGGTCCTGCCCCTGCGACTACCGGCTCAGCGCGACTATGATGAGGCAAAGCAGTTTATCGAGAAGCAAGAGCGGAAGGGCTTTCTGCTTATGGGCACCTACTATGAGGCTCTGGAGGCGTATGAGGCTTAGCGTGAGCTGACGTTCGAGGAGTACCTTCCCCAGCTGTTAGACGGCATCGACGTCGAACGAGAACTGGAAGCCTGGCAAGCATTGCAGGGCGAGTGAGCTGTGTGCCAAGAGGCTGTGCGTTGCGTTGATTGTTGCGGCGCGATGGTGTTACGTTTTGCCATCTCTCGCGATATACTTCATGTAAGGAACATTCGACCAAAGAGCTAGCAAGAGCATCACAGGATTACAGCAGATCGGATTCAGACTGCGATAGCTAGAATTACGGGACGGGACCGAGCACATATGCACCAAACCTACGCTACAGCGCCCGCCAGAGAGAAAGAGACTGTGGATGACGCTGCGCTGGTAAAGGCCGCCAAGCGGGATCGAAACGCCTTTGCCACTCTCTACCGGCGGTACGTGGGCCGCATCTACCGCTACGTCTACAGCCGCGTGGGCCGGAAGGCCGATGCCGAGGACCTGACCGCCCGGATCTTCACGGAGGCGCTGGAGGGGCTCGAGGGCTACCGCGAGCGGGGTACGTTCTCGGCGTGGCTCTTCACCATCGCGCACCGCCGCGTCGTCGACCACTACCGGCGGAGGCGCCCGACTCAACCCTTGGACGCGGCCTCCGAGATAGAGGGCGACCGCCC
>CAZEQC010000039.1:19909-33830 GCA_964514285.1 uncultured Anaerolineales bacterium | reverse complement strand
GCCCTGGGCCTGCCCCTGATCCCGCCCGAGCTGCGGGAGGACCGGGGAGAGATCGAGGCGGGCCTGCGTGGCGACCTACCGGATCTGATCACGGTCGACGATCTGAGGGGCGACTTCCAGTTCCACACGACGGCGTCGGACGGACGGTTTAGTCTGCTGGAGATGGCGGAGGCGGCCCGGGCCAGCGGGCTCTCCTACGCCCTGGTCACCGACCACTCCCACGGCCTGGGCGTGGCCAGCGGGCTGGACGTGGAGGGGCTGCGGAGACAGAGGGCGGAAGTCGACGCGGTGAACGAGCGACTGGGGGGCACGTTCCGGGTGCTGGCGGGCGTCGAGGTCGAGGTGCGGAACGACGGGAGCCTGGATCTGCCTGACGAGGTGCTGGCGGAGCTGGACCTGGTGGTGGCGGCGGTGCACACCGGCCTGCGCCAAGATCGGGAGCAGGTGACGGCACGGATGGTGGCAGCCATACGCCACCCGGCGGTCGACATCATCGCCCATCCCACGGGACGGCTGATCGGGAGACGCGAGGGCGCCGACCTGGACCTGGAGGCGGTCTTCCGGGCGGCGGCGGAGACGGGCACGGCCCTGGAGGTGAACGCCAACCCGGCTCGCCTGGATCTGAAGGATATCCACGTGCGGCGCGCCATCGAGCTGGGGGTGAAACTGGTCGTAAGCTCCGACGCCCACGCCATCGACGGGTTCAGGGATCTCCATTTCGGGGTGGCGACGGCTCGCCGTGGCTGGGCCACCGCCGACGACGTGCTGAACAGCATCTCGGTGGACGAGCTGCTGAGGTACTTCGATCGGGCGTAGGGGCGGAGCCGGTGGGGGAGTGACGGTGAGGGGCTTGGGCTTTGAGGTGTTGAGGGATGGGATCGCCGGATGACGGGCGGAGGCCGCCGATTCGGCTAGAGCTGGGGGGGCTTAGGGCGGGTGGAGCGTATGAGTAGGGGGAGTGGATAGGGAGGGCCTGGCCAAGATGGGGACGAGATGGAAGGTGCTCTTGTTTGTGATGCTCATGCTGGTGGTGAGTGGCGAAGGAGCGGCCCAGGAGCCGGGCCCGGCCAGCCACATCATCCTCTGGTCCCCCCAGGGACCGGTGGCGGTGGAACGGGCCACGACGATCTCGGCCGCAGCGTCGGGCCCGGCCAACGCGGAAGATCTGCTGCGCGAGCTTCTGGAAGGCCCCACCGTCGAGGAGACGGGGGAGGGGCTGTGGACAGCGCTGCCAGACGATACCAGCCTGGAGGAGGTGCTGAACCCGCAAGACGACGTGTACATCGTGCGCCTCGACGTGCGATCGAATGAGCTGGAGGCGCTCGATCACGGCTCCTTTGAGATCGTGCAGAGCCAGATCGGAGACACGCTGATGCCGCTGGCGTGGCAGGAGCTGCGCATTCAGGTTAGGGACCCGGAGAGCGGTGACTTCGTGGCTCTGGCCGATTTCCTGCCGCCACTGACAGTTCCGAGCAAACCTTCCGACGCGGCGGCGGGGGAGATCGAGGGCAGCTCGGCTTCGGCGGCGCAGCCCCCGGGCTCCGGACAAGGTCAGCCCGAGGGGGCCCTCAGCGGCAAGACCGTTTACGTCAGCGCCGGGCACGGCTGGCAGTGGGTCTACAGCTACAGCGCCGGCAGGGAGCAGTGGAAGACGCAGCGGCCGCCCTACCCGAACGCGTCCTCTTATGACGGCCCCATCATTGAGGACCACAACAACGCCGAGGCGGTGAACCAGTACTTGCTGCCCTATCTGTGGAACGCCGGTGCGATGGTCTGGACGGCGCGGGAGCGGGACATGACTCCCAGTCAGGTCCTTCTGGACGACACCGCTGATGGTGGTTTCTCGCAGACCGGGTGGACGCAGGAATCGGGAGGGTATGGCGGCCACCATCACGAGGCCGAGACGGTGAGCGGAGCGCCGACGGCCACGGCGAGCTGGAGCGGGCCTGTGCCGGAAGATGGGGAGTACGCGGTCTACGTCTGGTACCCCTCTGGCTCGGACAGGCCGCGGGACGCGCGGTTCACCGTCCACCACGCGGGCGGGGAGACCGTGGTCAGCGTCGACCAGCGGTATCACGGCTTCACCTGGCACTACATCGGGAGCTATGGTTTCCTGGCGGGAGAGACGGCGCGGGTCACGCTGTCGAACGCTTCCAGCACGGCCGGCAGGACCGCGGTGGCGGACGCGGTCCGGCTTGGAGGGGGGACGTTCGACAACCTGGCAGGGCTGGAGACCGGGGCGAGCAGGCCGCCGGATAAGCCCTGGTGGGAGGTAGCTGCCTACTACTACACGCAGAGGATGGGGATGGACGCGGCGTACGGCGACGTGACGGCGCGTCCGATCTACGCGCGCTGGGAGCACGCAGGCACCGGCGACGATGCGGTGTACGTGTCGTGGCATACCAACGGCGCCACCGGCAATCAGACCCGGTACAGCGGCACGGAGACGTACGCGCACAACGGGGAGGGCCTTCCGCGCACCGAAGGAAGCCTCGAGTTCCGCCACGCCATCCACACGGAGGTGGTGCACGACATCCGCGCGGGCTGGGACCCCTCGTGGGTCGACCGGGGCGAGAAGCAGCGGAACCTAGGCGAGCTCCGTCTGCTGTGGGACAGTGACCCGACGGCGCGCATGCCAGGGGCTTTGATTGAGATCGGGTTCCACGACCACCCGGAGGATACTGACGCGCTCAAGGAACCGAGGTTCAACCAGCTGGTGGCCCGCGCGATCTACCAGGGGATCGTCAAACACTTCGACCCCAACGGCGTGCTCCTCCCGGAGCCGCCCACCCATCCAGCGGTGGAGAACGTGGGGGGAGGCGCGGTGCGCATCTCGTGGCAGCCCTCGCCGACGGATGACGAGGGATTGAGGGGCGACCCCCCCACCGGCTACCGGGTCTACACCAGCGAGGATGGGATCGGCTGGTCGGACGGCGTTCCCGTGGCGGGCGGGAATGAGGTCGTTCTGCGAGGGCTCTCGACAGGCCACCTTCTCTTCGTGCGCGTCACGGCCAGGAACACCGGGGGAGAGTCGTTCCCCACGGAGACGCTGGCCGTACGGGTCGGCGAGCCGGCGGACGTTCTGTTGGTCAACGGTTTCGACCGGCTGAATCGGACGATGGTACTACACGAAAACGATCCGGTGGAGGGGCCGAACGCGCGCATGCTTCTGGATCGGATGAACAACTACGACTACGTGATCCAGCATGGCGAGGCGATCGTCGACCTGCCCTTCGACAGCGCGAGCAATGAGGCGGTCCAAGACGGCGCCGTCGATTTGGACGACTATGCCATTGTGGTCTGGATTCTGGGAGAGGAATCCTACTATGAGGAGAGCTTGAACAGCAGCGAGCAGGGCCTGATCCGGTCGTACCTGGCGAACGGCGGGGCGCTCTTCATCAGCGGTTCGGAGATCGGATGGGATCTCGACAACCTGGGCAGTGCTGCCGATCGTCAGTTCTACGAGGAGCAGCTGCGGGCGAACTACGTCGGAGACGACGCAGGGACGTACGAGGTGACGGCAGTCCAGGGCTCTGTCTTCGACGGCTTGAGCGGCTTCCGCTTCGACGCCGCGGGGATGTACGACCCGGACTATCCGGACCGGCTGAGCCCCGCACACGGTTCCTCGGAGGCGTTGCGGTACGCAGGCGGCCAAGGCGGCGCAGCGGCGGTTCAGTACGCCGACGGGTGCGAGCGGGTGATCACCTTTGGTTTTCCCTTTGAGACCATCGCGCCCCACGCTCGACCTGCCGTGATGGGCCGGGTGATGGACTTCCTGGATGCGTGCCTGGAGAGACCGGAGCGCTTTCCTCGGGCGTGGCTGCCCCTGATCCTGCGCGACACCGGACCATCCCCCGGGGCGTGCATCGACGTGATCGCGAACGGAGGCTTCGAGCTGAATCAGGGCTGGATCCTGAACGAGGCGGACTACGGGTCAGATCGATCCAGGAGCGGCGCTCGAAGCGCTCGCACAGGGGTGTTGCCCGGGGCGTTGGGCAGCGGCTATTCCTCTGTCCGGCAGAATGTCTCATTGGGTTCAGGTGCCAGCGCCGTGCTGCGGCTCTGGGCCTACCCGGTGGGGGACGTCGACGGCGTGGATTATCACTACGTCGTCGTCTACGACGCGTCTATGGACGGTGGAACCGCCTTGATTCGAGATATCTGGCGGTCCGACGACGAGAGGTGGACGGAGAAGGTGTACGATCTGAGCAGCTACGTGGGCCGAACGCTCAGTGTCTACGTGGGTAGCTACAACGACGGCAATGATGGCTCGGCGGCTTTGTACATCGACGACGTCGACTTGACTGTGTGCCCTTGAGCAGCGCAAGGGCATCATCGGGCAGACGTGAAGCCTGGTCAAGTCCGAAGGATAGGAGAGGTGATCTGCTATGTCCGGCGACAACTGGATGGACGAGACTGTTCCAAGCGACCACGTCGGTTCCAGGGGGGACGTGGGTCAGGAAGGCGGGTCATCCGTCTCTGAGATCCCGCCGCGGGTCTGGGCCTTTGCCTTTGTCGCAGCCATTCTGCTTTTCGCTCTGTTCGGATTCTGGGCCCTCTACCTGTTTCGCGGCCGGCTTGGCGCTCAGGGTCCCACCCCCACCGCCATCATCTGGACGCCGACCCCCTCCCCCACCCCGGCCGTCAGTCCGACGCCCACTCCCACCGAGCCTCCCGCTACCGAAGAGGGCCCGGGAGCGACCCCGACGGCGTCCCAGGACATCACCATCGGCGGCTACGTTGAGGTAACGGGCACCGCCGGGTACGGCCTCAGCCTGCGCGACGGACCGGGCGCGACCTACGCTCGCATGGATATCGCCGCGGATGGGGAGATGTTCTTCGTGGTGGACGGTCCGCAGACGGCGGGGGGATCGCCCTGGTGGAAGCTAAGGGATCCAGAGAACGAAGCGCGCACGTGGTGGGCGATCGGGAACTACCTGCAGCCGGTGGAGCAGCCTTAGCCCGACTGGAGCGGGGCGACTAGAAGGTGCATCTCTTCCCTGATAGACAACAGCAGGTTGGTAGAAGGTGACGATGGCTGAGGAGAGAGGGATGACGTACGAGGCGAGACGACAACGAGCTGAGGACCTGCGGAAGGAGATCCGGTACCACAACTACCGGTACTACGTGCTGAACAGACCGGTGATCAGCGACGGGGCGTACGACGGGTTGATGGAAGACCTGCGAGCGCTGGAGGAGGAACACCCGGCGCTGATCACCCCGGACTCCCCGACCCAGCGGATAGGGGCCGAGCCCGCCGAGGCGTTCAGCAAGGTCGACCATCCGGTCCCGATCCTCAGCCTGGACAAGGCCTCCAACGCCGCGGAGATCCGGGCCTGGTGGGAGCGGGTGAGCAAGCATCTACCATCCACCGCAACGGACGTCTCCTGGGTGGTCGAGCCGAAGCTGGACGGGCTGACCGTCGTGCTACACTACGAGGACGGCCTCTTCGCACGGGGCGCCACCCGCGGCGACGGCTACGTGGGAGAGGAGATCACGGCGAACCTGCGCACCGTGCCGACGCTGCCCCTGCACATACCCGTCCCGCGCTCCGGCGCCGCTGGGGAAGAAGGGGGAGACACCAGCCCCGGCGGGGCAGAGGGCACAGAGGTGAGCGTGCCGCGTCGACTGGTGGTGCGAGGGGAGATCGTGATGCTGATCGAGGATTTCGACGCCCTGAACCAGCGGGAGATGGAGGCAGGGAGGGAGCCTTTCGCCAACCCGCGCAACGCCGCGGCGGGCAGCCTGCGCCAGCTGGACCCGCGGGTGACGGCCGAGCGCCCCCTCACGTTGCTGGCCTACGCCATCGTAGACGCCGATGGGACGCCGGTGGAGACCCAGTGGGAGACCCTGGCGTATCTGCAACGATTGGGCTTCCGGGTCTCCGACCTTGCGAAACGATTTGAGGCGCTGGAGCCGCTGATCGCTCACTGTGAGGCCTGGATTGAGAGGCGTGAGCGGGTGCCCTATGAGGTCGACGGCCTGGTGATCAAGGTCGACGATCTGGCCACGCGGGAGGAGATGGGCGTGGTCGGACGGGCCCCGCGCGGCGCCGTGGCCTTCAAGTTCCCGGGGCGCGAGGCGACAACCGAGCTGCTCGACATCGGCGTCAACGTGGGCCGCACAGGGGCCCTGGTGCCGTACGCCGTGCTCGATCCGGTGAACGTGGGCGGCGTGACGATCCAGAAGGCGACCCTGCACAACTTCGATGACCTGAAGCGGAAGGACATCCGCATCCACGACCGCATCATCGTACGCCGGGCAGGGGACGTGATTCCCTACGTGGTGGGACCGGTCGTCGAGGCCCGGACGGGCGACGAGAGGGTTTTCCAGGTGCCGGCGGCGTGCCCGTCCTGCGGCGAGCCGGTGGTCACACGGGAGGACGAGGTGGCGGTCTACTGCGTCAACGTAGACTGCCCAGAGCAGCGGGTGCAGAAGGTGAGCCACTTCGTCGGGGTGATGGACATCGAGGGGATGGGCGAGCGCACGGCGTCGCTCCTGATCGAGGAAGGCTTGATTGAAAACGCCGCCGACCTCTACACGCTCGAGCGTGAGAGACTGGAAGCGTTGGAAGGATTCGCCGAGACGAGCACGGACAACCTGCTGGAGGCGATCGAGGCAGCCAAGGAGCGCCCCCTGGGACAGGTCATCGCCGCGCTGGGCATCCGGGGCGTCGGCGGCATCGTAGCACGGACCCTGGCCCGCTACTACTCGTCGATCGACGAGCTATCGAGCGCCAACGTCGAGGCATTGGAGAGCATCGAAGGCATCGGCCCGCACACGGCTGAGGCGGTGGTCACTTGGTTCAGGCACGAGCATAACAGCGCTTTCGTGGAGAAGCTACGGAAGGCCGGCGTTCGTCTGGCGCGGAAGGGGCCGGTCGAGCCCTCCGGCGGTCCCCTGGAAGGTCTGACGTTCGTCATCACGGGGACGCTGTCCCAGCCGCGCCGCGAGATCGCCGCGCTTATCGAGGGCCAGGGCGGCAAGGTGACCGGCAGTGTGAGCGGCAACACCGATTATCTGGTCATCGGTAGCTCCCCGGGGCGATCGAAGGTGACCCAGGCTGAGGCGCTGGGGACGCCGACGATCGATGAAGGAGAGCTGCACGAGCTGATCGAACCACGTTCGCAGTAGCGGAGGGCTAGAGCCACCGATGGGACAAAACGCATCCGTGATTCTGAAGAAGGGACGGGCCAAACCCGTGCTGCGCCGACACCCGTGGATCTTCTCCGGGGCGATCCAGCGCATCGAGGGAGACCCGGCCGACGGCGACATCGTGGAGGTTCGCGATGCGGGGGGGAATTGGCTGGCACGAGGATACCTCAATCGAGAATCGCAGATACGGGTGCGGCTTCTGACCTGGGAGGAGGAGGAATCGATCGATCCGGCCTTCTGGGATCGACGGCTGGAGCGAGCCATCGCTGCCCGTCGTGCGCTGGGTTTGGACGCGGCTGGGGCGGGCGATCCCGCCACCACGGCCTATCGTCTGGTGCACGCTGAGTCGGACTACATCCCAGGGCTGGTCGTCGACCGGTACGACGCATGGCTGGTCGTTCAGTTCCTGACGCTGGGCGTGGACCGGCGGCGCGACCTGATCGTCGACCTGCTGAGCAGGCGTCTCGGGTCAGAGGGCGTTCGCGGTATCTACGAGCGCTCCGACGTCGACGTCCGGGAGAAGGAGGGTCTGGGACAGCGCACAGGGCGGTTGTGGGGTGAGGAACCCCCGGAGACCGTGGAGATCCAAGAGAACGGCCAGCGGTTCCTGGTGGATCTGCGCAGCGGTCACAAGACCGGCTTCTATCTCGATCAGCGGGAGAATCGTTCGTGGCTCCTCCATCACAGCCAGGATGGAGAGGTGCTCGATGCCTTCGCCTTCAGCGGCGGCTTCGCGGTCCACGCCGCCGCCGGGGGAGCATCGGCGGTGACGCTGGTGGACAGCTCGGCCGCCTCGCTGGCGTTGGCGCGACGGAACGTGGCCCTCAACAGCTCCGGCCCGACCGGCAAGCTCCGTGATCCGACCCTGCTGGGCATCGAGCGGCGGTTTGACTACGTGGAGGGCGACGTGTTTGAGGTGCTGCGCCGGTTCCGAGCCGATGGGCGCGGCTTTGACGTGGTGGTCCTCGACCCGCCGAAGTTCGCCCATACGCGCCGTGAGGTGGAAGCGGCATCACGGGCCTACAAGGACATCAACCTCCTGGCGCTGCAGCTGGTGCGCTCGGGAGGGCTGCTGCTGACCTTCTCCTGCTCCGGGCGGGTCTCAGCCGACCTGTTTCAGAAGATCGTCTTCGGCGCTGTGGCGGACACCGATCGGAGCGCCCAGATCATCGGGCACATGTCGCAGGGTCCAGATCACCCGGTGGCTTTGACCTTCCCCGAGGGCGCCTACCTGAAGGGCCTGATCTGCCGGGTGTGGTAGGCGGTCCCCCCGACTGTCTCCGAGACGGCATTCCCCAAGTCTAACGCAAGAGGCCAGCCTTCGCGGACCCCGTTGAGGGCCGCCGTGCCCCCTGCCAGAGCCGGGGCATCACTCTCTCGCCGAGCCGGCGGATCGAAGGCGGTGCTAACAGGTTTTAAACAAGTCTGTTACGCCAGTTCTATACTTGGATGGTACAGTAAGCATTAGGGAAATCTCTAGAACCTGGATGACCGTGAAGGGAAGCCGGGTTCCCAAGGTCAAGGAGGCCATCTTGCTTACTGGTCAATCACACTGTCGGAGCCTTATACGTCCAGTCTGGCGTGCCGGGCTGGGTGTTCTGTTAGTTCTCAGTACGTTCTTCAACACTCTGGTGACGCGACCTCAACCGGTTCTGGCTCAAACCCCGAGCCGCGTGGCACGAGGGGTACAGGCTCTCTACGAGTTCGAGGACGGCAGCAGCACCGCCATCCAGGACACGTCAGGGGTGGGTGCGGCGCTGGATCTGACCCTGGAGAATGGAAACTACGCCTGGGGCAGCGGCGACAACGGCGCTTACCTCGACCTGACGGGGCCCAATCGTGCGTCCAACGACACGAACAGCAACAAGATCTACGACGCCTGCGTGGGCAGCACGGAGATCTCGCTGGAGGCGTGGGTTCTACCGGCCAACAACACCCAAGGTGGCGCAGCCCGCATCGTGACGCTCTCTCTGGATCCGCACGATCGCAACTTCCAGCTGATGCAGAACGGCGCACGGTATGACGCGCGACTGCGCACGTCGGATGACGATATGAATGAACTCAGTTCTCCGGACGTCATCGGGAGCTCCCCGAACCTCCAGCACGTCGTCTATACCTATGACGGGAGCACGGACGACGCCCGATTCTACATCGACGGTTCGCAGGCCTCCAGCAGCGGGGCGACCACCCCCACTGGCAACTTCTCCAACTGGGACGCCGATTATGACTTCGGGATTGGCAACGAGTTCAGCACCGGAAGCGACACCACAGATCGCGATTGGCAGGGCCGGCTCTATCTGGTGGCCGTTTACTGCGTGGCCCTGTCCGACGTCGAGGTTCAGCAGAACTACGATGCCGGCCCTGACGGGCCTCCGCCCAACAAGATCCAGGGCACTGTGTACGACGATGAGAACTACAACGGCGACAACGACGGGGAGCCGGGTCTGGCAGGGGTGACGGTGACAGCCTACAACGCCAGAGGGCAAGAGGTGGACAGCGAAACCACGGGAGGCAACGGATCGTACGAGCTGGACGTTCCCGACGGGACCAGCGTGCGCCTGGTATTCAGCAACGCACCGTCTGGGTATCAGCCGTCGGAGGTGGTGCTGACGACCACAGCGCCCACCTCCTCCGTAGACGCCGGCTTCTTCCTAAGCAGCGGGGTCTGCGGCGGACCTGGCCCCACCTACCAGCTGGACTGGGGAGCGATTGGTTGGCAGGATCCACCAGACGACGGCAGCTATCCCTGGGTCCAGACCTTCACCGACGTCGCGGGGTCGGGCGTGGATATGACCGTCACCATCCCCCGTCAGCACAGAGATGGCAACAAGAACTACATTGAGGACATGACGGCCGACGAGATCGACGTCTATACCAACGACCCACAGGTGCTGCGCTTCTGGCATCCGGACGATTCAGGCGGCAGCGAGCAGATCGACCAGATCGTGGTCAGCTTCTCCGAGCCGGTCCTGGTTGACGACCTGGTCTTCGGAGGAAACCGCTTGAACGGGGGCACTTACGGCGCATTAGAGGTGAAGGTGTACGATGGTCCCGACCTGACCGGAAACGTGGTGCTGCCCAACTCGACCATTCACACCAACCCGGGCAGCGTGGCGACGGTCGATCGCGGCACGCCGGTGCCGCAACCCGCCGACGCGGCGTTGACGATCACCGACGAAAGCGGCACCCCCCAACTGGATGCCGACTACGTCTCCGGTCGCGAGTCTTACGTCACAGTCGGCCTCACCGAGGAGCGACACTGGGCGATTGTGGACTACAACGATATGGCGATTCAGAGCGTCAGTTGGGAGCAGTACGGATCGAGCAGCAGCGATGCTGCGACGGCACGAGACAACCTACAAACAGGACAATCCAACTCCTCCTACCTGGGCGGCTTTCTGTTCAAGACGATTGGAAGGTGTGATTACGGGGACCTGCCCGACGCAGGCACCGGCGGGGCATACGCCACCCAAGAAGCCGACGACGGCGCGCGGCACCGCACCAATACCAATGGCAGCGCCTTCCTGGGCACCGCCCTCGACGACGAGAATGAAGGGCAGCCGACGACCGCAGCCAGTGGCGACGATGACGACGGTGACAATGACGAAGATGGCGTGACTTTTCTGACCTCGCTGATTCCCGGCGAGAACGCGATGATTCGGGTGACGGCCGGGACGGCGGGCTACCTGAGCGCTTTCGTCGACTTCGACGGGGACGGCAGCCTCGACGAGGTGACGCTGGTCAGCGCCACCAGTGGCGGCGCCGGCACGCCTCCCAGCGGGGGAGTCATCGGCGATATGCTCTTGGACGCGCCGGACGTGTACACGATGACGATCGAGGTGCCATCGAGCGTGACCAATGGCGACATATACAGCCGTTTCCGCTTCACCGCGGAGTCCAACCACGGCGGCAACTCGCCCACCGGTGGAGCGATCAGCGGCGAAGTCGAGGACTA
Source organism: uncultured Anaerolineales bacterium (assembly GCA_964514285.1). Lineage (GTDB taxonomy): Bacteria > Chloroflexota > Anaerolineae > B4-G1 > B4-G1 > SKLM01. Next base: position 22,720 of record CAZEQC010000039.1, on the reverse strand, counting down.
CGTCAGAGAGAAGGCCTCGGCCACAGCGGTGAGGCTAACGAGGCTGGCAACCGAGGGAGTCAGAGGATCGGCTCGCCCCCTCGAGGCGATTTCGGGTGTCCTGCTGCTCGGACTTGTGGTGTTGACGAGGGTGCGTCGAAGGTGGCGATCGACTCAGCGCCGCAGACATCCCTGACGGACTGCGGTCGGCCTTCCTTCTTTGCTAGACGAATTCGTTCGATGTACAATAGAGCCCGAGCTAAGCCAAGCTGTCACGCCCTCTGGTTAGGCTGATTCTGGCTCTCAGGCCTCAGCCTGGCGCGCGGGGCTAGACCGCTGACAGGGAGAGGAAGGGATTGATGATCCGACGCATCACGGGGACGCTGCTGATTCTCGTTGGCCTGCTGGGCATTGCTCTCAGCGCCTTGGGTGTCTTCTACCTCTGGCGCGCGGTTGATGACGTCAAAGAGGTGGCCCACGACAGCCTGGCTGTAGCCTCCGACACCCTGGGGGACGTTGACCGATCCCTGACCGTGGCATCGAGCACGCTGGACGGCACGGTCACGGCGATGGACGGACTCTATACCACCACGCTCCAGGTGAGCGAGACCCTGAGCGGCACGCGAGCCACAGTCGATGAGATAGCCGACCTGACCGAGGAGGATCTCCCACAGAGCATCGAGTCCTCTTTGCTGGCATTGGACGCGGTGGTGGAGACGGCAGCTGTCATCGATCGGTTGCTGGCCAGCCTGCAGCTACTCGGCATCGGCGACTATGAGCCGGGTATTCCACTGGACGAAGCAATAGCTGAGGCCGGCGTGGGGCTGGAACCGGTGCCGGACAGCTTACGGGTGATCGGAGCGGGCCTGCAACAGACCAACGCAAGCCTGGAAGACGTCCAAGATGGAATCGTCCTGATGGGTGATCAGCTGGTGGGGATCCGTCAGAACATGGTGGAGGCTGAGGACGTTTTGGACGGCCATCGCAACAACACGAAGGATCTTCGGAACCGGCTGAGACGTGTGGATCAGACCATCGATCGCCCCATCCAAGTTCTGGCGTGGGGCGCCACGCTACTAATGGTATGGATCGCCCTTTCTCAATTAGCCATCCTGCGCTGGGGCGCGAGTCTGTGGCAGAGACAGGGTCGACGCAGTCACCCATCACCTGATAGCCAAACATGAGCCGCGCTACTTGCCAAGGCTGGCACATCAAGTATAATGCTAGCGTACGAAGCAAGCTGCATCGTACAGTGACAACTAGATAGACGCTCTGTACGCCTAATTTCCGGAGGCTTTGTGTTGGCCTTCGGCAAGCGGAGGACCCAACTTTGGGGTGTATCTCACCGGTGGTGAGAGGGGCATCTTTCAGCCCTAACCCGTCAGCTAACTTCGTCGGCGGTGGAAGAGGCAGGTGCGCGGGCATCGTGGCCCCAGGCACAAGCCTGGGGTTTTGTATAGTACGTGCGACTCCTCCCGCCGGTAGCTGACGACGCGGAACACCACTCGCTGACGTGACACCCCACTCGAATCGTCGGTTCCTCCCATGCTCAAGGCTGAGATCAGCTGCAAGAGGCACGAATGTATGGTAGAATACGTTGTGTGAAAAAGGAGGATGGAGGACAACAGATGAACCTATTGTTCGCCCTTACCTTGATTGTGACGGTTCTCGCCGGAGGGGCAGCAGCGGTGATAGCGAAGAACGTCCTGCGGGCAGCTGTGGCAGTGGGCGCCAGCAGCGTGGCGTTATCGGCGCTGTTCTTCCTTTTGGGCGCACCGTATGCCGGCGCCTTCGAGCTCAGCGTGGGAGCCGGGCTAATCAGCGTGCTGTTCATCATAGCCATCAGCCTGACGGAATCGATACAGGGGGGGAGCGATGCCTCGTAGGCTTGCGTCGTGGATACTCCTGCTCGTCCTGCTGCTGGCGACGGGACTGGTGGTTGGTCGCTATGTCTGGAGTCCACCGGATGCCCCTCCCGCAACCTCATTCCGCCTCTGGTGGTGGGAGCGTCGGGAGGCCGACGTGGCCGTCCAGGTGGGGCTCGTATTCGCCGGGGCCTTGGGGATCGCCGCCCTTATGCCGCCGGAAGACGTGCCGCCAGAAGAGGAGGGCTAAATGGACTGGGGAGCGGCACATCTTCAGGACCTGGTGTTCTATTCAGGGAGCGCGCTGCTGTTTCTGTTGGGGCTGGCGTGTCTGGTCACCCAGCGTCAGGCTATCAAGCAGGTGATCGGTCTCAAGATTATGCTCCAGGGCGTGACACTGAGTCTAATCTATCAGGGTTACGTCATCGGCGATCTGCATACCGTGCAGAGTATGGTCATCTCCGCCCTCGTGGTCGAGACGATCCTGATCGCCGTGGCACTGGCGCTAATCATCAACGTCTACGAATACTATCCCTCAGGCGACGTAGACGAACTGGACAGGCTGCGTGGGTAGTATGACGGACGGACTCCTGATCGCCTTGTTCAGCGCTCCATTCCTGGCAAGTGTGGTTGTCGCCGGCCTCTTGCGCCGCTCCTCGACCGGCGCCCGTTGGGTGGCGCTGGTCGCCAGCGGTGCGACGGGGCTTTGCGCAGCGGCGCTGCTCAGCCGGGCGGGAGACGACCCGACCCTGGTTGTCCGGTGGCTGCCTGGGACCGGACCGATGACCTTTGGTCTGGGCACCACGAGCCTCTACGCGGCTCTCGTCACCAGCTGGGCTGCTTTTCTGACCCTGTTGGCGACCACCTCAGCCGAGACGAAGACGCCGTCTCTGTTGCTCGCCGTGGTACTGATGGCGCTCTCGGCCGCCAACGTCGCCTTCCTGAGCGAACACTTTCTGTCCCGCTA
>CAZEQC010000039.1:0-19809 GCA_964514285.1 uncultured Anaerolineales bacterium | reverse complement strand
TGGCGCTCTCGGCCGCCAACGTCGCCTTCCTGAGCGAACACTTTCTGTCCCGCTACGTGGCTTTGGAGGTCGTGGCTCTTTCCATTGCGCTGGCACCGCTGGTCGAACAGCGAGGCAGCGACGGGGGGCAGGGCTTCTGGCTCGTCTACGTCATACTCCGCCTGGGTGACGTCGGCCTGCTCAGCACGATCAAGATCCTGTACACCATCGGTGGGACGCTGGAGATCACCCCCGCCCTGGAGGCGGCTGGTACACTGGGTGGGGCGCGTTTTGGCTGGGTCATCTTCGGCCTGCTGCTCGCTGTCTGGGTCAAGCTCGGCATTTGGCCGCTCCATGTGTGGATCGCCGGGGGACGGGAACTCTCAGTCAATACGCAGGCCTGGCTTTACATCACCGTCATGCCAAATCTCGGGGCGTACCTGCTCTACCGCGTCGCCCCCCTTCTGGCACTGAATCCGGTGGTTCAGACACTCCTCCTTTGGCTCGGCGCGGGCGCGGCCATGCTGGCCGTGGTCACCGCCCTGACTCGCCGCGACCTGCGAAGTGCATGGGTCTACGTAGCCGCGGCCCGAGGCGCGCTGTTGGTCTTCGCCGCCGCGGCAGGTCTGAAAGCAGCGGTGTGGCTGGGCCTGCTGGCGACGACGCCCCTTCAACTCCTCCTTTTCCTGATCGGCGAAGCGCCGGAGAGAGGGACGTCGTCCGTCCGAGGACGCGCAGCCCAGGGCCTGTTCGCCATAGCCGGGCTGGGGCTGACCGGCGTTGGACTGCTCATAACCTATTGGGCGCGGCAGAGCGGCATGCCTCTGGACACCCTGTTCGTGGCAGAGGCATCTCTTGCGCTGCTGGGGATCTGGGCCGTGCGCGAGGCGACGCGTCCGCACGGTGGAGAAGCGGAGGCTGGAAGCCTCCCCACACACTGGTTGGCTATGGGAACGCTGGGCCTGGGGGCGCTAGCCAGCGTTTTGGCCTTTCGGCCCCTCGCCAGCTGGCTGATGAGCGCCGCAGGCTACGCGTCAGTGCGGATTCCGACGCTAGCGGCCTTCTTGCGCTACATCGTCTCCGCTCCGGGACTGCTGCTGACTCTGATTCTGGGTCTAGTAACTTGGCAGATGCAGCGACGCTCCCGCATCCGGCTCTACCTGCCAGGTCGCGCAGAGGAACAGCCAACTGAGACGACCTACGACCTGCAAGAAGGGCTGGCGCAGGCTGGCCAAGCTCTGCGCGCCGTCGTAGAAGTGGGTCTTTTTGAACAGATCATCGCCCTAGGTGTGCAGGTCGTGGTGCGCGGAGCCCGGACCCTCCACGCCGCTATTGAGGTGGGCTTTCTTGAACGGATCATCGACCTGAGCGAACGCGTCGTCGTGGAAGGAGCTCGCCTCATTCAACGCTTCGTGGAACAGGAGGGGCTGGAAGGACTCCTCCGCCGCGCCGTCCACGGCGTCCTGGAACTGAGCCGGGAGATGGGGCGGCGCCATACGGGGCTCCTGCGCCGCAATCTGCTATGGATACCCATAAGCCTGGTGGTGGCGCTGGTGGCAGCCCTGGCCTTCTGGTAGTCGCCAAACCGATGTGGAGACGTCAATAGTGGAAGAGAGAACATACCTATGAACGCGGGAACGATAGGCCTTCTGGCCATCCTCGTCGCTCCTCTCGCCGCTGTGGTGGCGCTGTTTCTGCTGCGCGGGCGGAGCGTTCGTTTCGCTGGCTGGATCGCGGGGGCGAGCGCCGTTGTCACGCTGGCCGCAGCCCTACTCAGCGTCCCGGCACTCTACCGGGGCGAGGTACCCACGCTAACCATGCCGTGGATCCCGGCGGCGGGCATTAAGTTCAGCCTGCACGTCGACTGGCTGACCCTGCCCTTCCTCGTCACAGAGGCCGCGGTCACCCTCGTCGCCGTTGTCTACAGCTGGGGCTATCACCACGCCGATGAGCGCAGTGGCGCGTTCTACGGACTGCTGTTGCTGTTTGGCATGGGGATGTCGGGCACCACCCTGGCCGACGACATGGTCCTCTTCTACGTCTTCTGGGAGTTGATGCTGGTGGCGTCATCGATTCTCATCCTCCTCTGGGGAGAGGGGGAACGGCGGGGCCCCATAGCCCTCAAGTACTTCATCTTCACCCACCTAGGCTCGCTGCTGGTGCTGGTGGGGCTGATCGTCCTGTACGATACCACGGGCACGGACACCTTTTCGGCCCTGCGGGCTGGCGTCTCCCTCGACCCCGGCTTGACGCGGATGGTCATTGGGCTCTTCCTGGTGGGCTTTTCGGTGAAGATGGCCGTCTTCCCCGTCCATCTCTGGCTGCCCGACGCCCACACCGTGGCCCCGATGCCGGTGACCATCATGCTCGCCGCGGCGATGCTCAGTATGGGCACGTACGGCATCCTGCGGTTCCCGCTGAGCATCTTCGCGCGCGCGGACGTGGCGTCCTTTGCCCTGCCGATGATGATAGCCGGGTTGTTCTCGGAGGTCTACGGCGCGCTGATGGCCCTCGCCGAGCGGGACATCAAACGTATCATCGCCTATTCGAGCGTCAGTCAGATGGGATACATTCTCTTCGGCTTGGGGACACTGACCGCCAAGGGGATCACAGGCGCGACGCTCCACGTGGTCTACCATGCGATTGTGAAAGCCCTTCTGTTCATGGGGGCGGGATGGGTCATCAAGAGCACCGGTCGGCGTTACATCAACGAGTTGGGAGGATTGGCGAAGCAGATGCCGCTGGCGGCCGTGGCGACAAGTCTGGGCGCACTGGCCATCGCGGGGATGCCCCCCTTCTGCATTTTCAACAGTGAATGGATGATTTTCTCCGGGGGCTTTCACACGGCCCACACTGGCCTCTCCGTCGTCACGTTGCTGGGCTCACTGCTGACCGTTGTGTACGCGACACAGCTGATCATCGGCATCTTCTTTGGATCCCAACCGGAGGGTCTTGCGGTGAAGAAGCCTCATTGGGCCATCGTCGCACCGACGGCTCTGCTGGCCGCGCTGGCTTTCATTGAAGGGATCTTCCCAGCGATGCTCTTCAACTGGGTGACCCACGAGCTACCCCTGATCCTGGGAGGACAGTGGTGAACAGGAGTGTATGGGTGATCGTCCCTATGCTCTGTCTGGGGATGGGTGCTTTCGCTATGTATCTGGTTGCGCGCCTAGTGACGAAGGAGAACGGGTGGTTGGCCTCTCTTACCACGGCGATATTCGTGGCAGCACTCGTGGCCTTCGTTCCACTCGCAGAGACCACCCGCCAGGCTCTGGATGCTGGTGGCCCACTGCCGATGTGGGGGGGCGAAGAATCAGGAAGTGTGGCCTTGCGGTCCGATCCCGGCTCCCTGGTGATCGTCGGCGTGGCCCTCGCGTTGGGCGCTCTGACGTCGATCTACTCCGGGCGCTATCTTGCGCACGACCGTCGGAAGGATCTTTACTATCCCCTCCTCTTGCTTATGATGACCGGTCTGTGCGGGACGGTGCTGGCGGCTGACCTTTTCAATCTCTATCTGTTCATCGAGTTGATGAGCATCGCCGCTTACGTCCTGGTCGCCTTCCGGAGGCACAGCCGGAGGGCCATCGAGGCCGGCTTCAAGTATCTCATCATGGGAAGCGTCGGTACGCTCTTGTTCCTGGTCGGTGTGGCGCTCATTTACCGCGAGCAGGGGACGATCGCGCTGCCCCTGGTTAGCTTCGCGCCCAGCGATCCACCGGGACTCTGGATCCGGGCCGGTTTGGCCTTCTTCCTGGTTGGGTTGGGGGTCAAGAGCGCCGTGGTGCCCCTCCATACCTGGCTGCCGGACGCCCACGGTCGGGCACCGAGCAGCATCAGCGCCTTGCTCTCCGGGATCATCATTCAGAGCGCCCTCTACGCGCTGCTCAAGGTCTCCCTGGGGACGGGGATGTCGGCCCGGGCTCTAGGAGGGGTTCTGATCGCCGTTTCTGTGGCGAACATGACGTTGGGGAACGCTGTCGCATTGGTCCAGACGGATACGAAGCGCTTGCTCGGTTACTCGACCGTCGCCCAGACAGGGTACATGATGTTCGGCATCGGTATCGGCCTTTACTACCGTATCCCGGAGGCTATCCAGGCTGGCTTCTTCTTGCTGGTGGCTCACGCCGCTATGAAGGCCCTTGCCTTTCTGAGCAAGGGGGTTCACCGCTTCTATCTGAACACAAACACGCTCGAGGAGCTCCGCGGAACCGCGTCACAGCTGCCTCTGGTCGCCATGACCTTCACCGTGGCCCTTGGCGGTCTGGCAGGCGTGCCCCCGCTGGCTGGCTTTATCTCCAAGTGGTTCATCCTGGGCCGGGTGCTACAGCCGGACGAACCGCTGGCCTACGTCGGGCTGGCCATCTTCCTGTTTAACACACTCCTGGCATTGGGGTACTACCTGCCCACCGTCGCGCGGCTTTTCGTGGCGCCCGATCCCGTCCCAAGCCGAACGACGGAGCGGATCGACATCTCGGCTTGGATGGCAGTCCCCCTGGTCGCGGCGGCGGCGTTGGTAATTGCCATCGGCCTCTACCCGGCACCGTGGTGGACGTGGGTCGACGGTATTGGACCGTATCTGCTGGGGAGGTAGACGATGAAGGATATCCTACTCAGTCCACCTGTGGTTATGCTCGCGTATCTCGGCGTCGGGTACGGGCTGTATCGGCTGGGACGGGCCTGGGCTGCCCAAGGCGAGGATCGTCCGGGAAAGGAAGAACCGTACGCCTGTGGCGAGGATCTGAGGCCGGGTTTGGTCAAGCTCTCCTACCACGCCTTCTTCCGCCTGGCGTTGATGTTCAGCGTTCTCCATCTGGCGACGTTGACGGTCTCGACGCTGCCGGGCAGACAGTCGTTTCAGCCTGTCGGTCTGATCTATCTTGCTGGGATCGCCATCAGTGTACTCGTTCTCGTTGGGGAAGGAGAAGTATAGATGATAGAGCGACTGCTAAAATGGGCACGGCGCCGGTCGCCGTGGGTCCTCCATTTCAACAGCGGGGGGTGCAACGGCTGCGACATCGAGATTCTCGACCTGCTCACGCCCCGCTATGACGTGGAGCGCCTGGGTATATTGAAGGAGGCCTCGCCGCGTCACGCCGACATCCTGCTTGTCACCGGGCCGGTGACGCGCCAGTCTCGAGACCGCTTGCGCCGCATCTACGAGCAGATGCCGGAGCCGAAGTGGGTCGTCGCCGTCGGAACGTGCGCCTGCTCGGGAGGCGTCTTTCGGGGCAGCTACAACATGATGGGCGGCGTGGACCAGGTTATTCCGGTGGACGAATACGTCCCCGGCTGCCCCTGCCGACCGGAAGCGATCATCGCGGGACTGGCCAGGCTATTTGAGGAGATCGAGGGGACCAAGGAACGAGAGACTCTTGGCACAGATCCCGCGGACGAGGAAGGGGCCGCCATCGGCTTCGAGCAACAGGATGCGACGTCGGGGACTGAGAGCGAAGGAAACGTCTGAAGCGAGGACCCGGGCAGGAATCTGACCCGGGGCACCAGGAGGAAGACAGGACGGTTATGAAACTAGAGAATCTGCTGGCGGCACTCGGCGATGCTTGTCCGGACCATTCGTTCAACGCGCGCGCTATGCCGGTAGACGAGACTGTCATCGAGATCCCGGCTGCGTGCCTGGAAAAGGTAGTTGATGTTTTGCGCAGCACGTTCTCCATCTATCACCTGTCGACCATCACGGGGCAGGACCGAGGGACGGCGTTGAAGCTGCTGTACCACTTTTGGCACGAGCGGGGGATCACGCTTCAGGTGACGCTGCCCCGGGATGACGCGCGCGTGAGCACGTTGACCGGTATGATCCCCGGCGCGGACTTCTACGAGCGAGAGGTCGGCGAGATGCTGGGCGTGACGTTCGAGGGACATCCGGGCCCGGAACATCTCTTGTTGCCGGAGGATTGGGAGAGCGGGCCACCACTGCTTAAGGAGCACGCAGCCGACGAGGAGGAAGCATGACTCGAGTGACGATCCCTGTTGGCCCTCAGCACCCGTTGCTCAAGGAACCGCTATCGTTTCGTCTGACTGCGGAGGGAGAGCGGATTATGGAGGCGGCGCTGCGGATGGGATACGTGCACCGGGGCATCGAGCGCCTGACCGAGGAGCGCAATTACGTGCAGAATCTCTACCTCCTGGAGCGCGTCTGCGGCATCTGCTCGCACGTCCACACCACCACCTACTGTCAGGGCGTCGAGGCCCTTTTGGAGCTAGACGTACCGCCCAGGGGGTTGATGTTGCGGACGTTACTGTGTGAGCTGGAGCGGATCCACAGCCACATGCTCTGGCTCGGCGTGCTGGCGGAGAACATCGGCTTCAGCACCATCTTCATGTATTCGTGGCGGGATCGAGAGATCGCGCTCGACATCATGGAGGACCTCTCCGGGGGGCGCATCGCTCACGCAGTGAATACGATCGGCGGCGTGCGCATCGACCCGGAGCCAGAGCAGATCCGAGCAGCCCGGCATCGTCTGGATGCGCTGCAGGATCAGGTGGACGATCTGGTGGACGTGGTGAAGTACGAGGGCACACTAAAGGTTCGAACAGAGGGAGTAGGAGGAGCATCCCTGGAGCAGGTTCGACGCCACTGCGCTGTGGGGCCCGTGGCCCGGGCTGCGGGTTTGGATCGGGATCTCCGACGAGATGCCCCCTACGCGGCCTACGATCGTCTCTTCTTCAACGTTATTACGGCGAGCGACGGGGATGTATGGGCTGCGACGTGGGTGCGGGTCCTGGAGGTCCTCGAGAGTCTGTCGATGTGCCACCAGATTCTGGACGATCTGCCAGAGGGTGAAGTCTCAACCCGGGCGCCCCGGCGGGTGCCGGAGGGTGAGGTCGTGAGTCGAGCCGAGGCCCCTCGTGGAGAGGTCGTCTACTACATCCGGAGCGACGGGTCGGACAAGCCGGCGCGGATCAAGATCCGCACCCCCACGCTGCCGGCGCTTAGCCTGGTGCGCGAGCAACTCCGCGACATCAACATCGCCGACATGCCCGTTGTGATCTCCGGGATCGATCTCTGCATCGCCTGCGCCGACCGCTGATGATGATGGAAGGAAGGTTAGTTTGAGAGATCTGTTGTCCGTACTGGTCACCTTGTTCATCTTCCCAGGGTTCGGGTTCCTGGTCGCCTGTGCGTTCCTTTTCGAGTGGATCGACCGGCGCACCATCGCGCGTCTCCAGGCCCGCATCGGGCCACCCTGGTTCCAGCCTGTGGCCGACCTACTGAAGCTCTTGTCGAAGGAGAACGTGCTCCCCCGCCAGGCCGACCGGCCGATCTGCACCGCACTGCCTGTGGTTTCTCTGGCCGCGGTGCTCACCGCCGCGCTGTACATCCCGGTTGGTGGACGCGTGGTCTACGCCTTCGAGGGGGACCTGATCGTGGTCCTGTTCCTGCTCAGCCTTCCCGCTCTCTTCTACTTCCTGGCGGGATGGGTCTCTGGTGGTGTCTACAGCATTATCGGAGGGAGTCGTTCGGTGCTCCAGTATTTCTCCTATGAGGTGCCGTTCCTCATGGCGCTCAGTGCCCCGGCGATCCTCACGGGGTCCTGGTCGATCTCGGAGATCATCACGCAGCAGGCAGGGGCCGGATGGATTCTACTCGTGCAGCCCCTCGGGTTCTTGCTAGCCGTCGTCGGCTTGATCGGCAAGCTGAAGCGGGTGCCCTTTGACATCCCAAAGGCGAAATCCGAGGTGGTCGGAGGGCCGCTGACCGAGTTCAGCGGCCGGAAGCTGGCACTGTGGCATCTCACCGTCGACATCCAGACCGTGGCGGGCATTTTTCTGCTGGTCAATGTGTTTCTCGGCGGGGGCAACCTGGCATTCCTGCGGGGTTCAGCGTCGCTGGGGCTGGTCCGGGCGGCGGCATTCGCCGTCAAGGCCCTCGCCATGCTGCTGATCCTGTCCGTGACAAGCGCGCTCTACGCCCGGCTGCGCATCGACCAACTGACCAGCCTGGGCTGGCGCGTTCTGGCGCCCTTGGGGTTGGTGGAGCTGGCGGCTACTATGCTGATAGGAGTCGTCTGATGCCATCCCTCAAGTCACTGCTCTACATGCTCCCCCGGCTCTGGGAGACGCTTCGAGAAAGGGTCAGCACCGTCTCCTATCCCTTCGGGCCGGCAGGGGTACCGGCTAACTTCAGAGGCCGGGTGAGCATCGACGCGGATCTCTGCCGCGGCTGCGGCGCCTGCGTGCGAGACTGCCCGTCCTTTGCCCTTGAGCTGGAGAAAGAGAGCCGGGATAAGTTCCGCTTGATCTACTACCCGCGGCGCTGCATCTTCTGCGGCCAGTGCGAGGAGAGCTGTCGATTCGACACTATCCAGCTGACAAACGAGTTCGTAGATGCCTCCGTCGGCAGGAGGCCGTCGCGCGAGGTTCTGGTGGACCGTAAGCCCGGTGAGGAAGCGGACCACGAGGTCGATGAGAACACCAATTGTCAACGTCAATCGCCGAGGTCATGATCTGGCGCACACTCACTGGATCATAATCCCCGGCCCATTATGCTGATTAGGAGGAGAGACTTTGCAGCTAGTTGCTGAACTGATGGCCTATCTAGAGAAGCTGGCCAATTACGTCCCTCTGGAGATCTTCACCTTCCTAGGCACCATCTTGGAGGAGATCCTCGCTCCCATCCCTTCGCCCTTTGTGATGACGATCACCGGGTCCATCGCCCGGGCCCAGGGCCATCTGCTTGGCTACCTCTTCATCATCTCCTTGATCGGCGCCGTCGGTCGTGTGGTGGGCACGACGGTCCTCTATTTCCTGGCTGACTTCGCCGAGGACATTGTGATCGGCGGATTTGGCGAGTTCCTGGGCGTCTCGCACCGCGAGATTGAGCAGATCGGTACCCGCTTCGACGGTACAGCTCGGGACTACCTAACCCTGATCCTCTTGCGCAGCATCCCCGTGATGCCCAGCTCTCCCATCTCCGTGGTCTGCGGGCTGGTGAAACTTGATTACAAGGTCTTCGCCATCGGCACGGCGATTGGGAGCGTTTTCCGCAACCTCTTCTTCCTCTGGATCGGGTTCACAGGGCTCGCCGCCACTGAATCCTTCATGGATGGGCTTGAGAGCGTGGAGACGGTCGTGCAGATTCTGTTTGTCTTGGCCCTCGTCGGTGGGTTCTATTACTACTACAGGAAGCGCGAAAGAGGAGAACTGCTTAAGTCGCCTGAAGAAGCGGAGGAAAGCTCGCTCGGCGGAAGCGCGGAGAGCGCACTGGAGCCCAATACAGATCGATCTTTCTGATCACCATGTCAGTCACGACGTGAAGATGCGCCCCACCGCGTCTCTTTCTTGCGGAGAGGAAAGCAAGCTTGTATACTGTTCTGGATCATGGATGAATAGAAAAGGAGGCTACGTTGAACCTTGATCAGGCGCTCGTATATGGGGTTATCGCGCTGACCCTGGTCGTGCTCGCCTTTGAGATCTGGCGGTATGACCTGGTAGCTCTCATGGGGATGCTGCTGCTGGTAGTGGTGGGGACCGTTTCGGTGGAGGAGGCTTTTGCGGGATTCGGTGAGCCGGCGGTTATCACTATCGCGGCAGTCCTGGTCGTCAGTCAGGGATTGCAGAATACGGGAGTGGTGGATCAGGTTGCCAAGCGGATGTCGGCAGTGGGGAACCACCTCGCGCCGCAGCTCATGGTGCTATGCGGGTTGGTGATCCTAAGCTCGGGCTTCATGAACAACATCGCGGCACTGGCCATCTTCATCCCAGTGGCCGTCAAGATGGCAAGGGGGAGTGATCGTTCCCCTTCGCTCTACCTCCTGCCGATGGCCTTCAGTGCTCACCTAGGCGGGTTGATCACGCTCATCGGTATGCCTACCAATCTCATCGTATCGGGACTCCGGGCTGAGTATGTGGGAGAGCGATTCGGCATGTTCGCTTTCGCACCAATAGGCCTGACCGTGTCCGTGGTTGGCGTGGCGTTTATCGCGTTGGCAGGTTGGCAACTCATCCCCCGACGCGAAGAGGGAAGAGGTCTGGAAGGTGACTTCACAGTAGCGGATTACCTCGCCGAGGTCGAGGTTCCTGAAAAGTCGCCCCTGGCGGGTACGTGCCTATCCGATCTGAAGAAAGTGACCGAGGCCGACGTCTGGATTGCCGCTATTGTGCGAGACACCAAGCGTATTTCGAACCCCACAGGCTCTCACAGGATACTGGCTAAGGATGACTTGCTTGTCCGTGGCCAAACCGCTGACCTCAGGCAGTTCGTCCACGAGGCTCAGGTTGAACTGACAGAGTCGAAGCCCCTTGAAGAGGAGGATGATGGGCCTGACACGCACGCGAGCGTGTGGGAAGCCTTGAAATCTCGGCTCCACGCGGATGACGTTGAGACTATAGAAGCGGTCGTCAGGCCTGACTCAAGAGTGGCAGGGAAAACAGCCCGTGACCTCGATCTGCGTGCGCGCTATGGACTGAATTTGTTGGCCGTCTCTCGCTGTGACGAAAACTTCTGCCAGGTGGTTGGCGCAACTTCCTTGGAACCCGGCGACGTGCTGCTGGTACAGGGCCACCACAGGGGATTATCGGAAAAGCTGGAGAACTTGGGGCTTCTGCCCTTGGCAGAACGGGAGATCCATCTCGAACCTCACCATATCGTACTTGGAGTCGGGATCTTTGCGGCAGCGTTGTTGACCGCCAGCCTAAACCTTCTTAGTGTGCCCGTAGCGATGACGGCTGCTGCTGCCGGCATGATCGTCGGAGGCGTGGTGTCTCTACGTGAGGCTTACGCAAATATTGAATGGCCCATCATTGTGCTGTATGGTGCGATGTTCTCCATGGGAGCAGCCATGGAAGCGACTGGGGGGGACCAGCTCATCGCCGACCAGATCTTACGGGCTTCGGCTCTTGTCTCCCCTGCTGTGTTGATGGTCGTAATCCTGGTGGTGACGACGCTGCTCTCAAACGTTGTGAACAACGCGGCGGCCGTCGTGTTGATGGCATCTATCGCCGTCAGCGTGGCGCGTGGATTAGGGGCTTCGGTAGATCTATTCCTGGTGGCCATTGCGGTCGGCAGCGCCTGTGCCTTCCTAACCCCGATTGGCCACGAGGCTAACGTGCTGGTCTTCGAACCGGGTGGCTACGAGTTCTCCGACTATTGGCGTCTCGGGTTGCCGCTGACGGTCATCATGATCGCGATCAGCGTGCCGCTGTTGCTCTGGCTGTGGCCTATTTGACGACAATGCCTTCTCGGAGAGCGGCGGCTGGCTCGTCCTCCTGTTGGGCACGCTGCAGGACGTGCGCCAGGAGGTGCAAGGTACAGCACCGACTAGCTTTGACCTGCCGTCCCATCGTTGATTAGTCGGCCGCAGCTTCGTCTGGCTAACGCGCTTTCAGCGCCTGGTGCAGGACTATGAGCGCTTAGCCGAGACGCTCTTCGGATTCCATTTCGTGGCCTTTGCCATGCTGATGGCGCAGGGCTTTTGTCGTGGGAGGTCGTATGTCGAAACGGGTCAAGTGGCTTGTCTTTGCATCCATCCTGCTAGTGGGGCTCTTGCTCGGCTTCGTGGGATCGGTCCTTGTTCCCCGCCTAGGGCTGGTCGCGCTTTACGAACGTGTGGGCGGCTGGACGTTGCTTGGGCAAGTAGCGGTGGCCTTGCTGCTCCTCGCCGTCCCCATCGGCTATATCGTGTGGCTTGTCGCAGGAGCTGTGGAATTCGGCAGAGCGAGGGAACAAGCGGAGACGGAGGCTCTACTTCGGTACCTCCGGCACGGTGAGAGAGCCGAGGTGGAGCGGGTCCTAGTCGCCAGTGGCGGCGGACCTCATGCCCGATTCGGTCTCCGTCTGGCGGCCAGCCTGGCACGGGGTGGAGGAGGCACAGTGACGGTCTTCCGCGCAGTCTCTCCGGGTGAGGGGGTGGACCCGGAGGCTAAGTCGGAAGCGATGGTCCAGACGGCGAAACAGATCATCGGCCCCGATCCCCCCGTCGAAGCCAGGGTCAGGATCAGCTCTTCGGTGGTTGACGCAATCGTGGAGGAAACCCAGCAGGGAGAGTACGATTTGCTGATCATCGGCGCGTCCGATGAGAGCATGGTGCGAAGTATCCTCTTCGGCACCATCCCCGACACGGTAGCCGAGCGAACGCCCTGCCCTGTGCTCGTCGTCCGTGAGGCTCGGAAATGGCAGATTGATGAGGAATAGTGCTGATCGGTCAGTGCGACGCGGCTTGCGTCTTCGCTTGGGTCGTCACTACGTGGCTCTCCGTCTGCGGACCGAGCAACGGCTCCACGGCCCGCGTCAGAACGGTTCCCAGCAGGACCGAGAATAGCACGTACGCTGCCGTCAGCGGGCCTAGCTGCGGTTGGAGGCCAGCAGCAAGACCCATACCCGCCATCACCAGCGAGAACTCACCGCGTGCGATGAGCGTGATGCCGGCGCACAGGCGGTTGGCAGGCGCTAGGTTCATGTGCCGGGTCGACCACCAGGCGGTGGCGATCTTTGTGAGGGCGGTCACCACGACCAGGGCCAGTGCGGGAAGAATCACCGGCGGCAGCGTGTTGAGTTCGATCCCCAGTCCGAAGAAGAGGAAGAAGATCGCGGCGAACCAGTCCGTGAGCGGATGCATGAGCTCGTGTGTCCGCTCCGCCACCGGCCCCGAGAGTGTGATACCGACCAGAAAAGCTCCCACCGCCGCCGAGAGCTGCAACCGCTCTGAGATCCCGGCAACCAGCAGCGCCAATCCCAGTGTTGTCAGAAGTACGATTTCGTCCGATGAGTGCGCGATAAGCCGGCTCAGCCTCTTCCCGTGATGCATGGCTACGAACAGCATACCACCTCCTGCCACCACTGCCACCGCGATGGAGAGCAGGCTGGAGAGCAAGCCCTGGTCGACCAGGAAGATTGTGACCAGTGGCAGGAACAGAGCCATGGTGATGTCCTCCAGCACGAGGATCGATAGCACTGTTGAAGTCTCTCCGTTGTCCATCCACCCCATGTCTGACAGCAACTTGGCGATGATCCCCGACGACGAGATGTAGGTGATACCGCCCAGGAGCACGGAAGCCAGCGGGCTCCATCCCAGGATGAGGCCGGTTAGCAAGCCGGGCGGGAAGTTGAGGATTAGATCGGCGAGGCTCGCCGGCAGCGCGTGGCCCAGGCTCTTCCGTAGTCGTTCGCTTGAGTATTCCAGCCCCATCGTGAAGAGCAGCAGAATCACACCGATCTCGGCGCCAAGACGGACGAAGTCCTCACACAGCTCCAGCGGCACCAAGCTGTTGTTACCCACAGCTAAGCCGGCCGTCAGGTACAGGGGAATCGCCGACACGCCCAGCTTGCTCGCCAGCCGCGCGACCACCGACAACCCCAAGACAATGGCCCCTAACTCGATAAGCGTTAGGGAAATCAGGCCCTCAACCTCCATGGATAGTTGATTCCCTCACTGTAAAACCCTACTCGTAAGCCCCGTCCGCAAATGCAGTCGGGCTTTTCGACAGTCAGTCTTCTGTCTTCTTGAGACGCTCATATGCAGCCAGCCGACGCTGAGGCCTCAAAGAGGCACAATAACGCCCCCTTCCACTGTATGTGCTCTCCCCGTTTCTCTACGCAAGCGACAGGGCGCCGTCTGGGGCAAGCGGTCAATCCACGTTGCCCCTGCTTCAAGGGACACCTCACCTGTCAACGCACGTAGTTAGAGTAAAGGGGGATCGGGCCCGCCACCAGCGTCTGGGTCGCTGGATACTCCACCGGCCCGCTTCTTGGGGGGGTCCTCCCGGACAGAGCCCTATTATAGCCTCTTGCCTCCGATCGTCAACTGAACCTTTGAGTTTACGCAGGGCCATCGCCCATGGATTTCGGCATCCCGCAAGCTGTCACCATGGATTGCCCTATGGTGCGGGGCCGCACCATAGGGCAACTATTGAGAAGCCCGTCATCTCAAGCGTAGGGAGTCGAGGATCTCCTTGGTCGTGAGGGGAAATGAGCCAGCTCGGGGCTTACGGACGCGTGAATGCCTGGGAGTCTACGTCGACGACCTCACCCAAGTCCTCCGTGCTGTCGTAGAGCAGCTGCATCACGTACTCCGCATTGTGGACATAGGCGCCACCGTCGGACCAGCTGTAGTGATAGTTGTATGCAGCCTTGACCAGGCGAGGCGTCCAGGCGTCGTAGGCATCGTCAAAGGTCAGCTCCTCCCCTTCGGAGCCGGCGTAGAAGTAGGGGAACGCTTCCGGGTCGTAGGTGATGGGCTGTCCGACGACCTCGGCGCCGTAGGCCTGGATCGCCGCATAGAGCGTTTCGCGGAAGGAGAGTATCTCTTCGCGAACGGGCTCCTCGGTGTTCCCATCGCCGTCGTAGTCGACCGCACTGCTTCGGATCTGCCTAAGATCAGCTTCGTTGACGACGCTCAAATGACACGGGCTGCACTGATTCGGGTTGCGGAAGGTGGTGTGGGGGTCGTGACACTCAATGCAGGTGTCGTAGTCTGCTACGTGCTCAAAGCGCCCCACGTAGGATCTCCCGGGATACTGATAGCCCACCTGGGTGTCCCCGCCCAGAAGGGTCGCCGCTGCGATGGCGTAGTGCACGTTGATGAACCCCAGATCATCAGACACGGCGTCAGGTTCCAGTCCGGCGACGGCCGCTTCGACGTCTTCCGTGGAGCGTCGCCCCTGGTGACACACCATGCAGCTCGTCGATTGGGTGGGTTCCTCGATCGTGGTGGTGGACGGGTAGGTCACTGTGGTCATCTCCTGCGCCACTGGGTTGTGACACGTGCGGCAAGCCACGACCGACACACCTAGGACTTCGTTGTCTACCTCTTTGGGAGCTGAACCATCGGCGCCGAGGTAGTCGAGGAATCCGTCCATACTGTGACACTTAGCACAGGCGCGCGGGATCGCCGGAGGATCGTCTTCGGCCCAATGGATGAACGACTCCGACTCTGCCGCCGCGTGTCCGGAGCGCGTCCATTTGTCGGTGACCGTTGCCACGGACTCCGGTGCCCAGAAGAAGCTGTATGCCCAGATCGCCACACCGGCGATCACGACGAAGATGAGTCCCCAAACTGCAGTCTTTTGCCAGTCCACTGTCTTGATTGTCTCCCTCCACGTAGGCACCGGTTCTCCCTGGCCCTCTCGGGCTAGTCCACCGCTCTCGGACCCGACTTCCAACCTCCAGCGTGTCTCCAAGCCCGCCAGCGCGGCCGGTGCCCGCGCTGTAGAGACTTGCCCAACCTGGACAAGTAGTATATACTAACTCTCGGAAAGTTCAAATCGCACGAACGGCCACTGCTGTTTCGTACACGGCCCACGACGAGGGCAGGGAGTCACAGGAGAGACAACTATGAAGAAGGAGACGAAACAAGCCCTTTGGATTACCATCTATGCGGTGCTCGTTCTAGCACCTCTCGCCATCTTCCTCCTCGGGCTGGGCCCCGAGCGTCGCACGATCTGGCGTGAGCTCTCGGTAGGTCTAGGGTTTGTCGGGCTAACCATGATGGGCATTCAGTTCATCCCCACGACGCGACTCCCGTTTCTGGCGGAGGTCTTCCCCCCTGATGACCTGTACCGGTGGCACCACCGCCTTTCCATCGTAGCTTCTTTCTTGACCCTGGCCCATCCCCTGGTTCTCTTCATCCAGAACCCCTACACGCTGGGGCTCCTCAACGTCTGGACCGCTCCGTGGCGCGCCCGCGCTGGGGTCGCCTCCGTCGCTGTCCTCATATTGCTGGTGGTCACCTCAGTCTGGCGCGTTGCCATCCGCATGAGCTACGAGACTTGGCGGCTGCTCCACGACGTCTTCGCGGTAGCCGTGATCGGGTTCGGCCTGTATCATATCTTGAACGTCAACTACTACACCTCCGTTCCTTTTCAGCGAGGCTTGATCATCGGCCTGGTGGCCCTCTGGGGCCTCTTGATCTTCTATCTGCGCGTTGTCAAGCCTTGGACCCTTCGCCAACGTCCATACGAGTTGGTCGAGCTGATAGAGGAGCGCGCGAAGACGTGGACCGTCGTCCTGGAACCGGTGGGTCACGAGGGGCTCGCGTTCAGAGCCGGTCAGGTTGCTTGGCTCTCTATGGGACACTCCCCTTTCCGAATTGAGGAGCACCCGTTTTCTTTCGCCTCCAGTGCTGAGCATCCAGAGCGCCTGGGCTTTGCCATCAAGGAATTGGGGGATTTCACATCGACGATCGGCGATATGCCCCTGGGAACGAAGGTCTACGTTGACGGTCCCTACGGGACCTTTGACCTCAACGCTTACCCTGACAGTGACTTCATCTTCATCGCTGGGGGCATAGGGTCTGCGCCGATTATGAGTATGCTTCGCACCATGGCCGACCGAGGCGACGACCGCTCTGTCCAGTTCTTCTACGGCAACCCGACATGGGACACCATCGCGTTTCGAGAGGAGCTTGCGGAGCTGGAGGAAAAGCTGGATCTGGAGGTGGTTCACGTCTTGGAGAGGCCACCGGAGGACTGGGAGGGCGAAAGCGGTTTCGTGACCAAGGACGTGCTGGAGCCTCGTCTTTGCGAGGATTATCGAGAGTGCCAGTTCTTCCTCTGTGGACCACCCCCGATGCTCGAGGCCGCGGAGGCAGCCCTCATCGACCTTGGCGTCTCTCAGGGCCATCTGCGCCACGAGATCCGAGAGCGCATCCACACAGAGCTGTATGAGATGGCCTAGACGCGTGGCCGAAACCCGGCATCGTCAGCGAGCCCAGCTCACCAGCGGCAACTCGATGCAGCGAAATTGCCGTCGGCGCAGTGCGATCCCGCGGGACGTGTTTGGTCCCGGGGTAGCTGATGCCGCGAGGACGGGCGTTGCCGGGACTCGGCTAGCTGAAGTACTCATCGGGGACGTAGCGCCGTCGGGGCTCCGGCTCCTCCACGACGAGATGGTCCGTCTCGATCAGGCGCCGTGTCTTCGTCGTGCCCAGCATCACCAGGGAGCTGGATTCGACGTGACTGGCACCATGCCGGATGCCAGCGAGCAGCGGGCCGTCGGTGATGCCGGTTCCGACGAAGATGACCTCGCTCGTCGCGACGATCTCCTCCGTGAGGAGGATGCGGTCGAGATCGTGGCCGGCCTCCAGCACCTTCGCCCTCTCCTCGTCGCTCTGGGGGCTCAGGCGGGCGACCATAGCCCCATTCGTGGCCCGTAGAGCACAGGCCGCGATGAGACCCTCGGGGACGCCTCCCACGCCCATCAGCAGATCGATTTGATTATCCGCACTCCCGGCCAGGAGGGCGCCGGTCACATCCCCCTCGTCTCGGAGCATAACGTGAGCGCCAGCTTCGCGGATCTCCGCGATCAGGTGCTTGTGCCGCTTCCGATTGAGGACGAACACCGTCAGATCCTCGACCTTCTTGTGCTTGGCCCGGCCCACCAGCGCCAGGGTCCAGGCGGCGGGCGCATCGAGGACCTCGGGCACAAGGGCGTTGGCGACCGCCGCGTCGACCACGACCTTCTCCATATAGGCCGCAGATCTCGGATGCCACAGGGTGTCTCGGGGGGCGACGGCCATCACGGAGACAGCCCCGCGAGAGCCTCGGGCCACCAGGTTCCGGCCGTCGATAGCATCGACCACCACGTCGACCGAGGGACCCAGCCCGGAGCCGAAGCACTGGCCTTCCTCGAACCGGTCACAGCTGTGGACTCGCACCTCTTCACTGACAGCCACGGCGGCCTCGATGTCGACGAGATTGAGGACCTCGTACATCCGCTCCGTGGCCTCCCGGTCAGCCGCTTCCGGCTGACCGAGGCCTACCCAGCGTGCGGCGGCCAGTGCGGCCGCTTCGGTCGCCTGCACCAGGTCGAGCGTGAGGGCACGGCACGGCATCTTAATCGTTTGATTCGCCATAGGTCACCGCCTCCAGGAGGTTCTCTCGTTCCCAAGCTTGCGTCCCGCCGTGCAGGACGTAGACATTGTCGAACCCTCGGGCCCGTAGGACCGCCGCCGCGCGTGTGCTCCGCCGCCCTCCGCGACAGACGAGCACGACCGGCCGATCCCGGGGGATCTTGGCATCTTCCAGCAACTCCGGAAGCCGGATGAGTTCAGCACCCGGGATGTGCGCGCGCTGGTACTCGCGCGGTTCTCGCACGTCGATGACGAAGGGCGGCTCGTCTTGGTGGAGGTCCCGCCAGAGCTCAGGCGGTTCGATCTCGGGCACCTGATCCACTTCCACATCCTCGGGCCAGTCAACCTCCGCCTCGTACAGCTGCTTGGGGAGGTTTTGGCAGGGACCAAAGGCCCGAACCGGGCACTCATAGATGCAGATCGCCGGGTCGATGACCTTGTGGAAGAGGTAGTCGATGGCGTGGTCGGGGTCGAGGAGATGATCCTCTCCCACGAACTCGTAGAAGCCGGTCGTCTTCATCACCTCAAGGACGGGCTCCTGCACGTGGACGAAGAAGACATCGCCACCGCGATCGCGGTAGGTCCGGGCGATGCTCTCCAAAGCGTGGATGCCGCTGATGTCGCAGTTCTCCACGGTGTACATGCGCAGCAGGAGGAACCGCTGACGCGGATTCTCGGCCAGCAGTGCCTCGATACGCTCCTCGACATGGCTCACAGCGCCGAAGTAGAGGTCTCCCATGATCTCCACGACACCGAGCTGCGGGCAGGCCGGCCGCTCAGGCCGCGGGCAGAAGTAGCGGTACCGGTCGTCCATCTTGACCTCTCGAACGCGAGGCGTGGTGGTCGTCAGCAAGTAGTGAATCACGGAGCTGCCGATGCCGACCAGGACAGCGATCTGAAGCGGGGCTAGCAGCGTGGCGGCCATCGTCAACACCATGATGTTACGGTCGGCTCTGTCCGCGCGCCAAGTCTCGACGATATCCTCCCGGTGCACCAGGTTCAAGCCCGTGAAGACCAACACCCCGCCCAGGGCCGCGAAGGGGACGTAGGTGGCGAGAGGAGCGAGCAAGATGACACCGGCGAGAACGAAGAGCCCCGCGAAGATACTGGAGACTTCGGTCTTGGCTCCAGCCCTGTAGTTGACGACCGAGCGGCTGATCGACCCCGAGGCTGGGTACCCGAAGAAGAGGCCAGACGCGACATTGGCCAACCCCTCGCCGATGAACTGCTGGTTACTATCGAGCCGCTGCCCCGTGTGCGCGGCAATCTCGCGGGCGATCGACATGGTCTCCAGGAACCCGACGGCGGCCACCGCCAGGGCGCCGGTGAACAGGTCCAGCGCCAGTCCAGGGCCAACAGCTGAAAACTCGGCCAGGGGCGGCAGGCGGCGCGGGATCTCTCCGACGACCTCGATCTCATAGGTCTCCGGGCCTACCAAGGCGACGATGGCGGCGGCACTGACCATACCGATCAGAAGGCTGGGAATCCGACGGTTGATCCGTTCCAGCATGAGGATGATGAGCAGGGTCCCGACGCCCAGGGCCACACTGGGCCAATGGGTCTCCGGCAGATGGGCCACAATGCTCGGGATGGTCTCCCAAAGGCTCGGCGAGGGGGTGATTGGAATGTGAAGGAGGTGCTCCGCCTGGTGGAAGGCGATGAGGATGCCGGCTCCCGTCGAAAAGCCGACCACCATGGAATCGGATACGAAATTGACGAGCACACCGAGGCGGGCAAATCCCATAATCAGGTGGAAGCTGCCCACCATCACGGCAAGGAGGCCGGCGGCGGCGAGATACTCGACCGACCCGGGCTCCGCGACACCCAGCAAGGTAGAAAGCGTCAGCAGGGATATAGCGTTCGTCGGACCTGACGTCAGCTGGTTGGACGAACCCCAGAACGCGCCAATGATCGAGGCGACGATGGCGGTGTAGAGCCCCATCCTCACCGGCAGGCCGCCGATGAGGGCGTAGCTCATCGCCTGGGGGAGCATCACGACGGCTACGGTGAGGCCGGCGATCAGATCGGG
>CAZEQC010000038.1:0-34053 GCA_964514285.1 uncultured Anaerolineales bacterium | reverse complement strand
GCACCTGGTCGTTCCCCTTGCCGGTGCAGCCGTGGGAGACGGCGTCGGCCTCCTCGATCTCGGCGATCTCCACCAGTTTCTTCGCCGTCACCGGGCGGGCGAACGACGTGCCCAGCAGGTAGAGGTGCTCGTAGATGGCGCCGGACTGCATAGTGGGGAAGGCGTAGTCGGTGAGGAACTCATCCCGCAGGTCGACGATGTACGCCTTGCTGGCCCCGCTGGCCAGCGCCTTCTCCTCCAGCCCCTCCAGCTCGTCGGCGCCCTGGCCGAGGTCGGCCGTGAACGTGACCACCTCGCAGCCGTAGTTCTCCTTCAGCCAGGCCAGGATGACGGACGTATCGAGCCCGCCGGAATAGGCCAGAACCACTTTGTTGTACGTGCTACTCATTGAAGCATACCTCCTTCTTGATCGTGTCCATCGTTTGCTATGACAAACGAAAAGCGCGATGTCGATCCATCGCGCACAAAAAAAGAGCCAGTCTCCGTCTGGAGACTGGCTCTTGCTATCAGGCTAGACGCCCGAGACAAGCCTACCCAGACGGGTGGACTGGCTCTCCTCGGGTTCGTCGCTTGCTCACAACAAGTCTACTGTCAGTTGGCATAACTGGTTGACTACTGCTAACCGTCTAGCGATTTGAAGACTGGTTCACTACTGCACCCTAGTCTACACCACCATCCGACATCTGTCAAGCTCGCCTTCCAGCCTTCTGCTCACTCAGTTCCCCTTTCCCGCAAGGTGACGTGTGCGATTGTGCCGATCATGCGCTTGGATCTGCCCCGTCACTCATCTGCGCATCTATCACCGCGCCTATCACCAGGCCCACCCCAGCGCCGATGGCGGAACCCATCGCCAGGTTCTCGAAGAGCAGCAGGCCAAAGATCATGCCAACGGCGGCCCCGATGGCTATCCCTGCCCCCGCATAATACGTGGTATCCCGAGACTCGTCCTTACTGCGCTCAACCTGTTTCATCTGTGGCTCCTCTTGCTTGTTCAGTGGTTCCCGTTCGGTCCGACTCCCAGTGTATATCAGACGGCTCTCCAGCGCATCAGCCACTCGAACAGGTCGCAACCCAGACCGGTGACCAGTCTTTGACCTAGTCACGAGACCAGGCTGTGATGGGCCGTATAGCCCTTGGCGAGCTGCAAAACGAGTCTGATCGTAGCCCGCAGGGGGGCTGCGCCCCTGTGTCGACAGCAGGAACAACCTCCAAGATGGGGCGCGAACGTACAGCACGTGCGTGCGATCGCCTTGCCATCGCGTGCACAGAATTTGCATGGCAGTAACTTGCCATTTTTTGTAAGCTATGCGCCTGGGGTTTGTGCCTGCTCTTAACAGCCCCGAGCATTTGCCCGTCTCCCCATCCCATGCTAGCATTCCCCTGCCGCTTTCAATCGACCAACGCGCCAAAGTCCCGCCGTAGATGCTGGAGGCAACCGTGCCAACCAAGGTAGAGCGCAGTCCATTCCGGAAGGGGAGTCTCGTCCTCTATAAGCACGACCCGGCCCGCGTCGCTTCTCTCAGCCGCAAGAAGTTCACCATCGTCCTCCCCAATGGGGAGACGGTCCGCGTCCGGCCCAAGGACGTCGACCTCCTCCATCCCGGGCCGCTGGAGAGCCTCGATCAGCTCGCGCCGCAGGAGGGGGAGATGAAAACGGCCTGGGAGCTCCTCGCCGGGAGCAGCACCACCTTGGCGGAGCTGGCCGACCTCGCCTACGGCGCCTACACACCTGCCACCGCCTGGGCCGCCTGGCAGTGGGTGGTCGACGGTCTTTACTTCGAGGGGACGCCGCAGGAGGTGGTGGTCCGGGGGGTGGACGCCGTGGCCCAGGAGAGGGCCGATCGCGAGGCCCGCGCCGCCGAGCGCCGGGCCTGGGAGGCCTTTCTGGAGCGCGCCAAAGCTGGCGAGTTTGTCCCCGACGAGGACGAGCGCTACCTGACCGACGTGGAGATGCTGGCCCTGGGTCGGACGGATCATAGTCGTGTGCTCGACGAGCTCGGCCGCGCCGAGACGCCGGAGAACGCCCACGCGCTGCTGCTGGAGCTGGGCGCCTGGGACCACACCGACGTCCCCTACCCGGAGCGCCTGGGGCTCGATACCACCCCGCCCTCGCTGGCGCTCCCTTCCCTCCCGGAGGAGGAGCGCGTCGACCTCACCCACCTGCCCGCCTTCGCTATCGACGACGAGGGCAGCACCGACCCCGACGACGCCATCAGCCTGGAGGCCAACGGCGAGCACCGACGGCTCTGGGTTCACGTGGCCGACATCGCCGCCTTGGTCCCGCCGGACAGCCCGGTCGACCTGGAGGCCCGCGCGCGAGGATCCACCCTCTACCTCCCCGACGGCAAGGTGCCCATGCTGCCGCCGCAGGCGGCCCGACGGCTGGGCATGGGCCTCTCGGAGGTCTCCCCCGCCCTCTCCTTCGCCCTCGACCTGGGCGAGGGCGCCGAGGTCACCGGCATGGAGGTCGTGCCCAGCTACGTGCGCGTCACGCGGTTGACCTATGATCAGGCCGAGCAGCGCCTGGACGAGCCGCCGTTGAGCGACCTTCACCGGCTGGCCCAGCAGTCCCAGGCCCGGCGCTACGAGAACGGTGCCGTGCGCATCGACCTCCCGGAGGTAAAAGTGCGCGTCGTCGACGGGCAGGTGGTCATCGATCCTCTGCCCCCGTTGCGAAGCCGCGCCCTGGTGCGCGAGGCGATGCTCATGGCCGGGGAGGCGACGGCCGGTTTCGCCGCCGATGAGGAGATACCCCTCCCCTACGCCACCCAGGTCCCACCGGACACTGACGAGCGGCCCGACGACCTGGCCGGCATGTTCGAGCTGCGTCGCCATATGAGCCGCAGCGAGTACAGCAGCAGCCCCGGCCGCCACGCCGGGTTGGGGCTCGACCGCTACGTCCAGGCCACCAGCCCCCTCCGCCGCTATCTCGACCTGGTGGTCCATCAGCAGCTGCGCGCCCACCTGCGCGGTGAGGAACTGCTGGACACTCAGGAGCTGATGGAGCGGATCGGCGCGGCGCAGGCCGTGGCAGGGGACGTCAGCTACGCCCAGCGCCTGGCGCAGGAGCACTGGACCCTCGTCTATCTCCTCCAGAACCCCCAGTGGCGGGGCGACGGCGTGTTGGTCGACCGATGGGATGGACGAGGCAAGATCATGATCCCAGAGCTGGAGCTGGAGCCGGCGGTCCACCTGCCGCGCGGCTGTTCTCTGAATGACCCCGTGACGGTCCAGGTCGTGGCCGTCGACCTGCCCACGCTCCGCGCCACCTTCCGCGCGGTCTGATACCAAACCTCAGCACACGACGGCGGAAGTCCACCGCCACCGGGACGACACAATCACCCACGTGCCCGCCAGGGCCCGCATGCTCGTCAGAGTCCGCACGCTCGCCAGGGATTGCCAAATCCCGGCCATAAGCGATGAATGTGCGCATTGACTTCCCTCGTCCAAATATGATATACTGGTATCGTGAGGGAGGGCGCCTGACGGATCAGCGGAGGGGCCGATGGGAGAAGCGATCACCGTCCTCCTGGCGGAGGATCACGCCGTCGTCCGGGAGGCCACAGCCGAGATTATCGACCATCAATCGGACATGCGCGTCGTCGGACAGGTGGGGACCGGCGTCGAGGCGGTCAGGCTGGCGCGCCAGCTTCGCCCCGACGTGGTGGTCATGGACATCGCCATGCCTCATCTCAACGGCCTGGAGGCCACCCGGCGCATCGCCGAGGCCGTCCCGGAATGTCGCGTCTTGGTCCTCACGGCTCGTGAGGAGGACCAGTATGTCATCGATCTCCTCAAGGCCGGGGCGACGGGCTATCTGCCCAAGACCGTCGATCTCGGTGAGTTGTTGAACGCCATTCGTGCCGTGGCCCGCGGTGAATCTGTGCTTCCCCCGGCGGTCGCCTCCGTCGTGGTGCGCTATCTGACCGGCGAGGAAGCGATTGAGGAGGAGCTCTCCCCCCTCACGGGTAGGGAGCTGGAGGTGCTAGAGCTGGTAGCCGGCGGCCTCACCAACCGCGAGATCGCCCAGCGGCTCGACATCAGCGTGCGCACGGTGGAGGCGCACCTCACGCACATCTATGACAAGCTCGGGGTCTGCTCCCGCACCGAGGCGGTCGTGCGAGCGATGCAGCATGGGTGGCTCGAGCCAGAGGAGCGTGCGTCCTAGATGCTCTCTCGACTCTCTCCATCGAGGGGAAGCCGCACGATGAATGTGGCCCCACCGGCCCCCGGGCTCTCGACCTCAATGCTCCCGCCGTGTTCCTCCACAATGCGCTCTGCGACGGCCAGTCCCAGACCAGCTCCCTCCTGCTTGCCGTAGGAGACGAAGGGCTCGAAGATCCGCTCCCTCAGCTCCTCTGGCACGCCCGGTCCGCTGTCCGTGAAGCGCAGCTCGACCGCCTCGCCTGTCCGTTCCGTCGAGACGGCGAGCTGACCGCCGTGTGACATCGCGTCTCGCGCGTTGGCGGCGATGTTATACACGACCTGCGCCATTCGGTCGGGGTCCATACGTATCCTCCCCCGATAGCCCCACGCCGTCTCCACCGCGATGCCCCGGTCGCTGAAGTCGACTCGGAGCACCTCCAGCACCTCCTCCAGGAAATCGGGCAGTGAGCAGGGCACGCGATGCAGCGCCATGCGTCCCCCTCGGATATAGTCGAGCAGCTCTTGCGAGGTGTTAATCAACCGCCGGGCCATCGCCACGATCGCACGGCTCAGTTTTTGACGCGTGGACGCCGAGAGCTCCGGTCGCGCCAGGAACTCCGCGCTGCGCATCATGCCGCCCAGAGGGCTGCGCAATTCGTGGGCCACGCTGGCTGCCACCCGACCGACAGCGGCCAGCCGCTCCGCGTCCACGGCCTCCTGGCGCAGCCTCGCGTTGGCGATGGCAATACCGATCTGGTGGCCCATAGCTGTCAGCAGATCGACGTCGGCCGGTCCGAAGGCCCCGGCCGTCTTGGAAACGACGCCGAGGGTGCCGACGACCTCCTCCTGTGAGCGAAGGGGCACGACGGCGAAGGAACGGATACCCTCTCTCTTCAACGGAGCGAGGATCTCGGATGGTGTCCGTGGGTCCTCCCGCATGTCGGCCAGCAGGGTCGGCTCACCGGTCAAAGCCACGTCGCCCACGATCCCCTCGCCCAGGTGAAGATCGTGGACCTCGGCGACGTAAGTCTCAGAAAGCCCCTGGGTGACCGAGAGGGAGAGCGTGCCCGTCGTTGGATCGAGCAACCGGATCCCCCCGCCGTCCGCCTCGATGCAGCCGACGACCCGGCCCACCGCATCGGCGAGGAGTGCCTCCAGACGTATGGCGCGATTGGTGGCGGCGGCGACGGCGTTCAGGGCCACGAGCTCGCGGTGTCGGCGCACGAGCTTCTCGTACAGGCTGGCGTTTCGGATGGCGACGGCCGCCTGCGCTGCCAGGCTCTCCAGCAGGGCCAGGTCGTTTTGAGCGAAACGACCGGCCTGATCGTCGACCAGGACCAGGGTGCCGATCAACTCGTCGCCGGCGATCAGCGGCACACCGAGATAGGTCTCGAAAGGCAGCTCTCCTGGCAGGAGGTCGGCCTGGATGTCCTCGCAGGCTGCTACGTCTGGCACCAGCAGCGGTCTCTCCTGGCGCACCAGCTGGCCCGTAAAGCCTTCTCCCGGTGGATAGCTTTTTCCGATGGGAAACGCGCGCTCCGGCTCGCAACGCAGGGCTTGAAGGGTCAGGGTCTGCTCTTCCCCGTTCCAGAGGCTGATCTCGGCCAGGGCGCAGGGGATTAACTCATAGGCAGCTTCCACGATGCCGTCCAACGTCTCCCGGAGGTCGAGGCTGCTGCTGATCTGACGAGCGGTGCGGTTGATGGCCGCCATCTGCTCCATCTGACGGCGCTCTTGGGCATGGTGGCGAGCGTTCTCCAGCGCCAATGCGGCCTGGGACGCCAGCGTGGACAGGAGCTTCGCGTCGGCGGAGGTGTAGGCGTTTGGCTTGCCGCTCTCCACGTTGATCACGCCAAGCAGCCGGCCCTCGGTCTGGACCGGCACGGCCAGCTCGGATGCGGCGGCGAAGCCAGCCGCCACGTAGCGAGGCTCGTCAGCGACGTTGGGGACGTACACCGGTTGACCGCGGCGGGCAGCCGCGGCGGCGATGCCCTCCTCCCCGTCCAGGGGAAGTCGCAGGTCCCGCGCTACGCGGAGCTCCCCTCGGTGGGCACTGACGAACAACGCCTGGTTGGGCTCGTCCACCAGCAGAAACTCGCTGTCGCCGAAGTCCAGAACGTCCTCGGCGATCTCCAGGACGGTCTCGGCGATCGCTTCCTCATCGTGCAGCAGGATCAGCTGCTGCCCCAGCCGGTAGAGGGCGTTCAGCTTCGCCTCGGATGGGTGCTCGATCTGCTTCATCCCCGCGGTGCCCCTCCCGTATCTGCTCGCAGCCACTGTCTCGGGGGCGTCGAAACGCTCCTGGCACCAGTATAGCACAGTCACCCGCCCGCATCAACCCCTTTCACCCTGGTGATCACCCACATGTGCCGACAGGCTGCTGGTGAACCGGTTTTCCCACCGCAGAGGCGTGGAGGGCGCAGAGTTTGGGGCATTTACCTTCCTGTCTCTGCGCTCTCTGCGTCTCCGCGGTGAGATGTTGGGTAATCACCAGCTTTCACCGACGGCCTTTCGCTAACGAATTGTCGCGGATTGACCGCTGGTTGATCCAGAACGGCTTCCAGAAGCTGATTCTTCGAAACCGGTGGCACCTGACGTATTCCGCGCCAAGTCGGCTGTCACCGCAGTGTGTGCTCGCAGCCACCGTCTCGGGGGCGTCGGATGGCGCTTCTCCACCGCCACAGACCACCCTCGAGGCTGCGACAGCGGTGGTCTCTCGCCCGGGCAAGCGGTCACCCGATGCCTTGGACGCGCATCCGCGGATCAAAGATATCGCGCAGGATATCCCCGACCAGGTTCCAGGCCAGGACAAAGAGAACGATGGCCGCGCCGGGGAACACCACGATATGCCAGTGATCGGCCAGCGATGGAATCCAGTTCCGCGCCAGGCTGATCATCTGCCCCCAGTCCGCGTACCCTAGCTGCGCGCCCAGTCCCAAGAAGCTGAGGGCCGCGAAGGTCAGGACGTAAGACCCGATGCGCATCGAGGCGATCACGATGACGGGAAAGATGGCGTTGGGCAGCAGGTGGCGGAAGAGAATGCGCATGTTGCCGGCCCCGATCGCCTGGGCTGCCATGGCATATTCCTTCCTCTTCACCGCCAGGATGCTGCCCCGGATCACACGGGCGTACGTCATCCACCCGAACAGGGTGATCGCCAGCATCCCGGTGAGGATACGAAGCTGTATCGGATCGACCGGTTGAGTCGGATTGTGACC
Organism: uncultured Anaerolineales bacterium; assembly: GCA_964514285.1. Classification (GTDB taxonomy): domain Bacteria; phylum Chloroflexota; class Anaerolineae; order B4-G1; family B4-G1; genus SKLM01. The sequence continues at coordinate 26,689 of CAZEQC010000038.1, read as the reverse complement.
GAAGGCGAACAGAGCCATCCCTTTGGCTACGACCATCAGAGCGCCGGCTGCCCGGCGGCCATAGATCGTCTGCAGCACCGACGTCATCGTGATGGCCGCCAGCAGGAACGGGAACGCCTGGAAGATCTCCGTCATCCGCATCAGGACCTCGTCGACCACCCCGCCATAGAACGCTGCCATCGAACCGACAGTCACCCCAATCAGCGTCGTGAACAGGGCGATCATCACGCCAACCCGGAATGCCGTGCGGGTCCCCCACACCACCCCGTAGAGGATATCGTACTGCCCCTCCGTCGTCCCCAGAGGATGGTCCTCAGCCGGAGGGCGAGGCGTGGAGCTGAAACCGTCGCGAGGAATCATGTACGGATTTCGGGACGTCTCCGGCACCGGGGCGATCCACGGGGCCGCCGCTGCGACAGCGGCGAAGACGACCAGGAGGACCAGGCCGGCCAGCGACGTCGGATTGCCCACCAGCTTCCTTAGTACCTGGAGCATGCTGCGTCTGCGCATACCGCCTCCTTCTCCGCCAGCTATTGCAGCCGAATGCGCGGGTCGATCCATCCGTACAGGACGTCGACGATCAGGTTCCCGCAGACGAGGATCAGGCTGCTTACCAGCGTAACCCCCAGGACCGACACAATGTCCAGAGAGAGGGCTGCTTCCGATAGGAACGAGCCCATGCCGGGATAGTTAAACACCGTCTCCGTGATCACCACGCCGTTCAGGAGGCCGACCAGGGTCAGCCCGCTGACGGTCACCACGGGGATCAAGGCGTTGGGCAGCGCGTGGACGCGGATCACCAGCCGCTCGCTCAACCCTTTGGAGCGTGCCGTGGTGACGTAGTCCTGGCGCAGGGTGTCCAACATCGAGGAGCGCGTCACCCGCAGCAGATAGGCCCAGCTCAGGTAGGCCAAGGTGGTCACCGGCAGCACCAGGTGCTTCAGCGCGTCCAGAAAGACGTCGAGCCGCAGGTTCAGGATCGCGTCCAGGGTGTTCATCTGCGTGTAACGGCGAAAGGCGTCCGACTGTACCACCTCCAGGGCCCAGTCGGACAGTCGACCCGGTGGGAACCAGCCCAGCCGGGCGTAGAAGACCATCATCACCGTCAGCCCGAAGACGAAGGTGGGGATCGACCAGCCGACGATGCTGATCACGCGCAGCAGCTGGTCGATCATCTTGTTGTGATTGACCGCCGCTACCACGCCTAGCCAGATGCCGCCGCCTATCAAAGGAACCGCCGCCCAGAGCGCCAGCTCCGCCGTCGCCGGGAGGCGCCGTCCGATCACGTCCGCCACCGAGCTCTTGCCGGTCTTCGACCAGCCCAGATTCCCCCGTAGAAGCCCTCCCTTGATCTCGCCTGTGGGCTCGACCCGCTGTCCGACCAGCCACCTCCAATACTGGACGTGGATCGGGTCGTCGAGCCCATACTTCTCGATGATCTCGTCCATGGCTCCCTGCCGTTTTGGGATGTCCTTCACGTAAAGGGACGCCCGTTCGTACGCCGTGAGCTGGGAGAGCATGCCGAAGATCAGCACGGTGACACCGAGCACGATGATCGGCAGGATCAGCAGGCGTCGGATGATGTATGCAATCATGGGGGTGGCCTCCTCCACGATGTCTCGGAGGGAAGGCAGACCCTCGGGCCTTCACGCCGCTGAGGGTCTGTTGCTTCCCCGGATGCTACGGTACCTCCTTCGACCAGGCGTAGATATAGGAGTACGATCCCTGCGAGTAGGCTGGATTGTAGTACCAGTCCTCGATCCAGGTCTGGAAGTGATGGCGGGCGATGTTCTGATACAGCCAGATGTTGACGGCTTCCTCCTGGGCCTTCCGTTGGATCGCCTCGTAGATCGGTCGGCGCTTCTCGACCGCCGTGTAGGACGCGGCCTCCTCGATCATGGCGTCGAACTCGGCAGCGAGATCGTCCGGCAGGTTGGTCACCCGCCCGTAAGCCCCCTGGGAGTGCAGGAAGGGATGGACCCAGTTATGGGGATCGTGGAAGTCCTCCAGCCATCCGCCGACGTAGATCGGCAGCTTCCCCTGTCGGCGTGTGCTGAGAAGCACCGGCCACGGCATACTGACTACCGCCACCTGGAACTTGGGGTTGATGGCCTCCAGACCCGCCTTCAGGATCTCCGATGACAGACGCCGGGTGGCATTCCCGGTGTTGTACGCCATCTGGAAGTAAAAACCGTTCTCCCACACCTGACCGTCCCAAGCCTGCTTAAGCTCCTCCTCACACTTGGCCGGATCGTACGAGTACAGCGGATCCTCGCCCTCCAGGTAGCCCATCATGCCGCGGATAATGGGCCCCTGAGCCTGGATGCCCTCGCCGTTCAACGCCTCTTCGATCATCGCCTGGAAGTCGAAGCAGTAGTTGAACCCTTTGCGCACGTGGATGTCGGAGAAGAAGTCCGGCGGGATACCGTTGCCGTCCAGCTCGCCGCTGCCGATGAAGGGATTGCCGCCCTCGGTGTTGATGTTCCAGTTCATCTGGGCTGGGGTCATCACCGGCCTCGGCAGGTCTCGGTGCACCTGGATGTATCCCTCCGGGTTGCCCTCCTCGCAGTGACCATCCGGATAGCAGACAGTCTGGAAATAGGGCTCCAGCTGAGGGCGATACTGCTCCGGCACGTAGATCCAGTCGGCGTCTCCCGCCTCGAACATAGCCAGCCGCGTGCCCCACTCGTTCACGTTCCTGATCACGACCCGCTGGATCTGCGGGGGGCCGCTGGGGCCACCTTCCCAGGGCGGTTCCTCTCGCCAGTAGTCGTTGTTCGCCACCAGGATGATCTCCTCGCCCGGCGTCCATTGGTCCAACATGTAGGGGCCCGTGCCGTTGGCTCGATTGAACAGGATCGTGTCCTCTGGCGCGGGATCGTGCCACTGCGTCCAGGTGGCGCAGTCACCGTCCCAGGCGCCGTTCTCCACCATCCACTCTTCGTCCACCACGGCTCCCATAAATGAGTTGGTCAGCATGGCCAGAAACCAGGGCGTCGCGCGATTCAGCTTGTAGGTGACTGTCCCCGCCTCGTCATCGGCGCTGACGGCGTCCTTCACCCTTTCGCACGTCTCGACCAGGTCAGCGTCGGAGACGTCCTCGAAGGACTCGACGCCGGCGATCGACGTAGCCAGGTCCTTGATCGTATACAGCCCGAAGAAGGCCTCCAGCGTCATCCAGTGGGGGCCGTCGGTACGATCCTGGAGCAGCGCCCGCTGCAGCGAATAGGCCACGTCGTGAGGCTCCAGCGTCCCCCCGTCGTGGAACGTGACGTCCTCGCGGATGCTGAACGTCCACACGTCGCCGGCCTCGTTGACCTCCCAGTCGGTGGCCAGCATAGGCACGAACGTCTCCGTCTGATCTTTCTTGAACCAGACCAGGCTCTCATAGAGGTTGTTCTCGACGCCGCTCCCGGCCGTCTCGTACGTCCAGGCTGGATCCAGGGTCTCTGGCTCTCCAGCGCCGGTGACGACCATGTACGTGTCCTCGCTCTTGAAGTCAGGCGAGATTCGGCTCAGCGGCTCCTCCGTTGGTTCCGGCTCTGGCGTGGCGGTGACCACCGCCGTCTCCACCACCGCCTCCCCCTCTTTCACGACCTCCTTCGTGATCACTACCGTCTTCTCGATCACCTCCGGCGTTGGCTGTGCGCATGCTGTCAGCAGGGTGAATACGGTCATGACCGAGACCAGGATGACAGTCCGTCTTCTGCTAAGCATAGGTCTCCTCCTCATAGGTTAGCGCCAGGTGGGCTACTCAGATACAGCACCGTGCGGTCTCTCCTGTATCGTCAATTGGACGTGACTTGGCCTCCTTTCACTCTCCTTGACTTGGAAACGGCCTATTCTACGCAGGGCGATGGAGGGCAGAGCAGCCCGGGCCCGGCTGCTCTGCCCCCTCAGCAAGAAGTGGTCGCCATCATCATAGCCCACCCTCGGAGCGGGCGCATCGGTAGAAGCCGTACACGCCGGCCTGTGGGTGTTCGCTACGAGGGGAACCGCGGATCTCTCTGATGCCGCACCCGGTCAGCTATTGTGGAAAACCACGAGGCCTGGCGCGTTTCAGGGCGAGGTCTTGCCGATGCAGAACCTTCAAGATGCTGCTATCATAGTCATCATGATCACAGTCGGCGGGGCGGGTCTCACCCTGTCAGAAGAAAGGAGGCTGAAGTGGTGATGACGAGGTCTATGAAGGGACAGGTGCTAGGGCCCTTGGCCGTCTACCTGGCCCAGATCCCCCTCGTGCTGGCCTACGAGCTGGATGTCGTGCCCCTCCACCCCATCGCCACCGTGATGCCGCTGGCTATCTTCCTCAACGCCAGGGTCGATCGAAGGGGCCCGGAAGGCCTTGGCCTTGGCACGCTGACCAGGCCGTGGCGTTCAGTGCTCCTCGTCTCGGTCTTCGCTGCCCTGGGGTTTGGCGGGCGGCTGCCTGCTCTCCGTCTGGAGGGTATGCTGTTGCAGGTGCCGCCCTTCACACCGGGGACGGTCGGATCCCTCGCCGGAGATCTCGCCGTGGACGTCCTCATCATCGCTCTGTGGGAGGAGATCGTCAGCCGAGGTTACATCCAGACCCGCCTCCAGGAGGCCTGGGGCCTCCGTGGTGTGCTCGTCGCCACGCTCCTCTTCGCCTCGCTCCACCTGCCCTCGGCTTTGCGCGACTATGGATGGACCCCGGCCGTCCTCGGCCGATTCAGTCAGGTCTGGTTTGGCGGCTTTCTGCTGGGCTACGCTTACTGGCGGACCGAAAGCGTGGTGGTCACCATCGCGCTCCACGGGTTGCGCAATTTCCTGGCACTCAGCCTAATGGTGCATCTGAGCAGCGTCAACGGCGTACATCTACAGGTAACTCAGATCGGTTTCCAGCTGCTGTGGCTGTTGGGGGAGGTGGTCCTGATGGTGCTTGCGTGTCGGGTGCTCTTCCAGAGCGTGCCTGCGACGACACAGGTGTCCAAGGCGGGCTCCGTGAAGAGCTGAGGGGAGGAATGAGGGTCCTAAAGAGGGGAAGAACCGACGAGTCTTCGACTACCTGCTCCACCGCAGCACCGAGACCGACCAGGCCTCTGAGGCCTGGCTGGAGACGCGAGAGCTGTAAATCCCCCTGAAGAGACGTCACCCGCGCGCAGACGACGTCTGGCGCAGCAGGAGATCGGGCTGGTCAGAGAACCGCCTTTACGTCGAGACCGTCACGCTCGCGCTTGGATCAGGTCGTTGATCCTGTCCATCATCTCGGAGGGGCGGAACGGCTTGAGGACGAAGGCATCGGCGCCGGCGTCGCGACACTCTTGAGCGTGGTCCATGCCCGACGTCATCACCACCGGGATGTCGCTTAGCGCTTCGTCCTGCTTCAGCGCCTGCAGGGCGCCCAGCGTGTCATGGTTGTGGATGTGAAAGTCCATCAGCACCAGCGCTGGTTTCTCTTCGCGCACCGTCGGGATCACCTCGTCCGGCCTGGTCTTCACCACCGCTCGGTAGCCCTCCAGTCGAAGCACGGTTGTGAGCAGCTCTCTGAAGACTCTGTCATCATCTACAACGACGATGGTCTCCATGGTCGGGTTGCTTCTGCCTATACACTCTCGACCGGATCCAGGGCGGTCTCGAAGACCTCGTCGATCCGGTCCACCAGAACGATGGTCAGGTCCTCCAGGACTTCCTCGGGCACGTCCTCGAGATCTTTCTCATTCCGCTGCGGCAGAATGACGGTCTCCAGGCCGGCTCGGTGCGCCGCCAGGGCCTTCATCTTGATCCCCCCCACGGGGAGGACCTGACCGCGAAGCGTGATCTCCCCGGTCATTCCCACGTCGCCGCGCACCCGGCGGCCGCTCAACAGCGACGCCAGGGCGGTGGCGATGGTGATGCCCGCCGAGGGCCCGTCCTTGGGTACCGAGCCCTTCGGGACGTGGACGTGGATGTCGATCTCCTCGAAGATGTCCTCGCGGATGCCCAGCTCCGCTGCCTTGGAGCGCACGTAGCTCAGCGCGGCCTCCGCCGATTCCTTCATCACGTCGCCCAGCTGCCCGGTGACGGTGAAGCCCTTGTTCCCGGCCATCTTCGTGGCCTCACAGAAGAGCAGGTCCCCTCCGGCCACGGTCACGCCCAGACCGGTGGCGACGCCCGGCACCTGGGTGCGCAGCGCTGTGTCTGGGAAGAAGCGGCGGGGGCCCAGAAAATCGGCCACGTTATCCGGTACTATCTCGATCGGTTCCTCGTCCCCCTCGGCGATGCGTGTGACGACCTTGCGGCAGATCTTGCCGATCTCCCGCTCCAGGTTGCGCACGCCGGCCTCGCGGGTGTAGTCCTGAATCATCATGCACAGGGCCTCAGCGTCGAAGCTCAACTCCTCGGCCCACAGACCGTTCTCCCGCAGTTGGCGCGGGATCAAGTACCCCTGAGCGATGCGCACCTTTTCGGTCTCCGTGTAGCCCGAGAGCTTCAGGATCTCCATACGGTCGCGAAGCGGGGCCGGGATCGGCTCCAGGAGGTTCGCCGTGGTGATGAACATCACCTGCGATAAGTCGAAGGGCACGTCCAGGTAATGGTCTCGGAACTCCGAGTTCTGCTCGGGGTCCAGCACCTCCAGCAGGGCTGATGCCGGGTCCCCTCGGAAGTCCTTGCCCAGCTTGTCTACCTCGTCGATCATAAAGACGGGGTTCTTCGACTCGATCCGCCGTAGGGCCTGGATGATGCGTCCGGGCAGCGCCCCGATGTAGGTGCGCCGGTGCCCGCGGATCTCGGCTTCGTCGCGGACGCCGCCCAGGGACTGACGGACGAACTTGCGACCCAGCGCGCGGGCGATCGACTGACCCAGGCTCGTCTTTCCGGTCCCGGGCGGTCCGACGAAGCAGAGGATGACGCCCTCGCGTTCCCTTCGGATGTAGTCGTCCGTCTTTCGCGCCTCAAGCTCCTCCTTCCGTTCGTCCCGCAGCTTCCGCACGGCCAGGAACTCGAGGATCCGCTCCTTGATGTCCTCCAGGTCGTAGTGATCCTCGTCGAGGACGTGGCGAGCGTGCTTGATGTCCAGATTGTCCTCCGTCTGGACGTCCCAGGGGAGCGTGGTCAACCAGTCCAGATAGGTGCGAACCACGCTGTACTCGGGCGAGGCGGTAGGCACCCGGCTGAGTCGTTCCAGCTCGCGCTTGGCCTCCTGTTCTGCCTCCTCCGGCATGTTCGAGGCCTCGATCTTGCGGCGGAACTCCTCCACCTCCATCTGCTCGTCGCCCTCGCCCAGCTCTCGCTGGATGGCCTTCTTCTGTTCGCGGAGGAAGTACTCCCGCTGCCTCTGCTGCATCTCGGACTGAGCTTCGCTCTTGATCTTCCGGCCCAGCTCGAGGACCTCCACCTCCTGACTCATGATGTTGAGCAGGCGGTGCATCTTGTTGGTCAGTTCGTTCATCTCCAGCAGCTCTTGGGCCTCTTCGAGCTCTGTGTCGATCTGGTTGGCGATCGCGTACGTGATCTGCAGCGGGTCGTTGACGTCGGAGAGGATCGAGCCCATCTCATCGGGAATGGTGGACGAAAGCTCGATCAGACGGCGGAAGTGCTGGATCACGCTCCGTCGCAGCGCCTCGACCTCCAGCGACGATTCCGTGTTCTCGGGGATCGACCGGATGCGGGCCATGAGGTAGGGGTATTCCTCGATGAACGCCTGGATACGGATGCGCACCAGACCCTGCACGATCAAGGTCAGGGTTCCGTCCGGCGCCTTGGCGAGCCTGTGGACCGCTGCTGCCGTCCCCACGCGGAAGACGTCGTCCTGTCCCGGTGTCTCGATCTCGGGGTCTCGGCTGGCCACGAGACCGATGATCTTGTTCTCGCTTACGGCGTCATCGACCAGCCGCACCGAGCGCGGCTGAGCGACGCGGATCGGGACCGCCGTCATGGGGTAGATGACCAGGCCGCGGAGCGGCAGAATGGGGAGCGTCGACGGGACCTCAAGTCGATACCCGTCCTCCGTGCCCTCGCGTAGGGAAGCGGTCAGCTCATTCATGATCATCGGGTTAATCAAGGGGTTCAGCCAGTCGTTGGAACCTATTCTCGTCTCCGCCATGTCGTTTATTGGCTATCCTCTATATGCTTGGTACGCTAGAAACATCTCTTGCCACATTGGTCGATGGAAGCAGATCGTCTGTTGGGTTTCCAACCTCTGCTGCCCATTGTACCACAACTGCCCAGGTGATTCAACCAACCAGTCTGTATTTCTTGATTTTCTATGCAATCCGATGTATCATGCTAGGTTGATGGGACAAAGTCCTCCCTGCGGCCGGCTGTGGGATGAAAACGAAGCCCCCTCGAACAAGGGGGCAGAGGATCCGTGATGAGTGTGGAGTTGATCTAGGACGTTATGCCCTCTTTTTGTCTACTGTGCCCTTTTTTCCAGCGTGCGCAGGCATCGCGTGCAGATATAGACCCGGCGCATCTCGCCGTCGATCATCACGCGCTTGCGCTGGACGTTGGAACTGAACTGACGCTTCGTCCTCTTCTTCGAGCGAGGGATATTGTGTCCAAAGCTTGTGCCTTTACCGCAGATTTCACATTTCGCCATTGATTTCTCCTCCAATACCCTTTGTTATCAGTCAGAACAGCCCACTATGTCGGGGCGGTTCTGTTTCGTTTCTCACGACGGATGATGCCTGGCGGGTGCTTCTAGCATCGACACATAATTATACGTTGAGCAGGGCTTTCGCGCAACTATCCGGGTTTTGTCGCACAGGCGTGAGGGTCTTGGGGGCTGAAGCGATCTGTCTTCCCGTCGCGGGCCCTCGTTATACGCGAGGGTTGGGGAATTCGAGGGCTGTGAGTGCTGCGAGTGCCGGGACTGCTGCGCACGGGCGCAGTACGTGCGGTGAGCATGTGTGCCAACGGCACACGTCAGTGAGTTGAACGTAAGGAGGAAGCATGCCGGAGGTCGAGTACCGTGGTCGGATCGACGTGTCGCCGACCGCTATCGCCAGCATCGTGGACGATGCTGTCCGATCCTGCTACGGCGTCGTCGGGACCTCGTCTAAGGACCTGGCGACGGGCATTGCCACAGCGCTTTCTTCGGAGAGAAAGCGGGGCGTCGAGGTCGACGTTCGCGATGGACGCATCGTCATCGACGTCTACGTGATCATTGAGTATGGAACGCGTATCGCTGCCGTGGCCCGCAGCGTCATGAACGTCGTGAAGTTCAGCGTGGAGCGAGCCCTGGGTGTACCGGTCGCGGAGGTCAACGTACACGTCGATGGCTTGCGTATCAGCGATGTCGATTGACGGGTTGCGGCGACTGTGTTTTGAGACGTTCAGCATGCCGAGGGAGAGCTGGGTTGACTGCAGAGGATAAGAAAACAGAACAGGCCCGTTCGCAGCCGCGCTACGTCGTGGACGGGCCGGGGTTTAAGCGTTTGGTCAAAGCTGGGTTGGCGTGGCTTCAGCACCATCAAGCTGCCATCAACGCGCTCAACGTGTACCCGGTCCCGGACGGAGACACCGGCACGAACATGGTCCTCACCATGCGCTCGGCGTGGGCCGAGATTGAGGATATGCCCGATCGCAACGTGGGGAAGGTAGCGCGTCAAATGGCCCACGGCGCCCTTATGGGTGCCCGGGGCAACTCCGGCGTCATTCTTTCCCAGATATGGCGTGGCTTTGCCCGAAGCTTGGACCAGAAGGACGTCTTCCGAGCCGAGGATCTGGCCGAGGCCTGTCGGGAGGCCTCGGCGACGGCGTACAAGGGGGTGGTCAAACCCGTTGAGGGGACCATCCTCACCGTCGCCAGAGCGGTGGCGGATGCGGCAGAGGATGCCGCCCAGGAGACGGATAACCTGGTAGCCGTCTTGGAGCGAATTGCCTTTGCTGCCCACGAGACTGTTGTACTCACCCCCTCTCTCCTGCCTGTCCTTGAGGAGGCTGGTGTGGTAGACGCTGGCGGGCAGGGCTTGTTCATTATTCTGGAGGGCATGTTGCGATATATGCGTGGCGAACCTGTTGCGGACGACGTCCGACTGACCGATTCGGTGGATTTGATCGAGAAGGGGGAGCTCCACGGCGACGTGGGCTACGCCTACGACGTGCAGTTCCTGCTCGTGGGCGACGACCTCGACGTGGACGGTATTCGAAGGCAGATCTCAAGTATGGGCGATTGTCCCCTGGTGGTCGGTGATCCCACGACGGTCAAGGTCCACGTCCACGTGTCCGATCCTGGCGAGCCGATCAGCTACGGGGCCAGCAGGGGGTCCTTGCGCGACGTCGTGGTGGAGGATATGCAGGCTCAGTACCAAGACTTCATCGTCGACCGGGAGCTACCCGCGGCCAGAGCGGCGCCCTCTTCGAAGGAGCAAGACGTCACCGAGATCGGCGTCGTGACCGTCGTCCCTGGGGATGGTTTGGCCCGCGTCTTCCGGAGCCTCGGCGTCAGCGCCATCGTTCGCGGCGGCCAGACGATGAACCCCAGCACCAAGGACCTCCTGGAGGCGATCGAGAACCTCCCGAACGAACAGGTCGTCGTGCTGCCGAACAACAGCAACGTCATCATGGCGGCGGAGCAGGCCCGTGAGCTGACGGACAAGACCGTGTCCGTCGTCCCCAGCCGCTTCGTGCCGGAGGGCGTCGCGGCGCTGCTGGCCCTCAACTATCAGGCCGATCTGGAGCCGAACGTCGAGGCGATGAAGCGGGCCATGGGCGACGTGGAGACGGTCGAGATCACGCTGGCCACCCGGTCGGCGACCGTCAACGGCGTCAATGTCTCTGATGGAGAGGTGATTGGCCTCCACGATGGGGACCTGGCGGCCAGCGGTGACACGATCGAGGCGGTGACCCGCCAGGTGCTCCGCGACGTAGGCTCGGAGGAGGCTGAGATTATCACCCTCTATTACGGTGAGGACGTTAGCGAGGAGGAGGCTGAGGAACTGGTCGCTCTTCTGCAGGAGGACTGGCCCGAGCAGGACATCGAGGTCATTCCGGGCGGACAGCCTCATTATCACTACATTGTCTCAATAGAGTAGACTCAGTAGACCAAATTTGCTCGGCTTGGATCGCCAGATCCAAGCTGAAGACGGGGATGTGACAATCCCCGGGGAGCAATCTTGGATCGACTGAGAGTCTTGGAGGCTATGGCCCGAGCGTTGGCCCTTCCGGATAGCGCGATCTGGCGGGGCCGGTTGCCCGTGGTCAAGGGTCTTATTGTAATCTGGGAGGTCCCGTGTCCAAGGTCCATATCGTCACTGACAGCGCTCTACGGTTGCCGTCCGCGGTAAACGAAGGGATTTCCGATGCGGAGGTTGCCGAGCAACTGGACATCACCATCGTGCCGCTGACGGTGCAGATCGAGGGTGAGGTTTTCAAGGATGGCATCGATCTCGATCACGAGGAACTGCTGCTTCGCATGGCCAGCGAGCGCGTTCGACCAACCATCGTCGGCCCGACGGAGAGGGATTTCCGCCGCGTTTACGGCCGCGTCACCCGTCGCACGGATCAGATTCTGTCGCTCCATTCCTCGGCGAGCCTCAGCCTGGTGCACCGCGAGGCGAAGCGGGCCACAGCCAGCTTCATGGGCCGCTACGACATCACCGTGGTCGATTCGGAGACGTTCTCCATGGGGTTAGGGATCCTCGCGGAGGGTGCCGCGAGGCTGGCCGAGGATGGGATGCCCTTGAGCGCCGTCGTCCGCCACATTCGCGGCATGCTGCGGAGCATCTACATCTCACTCACCACCGACACGCTCGATTACTTGGAGCACAGCGGGTTGATCAGCGCTAGCCAGGCGATCCTTGGCACGATGTTAGATAACAAGCCTTCCCTGGCGGTAGAAAGGGGTCAAATCGTTCCTATGGAGAAAGTGATCGGTCGCGACGACGCGATCGGCAAGTTGGCCGATTTCGCCAACGAGTTCCCGCACATCGAGAAGATGGCTATCCTCCAGAGCACGCCCTACGCGACGGAGGAAACCGAGATGCTGCGGGACGACGTCGAGGTCGTGGCGCAGGACGGGCAGCTGCCCGTCCTGCTCTATGGCCCCCTGTTGGCCTCTCACATTGGCCCCGACGCGATGGGCCTGCTGGTCTACGAAGGGTATGGTGGGCGCTAACCGATGACGACAAAGCCTGTCGAGAAGCTTATCAAGATCCTCGAACTGGAGGCGGAGAAGCATCAGGATCAGGCCGTCGTCGGTGGTTTGGCGTCTTACGCCGAGACGTGGACCCAGGAGGCCCAGGTGGCCTTCGGGCCCGACGCCTCGGCGTGGATAGAGGAGATCGCCGAGCGTCTGCGGACCTACAGCGACCTCCCCGACGCCACCGCCCGGCGAGAGGCCTTCATCGTCCTGCAGGGTGTCGTCCGGCGGCGGCCCAGTCGGCCCGAGCCGGCCCAGTCGTCCTCGCAGAAAAAGTCGCCGCCGCGATCCAAGCGACGGACGAGGCAAACCACCTCCTCCAGTGAGCGTCCCGGCCTCGACTCTCCGATCACAGAACTGCACGGGATCGGCCCCAAGCGCTCGGAGCGGTTCGCCCGGCTGGGCATCCACACGGTTCGCGACATGCTCACCTTTCTGCCCCGCCGCTACGACGACTACTCGCAGCTCAAGCCCATCAATCGTCTCACCTACGGCGAGGAGGTGACCATCATCGCCCGGGTCCGCGAGGCCAACCTGCGCAAAACCCGCAGCGGGCAGCCGATCTTCAAGGCCACCCTGGCCGACGGAACGGGGGCGGTGGAGGTCACCTGGTTCAACCAGCCCTACCTGGCCAACAAGATCAAGCCCGGCCAGCAAATCGTGGTCAGCGGCGAGGTCGACGAGTATCTGGGCCGGCTCTGCTTCACCTCGCCCGAGTGGGAACCCCTGCGGGAGCAACTGCTCCACACCAACCGCATCGTGCCCGTCTACCCCCTCACCGAGGGCATCAGCGCCCGGTGGATGCGGCGGCGGATGAAGCGCACCGTCACCTACTGGGCCCGCCGCCTGCCGGACTACCTGCCAACGTCCGTGCAACAGGCCGAGGGCCTGCTCGACCTGGAGACGGCTATTCTGCAGGCCCATTTTCCCAACAGTCAGGATCTTCTCAAGCGGGCGCGCCGGCGCCTGGCCTTCGATGAGTTGTTCGTGCTCCAGCTGGCCCTGCTGATGGTCCGACGCGAATGGCAGTCGGAGCCAGGCCAGCCCGTCCCGGTGGACGATGAGGTGCTGGACGCTTTCGTCGGCCGGCTGCCCTACGAACTGACGCAGCCCCAGCGCTGCTCCCTCCAACAGATCGTCGATGACCTCCGTTCGGAGGAGCCCATGACGCGCTTGCTCCAGGGCGACGTGGGCTCCGGGAAGACGGTCGTGGCTACCGCTGCCATGGCGCTCACCGCGGCAGCCGGGGCCCAATCAGCCCTCATGGCCCCCACCGAGATCCTGGCCGAGCAGCACTTCCAGACCATCAGCCGTCTGCTCGAAGAGACCCTCGACCGGGACGTGACCGTCGCCCTGCTCACCGGCAGCGTCACCGGGCAGGAGCGAGAGCAGGTCTACGCCGGCCTGGCCGACGGGACCGTCGACGTCGTCATCGGCACCCACGCCCTGATCCAGGAGGACGTGGCTTTCGACCGGCTGGTCCTGACCGTCGTCGACGAGCAACACCGCTTCGGGGTCCGTCAACGCGGCGCCCTGCGGCAGAAGGGGTATAACCCCCATCTGTTGGTCATGACCGCCACGCCGATCCCCCGCTCCCTCCAGCTGACGGTCTGGGGCCATCTGGACGTCTCGATCATCGATGAGATGCCGCCCGGCCGGGAGCCCGTGCAGACCCGCTGGCTCCTGCCGGACGAGCGGACACGGGCCTACGCCTTCGTGCGCAGCCAGGTGGAGAAGGGGCGTCAGGCCTTCATCATCTGCCCCCTGGTCGAGGAATCGGACAAGGTGGAGGCCAAGGCCGCCGTGCAGGAGTACGAGCGGCTCCAGGAGCGGATCTTCCCCGATCTCACCCTCGGCCTGCTGCACGGGCGGATGACGGGCGAGGAGAAGGAGGCCACCATGGCCCGCTTCGCGCGAGGGGAGCTGGACGTGCTGGTCGCCACCTCCGTGATCGAGGTGGGCATCGACGTGCCCAATGCCACCGTCATGCTCATCGAGGGGGCGGATCGCTTCGGCCTGGCGCAGCTCCACCAGTTCCGCGGTCGCGTGGGCCGGGGGGAGCACGCCTCATACTGTCTGTTGGTCTCCGATTCGTCCTCCGAACGGGCCCGAGAGCGGCTGAAAGCGGTCGAGGCCACGAACGATGGCTTCGAGCTGGCGCGCAAGGATCTGGAGATGCGCGGCCCCGGCGAGTTCCTGGGCACCCGCCAATCCGGGTTGTCGGGCGCTGTCCTCAGAATGGAGCTGGCCGACATCGCCGACCTTCGCCTGGTGGAGAAGGCCCGTGAGGCCGCCCGACGATTCTTCGAGACCGATCCAGAGCTCGCCGATCCAGCGCATCGCCTTCTGGCTCGGCGCGTGGAGCGACTGTTAGAGCGAGGAGGCGAGATCAGTTGATTCGAACGGCACTCTACCCCGGGACGTTTGACCCCGTTCATCTGGGCCACATCGACATCGCGACGCGAGCGTCGAACCTTTTCGAGAATCTGGTCGTGGCGGTCTATGACCGCCCCGCCAAGGATCTTATGTTCACCGTCGAGGAGCGTGTCAGCCTGGCGCGGGAGGCCCTGGACGACCTCCCCAACGTTCGTGTCGCCCCCTACGGCGGCTTGACGGTGGAGTTCGCTCGCGAGGTCGGCGCTCAGGCCATCGTGCGGGGGCTGCGCGTGATCTCCGATTTCGAGCTGGAGTATCAGATGGCCCTGACCAACCGCCAGCTGGCTCCGGAGATTGAATTCGTCTGCCTGATGACGCGGCAGACCCACGCGTTCCTCAGCTCCAGTATCGTCAAAGAGGTGGCCCTGCTGTCCGGGGAGGTTGACGGCATGGTGCCGCCCCACGTCGCCCGCGCCCTCGCGGCAAAGCGCCGCGAGCGAGAGGAGAATCACGAGCCGGTACCCGTCGTCTCGCTACGGGACTAGAGAACGGAGGCTGCCATGGATATCCTGCACCTGATCGACCGCCTGGAGGAGATCATCAAGGAGGGCCGGCGGGTGCCCTTCAGCGACCTGCGGGTCGTCGACGAGCGCCGCATCTGGCCTCTGATTGATCAGATGCGCATCGCCATACCCGACGAGATGCGACGCGCCGAGCGCATCCTGCGAGAGAAAGAGCGGACCAAGGCCCAGGCCACCGAGGAGGCCGAGCGCATCATCAAGCTCGCCCAACAGGAGGCCGCGGAGTTGGCCGCCACGCACAGCGTCGCCAAGACTGCCGAGGAGGAGGCGACGCTGATCCGCGAGCAGGCCCGGCAGGAGGCGCGGAAGATCGTCGCCGGGGCAGATGAGTACGCCTTCGACGTCCTCTGCGATCTGGAGGAGGATCTCAGGCGGGCCCTGACCGTCATCGAGAACGGGCTCCGGGCCGTCGAGTCGAGACAGAGGGGGCAGGAGGGAGCGGCGGTGCCCTCCTCCGGCCGGTCGGAGCACGGGCAGCCGTCGCCGGGCGGGGAGGCCGCGGAATGAGCAGAGGCTTGCCCTTCCTGCTGCTCGCAGACCCCGCCTCGGGGTCGGACTCTGGCCGGGAATCTGGCGTCTGGTGCCCCTCTCGCCTCGAGCCTTCGGCGTGAGCCCGGTCGAACGGATGAGGGCACGGCGATCAGCTCCCTGTCCTTGACACGTAGGCCCCCGGCCTCTATAATTACGCGACGCGGACGATCAATACCGACGTATCGAAAAAGGAGTCTTTAGTTATGGGTGCTGTTCCAAAGTTTAGAATTTCGAAATCGAGAGGCCGCAAGCGAAGCAGCCAGTGGAAGATCAAGCCCGGCAATCTGATCACCTGCGATTGGTGTGGGGAGCCGAAGCGGCCGCATCACGTGTGCATGAACTGCGGCACGTACCGCGGCGAACAGGTGCTTAAGATCGAAGAGGAGTAGCGCTGCTCGACGCAGCGCGCGGTTTCGCTTGTCGTTAACAGTCTAGCGAGGGAGCCATTGGCACGTAAGTGCGCCTACCTGTTTCCAGGACAGGGCTCTCAATATGTGGGGATGGGGCAGGATCTGGCTGACGCCTATCCCATAGCCCGCGATACCTTTGCCCAGGCCGATCATACCCTGGGCATTCTTTTGTCCCAGCTCTGCTTCGAAGGGCCTGCCGAGGCCCTCGACGACACGGTGAACACCCAGCCGGCCCTCCTGACCTCCAGCGTGGCCGCCCTGCGGGCCCTGGAGCGCCGCGGCCTTCCGGCCCCCGCCTACGTGGCCGGCCACAGCATGGGGGAGTTCAGCGCCCTGGTGGCCTCCGGTGCCCTCGCCTTCGAACCGGCGCTGGCCCTGGTGCGCGAGCGCGGCCGTCTGATGAAGGAGGCGGGCCAGCGGAACCCGGGCGGCATGGCCGCCATCCTAGGCCTGGAGCGCGCGGCCCTGGAGGAGGCCTGCGCCGAGGTCCGCGAGGAGCGCGGCGCCTACGTCGGCGTGGCCAACGACAACTGTCCCGGCCAGGTGGTCATCTCCGGCCAGGTGACGGCGCTGGAGGAGGCTGTGGCGGCCGCCGAGGCCCGCGGGGCCAGGCGGGCCATTCGCCTCGCCGTGAGCATCGCGGCCCACTCCCCCCTGATGGCCGAGGCCGCCGAGGCCTTTCGACGGCGTCTCGAAGAGGTTCCCCTGCGGGAACCGCAGGTCCCCATCGTCGTCAACGCCGTCGCCCGCCCGCTGACCGACCCCGACGCCATCCGCGAGGCGCTGGGGCGGCAGCTCACCTCGCCCGTCCGTTGGACCGAGTCGATGACCTGGCTTCTGAATCAGGACGTCGACTGCTTCGTCGAGGTGGGGCCGAAGAACGTGCTCACCAACCTGCTGCGCCGCATCGATCGATCGGTGGAGCGCATCGCCACTGCCGACGCCCTGGCCGAGGGGGCCGGGCCATTGCCCGTGGAGGACGAGGATGCCTAGTCCATCCCAACAGAACCCCGTCTCCATTCACACGCTCGCCAGGGATCGTCAGATCCCGTCGAGAACGCTGGCTATGGCTATCCAGCGCGAGCAAGGCCCTAATCTATGACGGCCTCAGCCGTTCCATTCCGTAGTAGCGGCCTCAGCCGTTCTATTCTGTAGTAACGGCTTCAGCCGTTCGTGGTGCGAAGAGAGCGACTGAGACGAACGTGCGATGGAGGAAACCATGAATCTGCAGGGCAAAGTCGCTGTCGTGACCGGCGCTTCCCGCGGCATCGGGCGCGCCATCGCGCTGGAGCTGGCCCGTCGCGGCGCCAGCGTCGTGGTCAACTACCGCAGCAGCGTCGACGCGGCCAACCACGTGGTGGCGGCCATCGAGGGGCAGGGCGGCCAGGCCGTCGCCGTCCAGGCCGACGTCGGCGACCTGAATCAGGCCGCCCAGCTCATTGAGGCGGCAATTGACACTTTCGACGGTATCGATATACTTGTGAACAACGCTGGAACGACGCGGGATCAGCTCCTCATGCTGATGAGCGAGGAGGACTGGGACGTGGTGCTGCGGACCAACTTAAAGGGGGTCTTCAACTGCTGCAAGGCCGCGGCGCGCAAGATGATGCGTCAGCGCTCGGGAAGGATTGTCAACGTCAGCTCGGTATCCGGCATCGCCGGCCAGGGTGGGCAGACGAACTACGCCGCCTCCAAGGCCGGCGTCATCGGCTTCACCAAGAGCCTGGCCAAGGAACTGGGAGCGCGCGGCATCACCGTCAACGCCGTCGCGCCCGGGTTCGTCCTCACAGATCTGACGGCCGATCTATCCGAGGACCTGAAGCAGCGGGGTGTGGAGGCGACCCCTTTGGGCCGCATGGGCCAACCGGAGGAAATCGCCCACGCGGTGGCCTTCTTGGCCTCCGATCTGGCCTCCTTCATCACCGGCGAGGTGCTGACCGTCGACGGCGGCCTGGTGATGCAGGGCTAGCCGCTCCGGCGAGAGCAGCTATACCCCTGTTTTCACCTGTTGCTCCCGGCGGATTCGCAAACCGCCGCGTGGGCCTCCCAGACTCGCCCACGCACGTGCTGCTGCCGTCGCCGGATCGTGGGTGGGAAGGCCGCCGGGCGGGACGTCCCGCCCGGGCAGAAGGCTGGCCAGTCCGGCCAGAGCGTGAGGGCCGAGAGGTGAACAGCTGACGGCAAAAGAAAGGGACGAACGAGGCATGGAAACACAAGCGGAATTGGGCAAGATCAGCGTTGCGTCGGAGGTGCTGGTGACCACCGCTCGGCTGACGGCGTTGGCTGTGCCGGGCGTGGCTCGCCTGGTGGCGCCGCCAGGCATGGGGCGCCTGCTGCAGGCCAGTGGCGTGCGGGTCGAGGTGGTCGACGACCAGGTCTACGTCGAGATCTACGTGATGACCGACCCCGACGTCAATATGTTGAGCGTCGGCCGCAAGATCCGGGCGGAGGTCACGCGCGCGCTCGAGGATATGGTGGGCGTCAACGTTCAGGCCGTCGACGTGCACATCGAGGACGTCGTCTTCGCCTGATCACCCTTGAGCGGCCAGCGGGACGTTCCGGTGAAGGGGCGACGCCAGTCGCGGATTCTGGCGTTGCAGGCCCTGTACGAGATCGACTGCGCGTCCCATGCGCCCGACGTCGTGCTCTACCAACGGCTCTTGGCCAATGAACTGCCACCCAACTACGCGGACTTCGCCCGCCACCTGGTGCGCGGCGTGCTCCAGCACCACGACGTGCTCGACGCCTTCATCCATCGGCACGCGCCCGAGTGGCCTCTGGAGCAGATGGCCTACATCGATCGCAACATCCTCCGTATGGCCATCTTCGAGTTCGCCATCGATGGCCGCACCCCCGTCAAGGTGGCCATCAACGAGGCCGTCGAGCTGGCCAAGAGCTTCGGCTCCGACAGCGCCCCGCGGTTCGTCAACGGCGTCTTGGGCAGCCTGGTGGACCAGAGAGACGCCATCGCCGAGGCCGCCGGGCAGGCATGAGAGCGGCTCCAAGAGCGGCTCTTAGAGCTAGGAAGAGGAAGTAGTTGTGGATTTTCTGAACGTCGGCCCGTGGGAGCTCGTCCTGATCCTGCTCATCGCCATCCTGGTCGCCGGGCCGAAGCGGATGGTGGAGATAGCCCGCACCCTGGGTCACTACTCGCGTCAGCTGCGCGATCTCTCGCGGGAGTTCACCACCGCGCTGCAGGCTGAGGTTCAGGCGGCCGAGGAGGGAGCCGAGGCGACCGGCGTGAACCTGCGCGAGGTGCAGCGGGACCTGGAGGACGTGCTGACCGGTGCGCCTCGGCGGGATCGCGACGTGGAGAGAGCGGCTGATGCCGGGCCTGACGCCCAGGCCGAGCCCGACGTCGAGGAGGGCGCATGAACGACCAGGCCCGGATGTCCATCCTGGGGCACCTGGCGGAGCTTCGGAATCGCCTGCTCAAGGCCACCATCGCCCTCGTCGTCGGGGTGGTGATCGGGACGTTCTTCGCCCCCCGCGTGCTGCAATTTCTGGTCGCCCCCCTGGGAGAGCAGACCCCCATCGCCATCGCGCCCACCGAGTCGGTGGGCGTCTACTTCAAGGTCTCCATCGTCGTCGGTTTCGTGATCGCCATGCCCGTCATCGTCTACCAGCTCTTCCGCTTCGTGGCCCCGGGCCTGGAGCCGCACGAGCGCCGCTACGTGCTGGTGGGCGCCCCCGTCGCTGCCGTCAGCTTCGCCGCCGGCGTCGTCTTCGCCGCTCTGGTCCTCATTCCCGCGGCCATGCCGTTCCTGCGTGGCTTCCTGTCCGGCATCGTCGAGCAACGTTATTCGATCAACAACTACATCTCCTTCGTGAGCACGATTCTGCTCTGGGCCGGGCTGGTCTTCGAGACGCCCCTGGTGATGTACTTCCTGGCCAAGTTGGGCGTGGCGACCCCTCAGGGCTTCGGCAAGGCCCGCCGCGTGGTTGTCATCGCGGCGGCTGCCGGAGCGGCGGTGATCACCCCAACCACCGACCCAGTCAACATGCTCCTCATTATGGGGCCTTTCTTGCTCCTCTATGAGCTGGGGATTCTACTGGCGCGCTTCGCATGATTGTCGCTTCAAAACCGTTAGGAGGGCGTCGATGAAGAAGCAGTCCTGGATGACCGGCACGATTGTCGTATCGCTGGTCACGCTCTGTTTTTCCACGATCTTTTGTGCGACCGGCATCTACGCCGTTGCGGATCAGGGGCGCACCGTGGGCATCGGCCCCACTGCCGCCGTCCCCATGATCCTGCTGGGCGTCTTGGTCTGGCTTGTGCCTCCGCTGGCCTGGTCGTTCGTGGCGGAGGAAGAAGAGGGTAAGGACGACGTATAGGTTCAGTGCAGAAAGGCATCATCCTATGAGTCGACAACGCGTCATTATCATGGGAGCCGCCGGGCGCGACTTCCACAACTTCAACGCTTACTTCCGCGACCACCCCGACTACGAGGTGGTCGCTTTCACGGCTGCGCAAATCCCCAACATCGAGGGGCGGCGCTACCCGCCAGAGCTGGCCGGCGAGCGCTACCCGGAGGGGATTCCCATCTATCCCGAGGCCGACCTCGCGGCGCTGATCCAGGAGAAGGCCGTCGATCAGGTCGTCTTCGCCTACTCCGACGTCGCCCACGAGTACGTGATGCACAAAGCCTCCCGGGTCCTGGCCGCTGGCGCCGACTTCCGGCTGATGGGCGCGGGGACGACGATGCTGACCAGCGAGAAGCCCCTGGTCAGCGTCTGCGCCGTGCGCACCGGCTGCGGCAAGAGCCAGACCACGCGCCTGGTCTGCGACGTTCTCCAGGAGAGAGGGAAGCAGGTGGTGGTCATCCGCCATCCCATGCCCTACGGCGACCTGGCCGCCCAGGCGGTGCAGCGCTTCGCCAGCTACGAGGATCTCGACCGCCACGACTGCACCATCGAGGAGCGCGAGGAGTACGAGCCCCACATCGACCGCGGCGTCGTGGTCTACGCCGGCGTCGACTACGAGCCCATCCTCCGCCGGGCCGAGGAGGAGGCCGACGTGATCGTCTGGGACGGCGGCAACAACGACCTGCCCTTCTACCGCTCTGACCTCCACATCGTCGTCGCGGATCCCCACCGTCCGGACCACGCCCGTCGCTACCATCCCGGCGAGGCGAATCTATCGCTGGCCGACGTGGTGCTGATCAACAAGGTCGACACGGCCGACGCCGAGGGCGTCGCCCGGGTGCGGGAGGACATCTACGCCGTGGCGCCCGACGCCACGGTGATCGAGGGGGCCTCCCCCATCTTCGTCGCCGATCCCGATGCGGTGCGGGGCAAGCGGGTGCTGGTCATCGAGGACGGGCCCACCCTGACCCACGGCGGTATGGCCTACGGGGCCGGCGTGGTGGCCGCCCGTCGCTTTGGGGCTGCCGAGCTGGTCGATCCGCGGCCCTACGCCGTCGGCTCCATCGCCGAGACCTTCGAGGCCTACCCCCACGTCGAGAACCTATTGCCGGCCATGGGCTACGGCGAGAAGCAGGTGACGGAGCTGGAGGAGACCATCAACGCCGTCGACTGCGACTTGGTCCTGGCCGCCACCCCCATCGACCTGCGGCGTCTCATCGACGTCCGCCACCCCGTCGATCGCGTCCGCTACGAGCTCCAAGTCATCGGCAAGCCCACGCTGGAGGAGATCCTCGCCGACACCTTCGGCTAGACAGGCTTGCTGGTCTTCGTTCTTCCCCCTCCCCCCTCCCCCCTCTAACTCCCCCCAGAGGGGGGAGGACCTGACCTCCCCCCCCCCAGCGGGGGGGATTGAGGGGGGGAGAGAACCGGTGTGCGATGTGGGAAAGCACACTAGCCCCGCCGCGGCCGCAGCGACGCCTCCCCACCGTCATACACCACCTCCCCGCCCACCAACGTCATCTCGATCGGCCGCTTCCACAGCCCCTCCACCGACGGCGCATAGGGATCCTCACCCCACACCGCCATATCCCCCATCTTCCCCACCGCCAGCGAGCCCTTCACGTCCTCCTCGTGGGCGGCGTAGGCGCTGCCCATCGTGTGCGCCCGCAGCGCCTCCTGCACCGTCATCGCCTGATCCGGCTCGTACCGCTGGTTGGAGAACGTCACCCGCGTCACTGCCCCGAACAACGTTACCTGCGGCGTGATCCACGGCGTCGACGGCGCGTCCGACCCCAGCGCCACCGGCACCCCGGCCTCCAGCCACTCCCGAGTCACGATCGCCCGTCGGGCCCGCTCCTCCCCCAGCAAGTCGGCGTACAGATCGCCGCCCAGCCGCAGGAACTGCGGCTGCGTGCTCACCACCACCCCCAGATCCCTCATCCGCGCCGTCGCCTCCGGCGTGCAGAGGATCGCGTGCTCGATGCGGTGCCGCGGATCCGGCCGCGGGTTGGCGTCCATAGCCGCCTCGAAGGCGTCCAGCGTCAGATCGACCGCCGCGTCGCCCACGCAGTGGACGCAGATCTGCAGCCCCGTGTCGTGGAGCGCCTGCACCGCCTCCTTGAACGTCTCCGGCCGCCAGGTCGGCATATCCCAGCGGTCGCCGTTGTGCGGCTCGTGGCAGTACGCCATCGTCAGCTGGCCGTCCAGCAGGAACTTGTAGCCGGCGAAGCGCATGTGCTGATCCTCGTACCGCTCCACCTCCTTCAGCGCCCGCTCCAGGTCCCCCGGCCACTCCAGCGTGTAATAGACCGCGCCCCGCAGCGCCATCTCCCCCCGCCGGCCCGCGTCCAGGTAGGTGCCCACTGTGCTCGTGCCGCGCACGTTGTTGTCCTGGAAGCTCGTCACCCCGCAGGCGGCGAACAGCGGCTGGCTGGAGGTCACGTTCTCCCGCACCATGTCTTGTGTGTAGACGGGGACGTGCAGCCGCACCAAGTCCATCGCCCGGTGGTTGTAGAACACCCCATCCGGCTCGCCGTCGGCGTCCCGCCCGATCACGCCGCCCACCGGATCCGGCGTATCGGCCGTGATGCCCGCGATCTGGAGCGCCACCGAGTTGGCCGACCCGTAATGCCCGCCCTGCTGCATGATCCAGACCGGATGGTGGGGGGAGACGGGATCCAGATCGTGGCGTGTCGGCAGCTCGGCGTCCTTGACCGCGATGAAGTAGCCCCGCACCCAGGCCCCCTCCGGCGTCTGGGCCACCTCCTCCGCCAGCCGGGCCCGCAGGTCGTCCAGCGTCGTCACCTCCGGCGGCAGGAAGGGCGCGTAATAGCTGTTCATCAGCCCCACCACCTGGAAGTGGTTGTGGGCGTCGATCAGGCCGGGGGTCACGGCCCGGCCGCCCAGATCGATCACCGCCGTCGCCTCGCCGATCAGGGCCGCCACCTCCTCGCCCGCGCCCACCGCCTGGATCAGCCCGTCCTTCACCGCCACCGCCTCGGCGATGGCGTCGTCGGGGTCGACCGTGATCACCTTCCCGTTCAAGAGCGCCAGGTCGGCGGCCCGCCCCGCCGGGGCCGTCGGCCTGATCGCCGCCGTCGGGGTGGGCGTCGGCGGCTCGGTGGGGGTGGGGAGCGGCGTCAGCGTGGGCACCGGTGTGGGGACGGCCCGCTGGCGCCCACAGGCCAGCGCCGCGCCGGCCAGCGCCGTCCCCGCGCCGATCAGAAACCTGCGGCGGTCGATCCTCTCGGTCATCGTCTCTCCTCCTGGTGAGCGTGCGGACTGGGCCAGAGCCCCTAATGCTCTTTCACAGAACAGACCTCGGCCAAGCCCAAGGGACTTGGGCCGCCTGCTCCCAGCCCTCGTCTCGAGGGCGGTCTGGCCCAAGATGGGCTCGATAACACGCGTAAGCCGCCCCGAGACGGGGCTCAGAGCAACTGAAAAGCCCAGGCTAGACGTGTGAAATGGCACTAAGGTTTGAGAACGTCAAGGTCGAGCTCAGAACAATCCCTCAAGGCACGATCTTGTCCATAACGTGAAGGGTCACGTCAAATCCTGAGGGTCTGCGCGCTCAACGATCCTTTCTTCAGTGGCGTCATCTACGAGCCGCGCATCGTCAGCGGCAGGTAGACGCGAGCAGCCCGTCGCCAGACGCGGACCCGGACCTCGGGGCAGACCTGATCGTCCTGTCGCCGCGCGACCGCCACCGTGTCCGCCGTCAGGTTCTGGATGTGGACGCCCTGCCAGCCCGAGCTTGGATCGTGATTGCCCCCGGCGAAATGGTGATGAAGGCCGCCGTACGCCTCGCCCGCGGGGGCCCGGCATTCGGCCCGCACCATCAGCAGATTGGGGTTCCAGTGCAGGCCGTGGCCGAAGATCGACACCGTGCCCCGCTCGATCGTCCTCCAGCCCCCCGGAGCCTGCAGGCTGTCGTAGGCCGGCGGCTCGGGGTGGACCACCGCCACCCGGATCGCCTCGGCGTGGATGTCGTCCGCCAGGCGCGTCACCTGGACCGTCGAATCGGTCAGGTGGTGCCAGAAGACGCCCTGGGAGGTCGGTGGGGACCCGTCGATAGTCATGCCGCCGTAGCTGGAGTGATGCCGGCCCATGGCGGTGCCGCTGAACCAGAGGCCCACGCTCAGCTCCGTCGCCGTCAGCCCCACGTTGTGCCTGATGGTCAGGGTCTCGCCCGGGTCGATGACCGTCCATTCGCCCTCGTAATCCTCCGGCTTCGGATCCGGGATCCAGATCCGCACCCGCACGGAATCCGCCACCCGGTCGGCGCGCTCTCGATAGACTGAGATCTGGTTGGCCGTCAGATCGCGCCAGTACGCGCCGGCCCGATGGCCGCCCGCCTCCACGCCGCCGTAGTTGCAGCGGTTGATGCCCAGGCCCCCGTCGGCGTCCCGGAACCACACCTCCACGGCGTAGGCATCGGGATCGCCGTCCAGGTTGTGGTTGAAGACGTGAAGGGTGCTCGTTGGGACGTCCGTCCAGACACTCGTCCACTGCCTGGAAGCTGTGGCCGGGGCTCCGGCCCTCCAGACCTCCGGCGGGGCTGTCCCGGCCGCGGCCGTGCCGGCCATCAGGACCAGCCCGGCCAGCGCCAGCCCGGCCGTCAGTGCGATCCACGCGCTTCGTGATCGGTTCTTCATATCCTCCACCTCCGTGCTTGTCGATCCATCCTGGCTCCACTGAAGAGCGCCCTCGCCCCGACCCTAAAGGTTTCGGGCGAATACCCATCTTCCTATCCCATCAGCGCCCTTTTCGGAACCAGTCTGACCTTCCCCTTGATAACCCAAACCTTTAGGGTCTTTGCCTCAAAGACATAGCGAGCCCGTCGCACCACCTGTCGTCCGGCGCATCCGCCATACGGGCGATCGCCACGAGCGACCGCTCAGGGCTTGAACGAGAAGCGGCTATTCAATTGCGCAGAGAGTAAGCGGCTGTCACAGGGTGCACCTGCAAGCCGTGGACAGCGATGGCGTTGCCGAGAGGCTGCGACGCAAGGGCTGTCTCGTCTTCAACACGCCGATTCTATCATAGTTCTGCCGCTGGGTCAACGCCCATCGCCTGCGGCCCAGGGCAACCGCATCTGGCACACCTACTCAACCTGGATCGCCAGATCGAGGCGGTGAGAGAGAACCGCTGGCTGTTTGCCACCACGCTGTGACTGATGTATACTCAGTGGCAAGACATGCAAACAAGATCGCCTCTCGTCCAAGGCACAGCGTTGAGAGCTTCGGTTTGTAGATGGTACAGGACTTGATGGACATCTTCAATCATCGAGAAATCGCGACGATCATCTCTTGCGGTTCGCTCATTCCTTTCAAGGTTTCTAAGATTCGACCCTGATCGGATGATTCTCGTTAGCAGAGCACGCGTCTTGTTTTTAGAACTTGTCGAATATTGGGATCCATGCACTCACTTGTGTCTATCAGCCCGTGAACGGGTTTGGGTTTGTGTGGGCAATGTGCTTTATGTCTCTACATTGTCATATTTTCTTGCATTCTACACTTTGGACTGCGGATAGTGGGCAATAAGGTGCAGATTAGATGCAATGAGCAGGCCATGAGATCTTCAAAACCGCTCTGTAAATGAGCGAAACGACAGGCTTAACGTCTGGCGAGGGCAATCCATTCCAAGAGAATGAATCATGGGCAAACGGCTGAGGATCCTCATATGGCGCCTCTCCTATCACCTCCGACGCCTCTGGTGGGCCGTGCGCCACTTTGTCACTGGCTTCGGCGTCTGGCTGTTCATCATCCTCATCGCCTTCGGTCACGTCATCTGCTGCGTGACGGCTATCTACTGCTGACGAGGTGACCATGATAGACTGGCTTTGGGAAGCGTTCACCGAGGTCATTGAAATAGGTTGCGTATACCTGCTTGTGTTGGGCTTTTCGTTAGGCTGCCTACTTGCCGTAGTAGTCGGTCTGGCGGTGTATGGACTGGTGCGTTAGAACAAACGTAGGTTGATTTGGTCGCAGAAATCCGTCGGACAATTTTACTTGACACGTCATTTTCTGCGTAGTATAATCACCGAAGACGCGACACGGTCCGGACTATGCTTTGGCAAGCTAGGGGACCACATCGCAATGAGCCGTCAGTGTTGCACCACTGATAGCTCACCTTGAGCTAGTCTGGGGGTGGGTTGTCCTCTTCGAGCGTGATTTCGCCGTCGAGGAAGCACCTCATAAGTTCAGAGATAATCTCTGTCATAGTAGTTTCACGCTCAAAGGCTTCACGTTTCAGACGACGATGAAGGCTCTTATCGATGTACGCGCTCAGCTTCTGTTGACCTTTGCGACCCAATTTTCCTCCCTCTGTGTGCTCCTGTGATC
>CAZEQC010000037.1:0-34503 GCA_964514285.1 uncultured Anaerolineales bacterium | reverse complement strand
GCGGAATGAGCTACTGCGGCGGAATGAGCTACTGCGGCGGAATCCGAATCACCTGTCCGACGTAGATGTTGGATGGATTGGCAATGCCGTTGTACTCCGCCAACCGCAGGTGGCTCATGTTGAAGCGCAGCGCGATGCGGAACAGGTTGTCGCCCGGTTTGACCACGTACGTCGTGCCGCCCGGAGATGGCTGTGACGGCTGTGACGGTTCGCTGCCGGCTGGGATGGTCAGCTCCTGTCCCACGTAAATCTGGCTCGCGTTGGCAATCCCGTTCGCCTGGGCGATCGCCTCCACAGTGGTATTGTAGCGCAGCGCGATGCGGAACAAGTTCTCACCTGGTTGCACCACGTGCGTCACCTCTCCCACAGGCATAGGCGTGTCCGTTGGCCCGGTCGTAGGCTCTGGCGTTGGCGGACACGTCGTCGGCGTCGGAGTCGCAGGCACCGGCGTGGCTGTTGCCGTGGGCGCTACAGTCGTCTCAGCCGGTTCCTCCTCTCCTGGCGCCTCGGCTTCCGCTGTCTGCGCGGCGCGCGTCGCGTTTGCGATAGCTGTGGCTTCTAATTCCGACTCCTCCGGTGTGGCTGCATCTGCTCCCCCGGACGCCGTTGGGGTCACGTCGGGTGCTGCCGGTCTGAAGCAGCCGGTTGCCAGGATGAGAATCACCGAAGCGATTAGGAGCGCTACGAATACGGGGCGGATTTTCTTCATGGGCCACCTCCTTAGGTGTTCAGGCGACTTCTTGAAGCTAATCGATATTACCATAGGTTTTCATCGCCGTCAAGCAAAGACTTTTTCAAGAAAGGGGGGGCTGTGGTAAGATAAAGATGCTTGTGGCATATACCTAGAAACGATCTCGGAGGAGATATGAGAGAGATTTTGGAGGACCTGACCCGCTGGCTGGCTGCTGACGAATCCGTCGCGCTGGCCACTGTCATCCAGGCCAAGGGATCGTCGCCCCGGCCGGTCGGTTCCCGCATGGCGGTCACGCAATCTGGTCGGATGACTGGATCTGTCAGCGGAGGATGCGTAGAGGGCGACGTCTTTCGAGAGGCCCAGGACGTGCTGGCTGCTCGGGAGCCCAGACGCCTCCGCTATGCCACCGTTGATGAGGAGGGCTGGGATGTCGGGCTTGCCTGCGGAGGCACCATCGAGGTCTTCGTCGAGCCCTTGGCCGAGGCTCATCGTCTGATCGTCAAGTCTCTCCAGCAGGAGGAGGCCGTAGGTTTGATCACCCGTCTCGACGGCAACGGGCATCTCGTCGCCTGGCCCAACGGCCGCCTTCGTGGCGACCGCTCGCTGGCACCGCAGCTGGTCCCGCGCTTGGAGACCGGGCAGTCTCCGTCTTCGACGGCTGAGCTGAATGAGTCTCCGGAAGGGGCCGTCTTTCTGGAGATCTTTGCACGGCCGCCCACGCTGACCATCGTCGGTGCGGTTCACATCGCTATGCCACTCGTCACTATGGCCCGGGAGCTGGGATTCCACGTCCGGCTGGTGGATGCCCGCCGCGCCTTTGCCACCCCCGATCGCTTCCCCAACGCCGACGAACTGATCGTCGCATGGCCTCAGGAGGCTCTCGAGCCCCAAGATCTTCGGCCCGAGGACGCTTTCGTCGTCCTCACCCACGACCCCAAGTTTGATGTCCCGGCTCTGGAGATTGCTCTGCGGAGCTCGGTGGGCTACGTTGGGCTGCTCGGCTCGACCATCACGCAGGAGAAGCGGCACGCAGGCTTGAGGGAGCGGGGCTTCGAGGACCCAGATCTGACCCGCATCCACGGTCCAGTCGGGCTGAATCTGGGGGGGCGCCGTCCAGCCGAGATCGCCCTGGCCATCCTGGCCGAGATCGTCGCTGTTCAGAACGAGTGACTTTCACCCCCGTTGGCCCGAGCTGATCTTCTCTCGTGCTTGTAGCCCACCTCTTCGGGGCGGTCAGCTCGGGGCTCGAAATCTAGCGTCATTGCTCGATGTCGATCTGCTCCAGATTCCACAGCTCTGACCATTGGCTCGGATTAGGAGCCAGGCCAATCACCCCGGGCCGTGCCAGCGTCGTCTTCTGATGCTGGAACAGCGGCACCACTGGAAGTTGCTCAGAGAAGATGCGCTGGGGCACGGCGTGGTTGGAGGCATAGTCCGGGCTGCCAGGCAGCGTCCCCAGGGCTCTCCGACAGGCTTGGTCGTAGGCACTGTCGATGAAGCCTCCCACGTTGGGCTTGCCCCAGCCCCCGTCGTCCGGTATCTGGCTGCTCAAGAAGAGCTCGCACAGCGGTTCCATGGTGATCCGCCAGGAGAATTGAGCCAGGTCGAACCGGCGGCCGAACAGATCGCCCTCCGGTCCAGGGGCGAACAGGTCGCCGGCCGGCTGGCTCTGCAGGCTCACCCCTATCCCGCAGGCCTCAAGTTGCTTCTGAATCAGCCTCGCCGTGCGCAGGCGTAGCGGATCCTCCGTCGTTCGATACGTCACCTGATAAGCTGTCCCGTCCACGACTCCGGGCACCCCGTGTGCCTCGCGCAGCCCGTCGCCGTCCTCGTCGTACCATCCCGCTTCCGCCAAGAGTAGCCTGCCAGCCTCCGGATCATAAGGCCACCGAGCCAGGGGCTCGTCCGATGCCACGCCCGGGCCATAGGCTGGATGCTCCGGCGGCAGGTAGCTATGCAGCACTCGCCCCCCCTCGGTGAATGCCTCCTTTACCAACGCTTCTCTATCGATGCACTGAGCGATGCCTCGGCGCATACGCACGTCCTCGAAGAAGTCGGGCCGCTGGTAATCGACGACCGGACTGATGCCGAAGGCCAGGAACTCCCAGGCACTATCATCCGTCGTGAGCACCCTTACCGCAGCCGACACGTCGACCTCGACCGAATCCATGGCTGTGCTCACCTCGTGGGTCACTATGTCGCAGCCTCCCGTCAGGAGGGCGTCTGCCAGTTTTTCCACGTCCTTGATGAAGTGGAAGGTGATCTCGTCCACCCGGGGAAGGCCCTCCGACGCCCGAAAGTAGAAAGGGTTCCGCTCCAGGGTGATCGAATCGCCCGCCCGCCACGCTTCCACGGCGAACGGGCCCCAGCCCAGCGGCCGTCTCGTCGACGCCGTTGCAGTGAGAAGTTCGGCAGCCGAGCGATCATGCCACGCGTGACGAGGCAGGGGATGCCAGAAGGTCAGCGCATAGGTCCGATCGAGGAAGCCAGGGACGCCCTCCCACACCACTCGGTGTGCATCCACCGCGCGATACCCCTTGGTCCGCTCGATCAGATGCTTATCGTTGGGCGTGGCTGGGTCTTTGGCCAGCTCAAAGGCATAGACCGAGTCATCCGCCGTCAGGGGCTCGCCATCCGACCAGCGGACGCCAGAGCGCAGCGTGAAAGTGACCACCATGCGCCTCATACGTATCGGCTCTCCGCGAAAGGCCTTTCGCTTCCCCGCTGCGTCCTCGACGAACACGCCTGGGGCCAGCGCCATCACGCTTCCGCTGGTCGCCAGGACCCGGTCACCGGTTGCCACAGTGGTCGTCTCCACGCTGGCGCCGTCTCCGAGCCTGGGAATCTCGGTCAGGATCACCGCTTGCTGTTCGTAGCCTCGGTGGTCGGTTGGCCCGTCGTAGAGGGCCTGCCATACGTGCCTGGCGGCTTCCCGTTCGGCTCCGTACAGATAGAGGCTGTCCGGCTCGTCCTGCAGGCAGATTGCCAGGCGCTTCGGCTCGGGTGTGGGCGAAGGTGTCGGCGCCGGAGTCTGTGAGGGGGCCGGGCTTAGTACTTCCTGGGTGGGCAGCGGGTTCTGCTCCCCACACGCCACGCAAAGTACGACGATGGTTACGACGATGGTCAAGACAGCAAGCAGCCTCAGGTTATCCAGGGTGAGTAAACTGGGTCTACTGGGTCTCCTCATCAATGAATCGCTCTCCAAGGGTGGTTCCCTCGTCCGCTGTAGGGCGCGTAACCCGCTCTACCGTGCGACTAAGCCGGATTCTAGCACCGCGCTATGGGGCTGTCAACCGCCGGATCGCCGGGCCTTCCGACCATCGGTTGCACAAACCCCTGGCTATGGGTATAATGGCTATGGGTCGTGGCCGCACCTGGTTTTATGGTAAGCTTCTAGATTCGTTCCCTGGTCGTCTAACGTGTGCCCACGACCGATCTGAATGGGGGAAGCGGTAACGTAGGCGTGACCTGTCGATTTTCAGAGGAGGCGTGGATGTCATCAAAGTGGACGTGTATTGTGGCGGGGGTCCTCTTGTCGCTGGCAACGTTGGCCTGTAGCACGACGCCCACCACGGCGCCTCCACCGAGCGCAACACCGGTCGCCCAGCCTGCATCGACGATGCCTCCCGATCCCAACCCCACGGCCACCAGCATTCCTCCTTCTCCGACATCCGAGCGCCCGCTGGCGGCGCTCGTCAACGGCGAGCCCGTCTACCTGGCCAACTACGAGCGTGAACTTGAGCGCTACAAGGACTCTCTAGAGGCCCAAGGCATCGATCTCAACAGCCAGGAGGGCCAGGAAAGGGTCAATCAGGCTCGGGGTTGGATTCTCAACGTGATGATCGAGCAGATACTGACCGAACAGGCCGCGGTGAAAGCCGGGGTCGAGGTGACCGACGCCCAGGTCGATCAGTATATGCAAGACATGATGGCCGAAAGCGGCGGCGAGGAGGCTTTTCGTGCCAAGCTTGAGGAGTGGGGCGAGACCTATGAGGATGCCAGACAGGAGGTGCGCGCTCAGCTGATCGGGATGCAGATGACCCAACGTGTCGTGGCCGACGTGCCGGGGTCCACCGAGCAGGTCCACGCCCGGCATATCCTGGTGGACACCAAAGAGGAGGCCCAGCACATTCGATCTCAGCTTGAGGCTGGTGCTGATTTCACCGCTTTGGCCAAGGCTCATTCCCTGGACAAGAGCACGCGCGAGAACGGTGGGGATTTGGGCTACTTCCCGCGGGGTATCCTGGTCTCCTCCGAGGTAGAGGAGGCCGCCTTCTCGCTCCAACCGGGGCAGGTCAGTGAAGTCATCACCAGCCCGATGGGCTTTCATATTGTACAGGTCGTCGAACGAGACCCTGATCGCGCTGTTAGCGCCGAGAACCTCCAGCTCCTGCGGGAACAAGCGGTACAGAAATGGGTGGAGAGCCTTTGGGCTCAGGCCAATGTCGAGCGTTTTGCTGAAGGGACACCGTAATAGAGGCACGTCGCTGACGCTTATCTGATCGAGACGCTAAACTGGGTGCTGGGTTCGACTAACGCACCGGACCAGTCGCGGAGGCGAACCCGGCCGAAGCTGCGCAAGCCAGTTCGGAGCGCAGTCGAAGGGGAGATTCAACGATGCGTAATGGAAGAGCTCACCTTGTCCTTAACGTTCTGACCATCGTTGTGCTCGTAGCCACACTGTGTCTTGCGGGCTTCTACACCCTCGTCGCTTTCGGCGTCTACGAGGTATTTCCGCCTCCGACGCCCGTAAAGCTCGCGGAACTGCCCACCAGTACGCCGACGCCCAAGACAACACCGATCCCCACCTGGACGCCGACATCACGCCCGACTGATACGCCTCCGCCCCTTCCCACCGACACGCCTGGCCCAACTCTGACGCCATCTGCCACGCCCACCTTCCCGCCCTCACCCACCTTCCCGCCGACGGCCACCCCCACGCCCCGGGTTACCCGCTCTGCCCACCAGTTTACCTACGAAGTTACCCTGAAGCCTCCCCAGTATGGGGGGTGCAGCTGGTCAGGCGTGGCCGGCGAGGTCCAGGACCTCGACGGCAACCCTCTTCAGGGCTACCTGGTGCACGTCTGGGGAGCTGGTATCGATGAAGTCGTCGTGGCGGGTGCCAATCAACGCTACAACACCGTCTATGGTTCCGAGGCCGCCTGGGAGCAATTCTTCGCACCCAATCCCAAGGCCATGGAGATCCACGTGCAGCTCCACGATCCCTTCCGCGAGGACCATCTTCCCATCTCGGAGGAAATTGTGATCGACTTCCCGGGCTACTGCGGTGGCGCCTTGGGCTACGTCGTGTTCACAAAGAACCACTGATCTGAGACCTGATGAGGCAATGTCATGGCAGATGAGCGAATAGCCACTGGATCCGCAGGCCTGGACGCCATGTTGGAGGGGGGCTTCCTGCCCAACTCAATGGTGTTGGTGCGCGGCGCGCCGGGTACCGGTAAGACCTCTCTGGCGCTCCAGTTCCTCCTCCAGGGGGCCAGACAGAACGAGGCTGGTCTTTTCATCTCCTTTGAGGAGTTCCCTAAGTCGCTCTACCGAGACGCTCGATCCCTGGGCTGGGACCTGAAAGAAGTGGAGGAGCAAGGCTGGCTCTATCTCATGTTCACCTCTCCCGAGGTCTTCTTAGCCAGCCTGGAGCCGCCTGAGAGCCCCCTAAACCGTTTGATTCGAGACGCCAACATTCGCCGCCTGGTTCTCGATAGCGTCTCCCACTTCGACCGTCTCACCGACGATGAACAAGAGTTGCGGCGCTTGTACACCCGGGCGGTCAATGGTCTGAGGCGGGAGCGCATCGCCGCCCTTCTCCTGGGCGAGGAGAGTCGCTCCAGCTACTCTCAGGCCTTCAAGGGAGGTCTCTCCTTCCTCGTCGACGCCATCATCCTTATGCGCTATGTCGAGATCGACAGCGCCATGCAACGTGCCATTCTGGTCCTCAAGATGCGCGGCTCTGCTCACGCCAAGGAGATTCGCCGCTACGTGATAGATACCGGCGGGTTGAGTGTGCTGGATGTCTTCGAAGGGCGCGAGGGGTTGTTGAGCGGCACACCTCACGAGGCGTTGGGGTAAGCACGAGTTCAGTGGGCAAGCTCTACGTCGTCGGCACTCCAATAGGTAATCTGGAGGACGTCACACGTCGTAGCTTGCGCATCCTTTCCGAGGTCTCCCTTATCGCAGCGGAGGACACCCGGCGTGCTCGCCTCCTTACCAAGAGATACGAGATCGACACCCCCAGCACCAGTTACTTCCAGGGCAATAAGCTCACCAAGCTGGATACCATCTTTGCCGCCCTCGACGCTGGGGACGTGGCCTTGATCTCCGAGGCCGGCATGCCAGGCCTCTCCGATCCCGGCTACGAGCTCATCCAGACCGCTATTCAGCGTGGCTATCCCGTCGTCCCCGTCCCCGGACCTACGGCTCCGGTGACGGCCCTTGTCGTCTCCGGCCTTCCCACCGATGCCTTTCTCTTCCTTGGATACTTGCCCCGCCGGCAGAGCAGACGTCGTCGCCTCCTGGAGAGTGTGGCGCGAGAGACGTATACTCTCATCGTCTTCGAGACCCCCCATCGCCTCCTAGATAGCCTGGCCGACGTCGAGGCGGTCCTGGGCGACCGTCCTATAGCTCTCTGTCGCGAGATGACCAAGGTGCACGAGGAAATCTGGCGCGGCACTGTATCCGAGGCCCGGGCGACCTTCGATCAGCGCGGCCCCCGGGGCGAGTTCACCCTCGTCATCGGCGGCGTGGTGGAGGAGGAGCAGCGTTGGGAGGAGGAGCAGGTCCGGGCTGCGCTGGAGGATCTCTTGGCCAAGGGGATGCGCCGTCCCGACGCCGCTAAAAGCGTCGCTGAGCTCTCCGGCTGGGACCGCAGCGTGGTCTACAAGCTGAGTCTCTGATTCGCCGCTGGAGCCTATGAAGCTGACGCCTGAAGAGACCGCGATGTTGGAGGGCGACCTTGGCCCCGGCGTGGCCAAGGCGATGGAGATCATCGTTGCCCTCGGGCACATCTACGAGGCCCAGCGCCTAGTTCCGGTGGAGTCTGTCCAGGTGGCTGGTGTCAGCTACCGCAACCTGGGGGACGCCGGCCTCGCCTTCCTCCGAGAATGGGCCGATCAGGGGGCCGACGCCCGTGTGCCGACCACCCTCAACCCGGCTGGTATCGATCTTCAGGCCTGGCAGGACCTTGGCTTCTCGGCCGCCTTCGCCCGTCAACAAGCCCTCGTTGTCGACGCCTATCAACAGCTTGGTGTCCGCCCCACCTGCACGTGCACGCCCTACATCGTCGGCAATCGACCAGGTATCGGCGACCACGTGGCCTGGGCCGAATCGTCGGCCGTCAGCTACGCCAACAGCGTGCTGGGAGCGCGTACCAACCGCGAGGGTGGGCCCAGCGCTATGGCCGCAGCCATCACCGGGCGCACCGCGGCCTACGGCCTCCACTTGGACCATGCCCGTCGCGCCTCGCTCAAGGTCGAGGTACGCTGTCCGGTGCGCACGCTCTCCGACGTTGGTGCCCTGGGCTACCTGGTGGGGAAGAGGGCCCAGAACCGAGTTCCTTATTTCGTCGGTTGGACGCTCGGCAGCAGGCCTGGCCTTGGCTCTCCCCTCAACGTGGCGTTGAAGGCCCTCGGGGCGGCTATGGCCGCCAGCGGCGCCGTGGCTCTCTACCACGTGGAGGGCGTCACGCCAGAGGCCCATCGCCCCGACCTCCTCACCCCCGACCACGAGATCCTCGTCGTCGATGACCTGGCGCCGGCCTACGCCGCCCTCAATGCCGAGGCGCGCCAGATCGACCTCGTCTGGTTTGGCTGCCCCCACGCCAGCTTGCCGGAGATCCGGCGCGTGGCGCAGATCCTGGCTGGCCGGCCTGTCACCTCGGCCCTCTGGATCACCACGGCGCGCGACATTCGGGAGCGGGCCGCCCGAGAGGGTCTCCTGCAGGCCATCGAGAAGAGCGGAGGACACGTAGTCGCCGACATGTGTGTCGTGATCGCGCCGATGCAGGAGTTGGGCTATCGTACCATGGCCACGCCGTCGGCCAAAGGCGCTACCTACGCTCCCTCCCATGCCGGCCTCCTGGTGCGGTACGGTACAGTCGAGCAATGCGTCGAGGCGGCCGTGACCGGCGTTTGGGCAGACTGAGCAGTCTCTCGGAACCGGATGCTTGCTTGCGAGCATGCCTGTGCTATAATCCTCTCTGCCGCCACAGATGGGCGTGCTACGTTCACAGATATCACTTGTCTTGAATCCGACGCAGTTTAGAACTAACTATGGCTGAACGCGGCGAATCCCTTACCGATCGCGAGAGAGAGGTCCTTGAGCTTGTCGCCACCGGGATCACCAACCGGGAAGTGGCTCAGCAGCTCTTCATCAGTATCAACACCGTCAAGGTCCACCTGCGCAACATCTACACCAAGCTGGGGGCCGACTCCCGCACCGAGGCGACGATGATCGCCGTACGTGAGGGGTGGGTCAGTGTTGGGAAGGGTGAGGAGACTTCGGCGGGGACCTCGGCGGAGGAGGGGGAGGCTGCTCCGGAGACGCGTGTCCCTGCCCCACCCCTCCCCTGGCCGAAGCGTGTGGCGCTGCTTGCTTCACTGGTCATGGTCGTCGGCGGCATCATCGCGACCTGGCCTCGTGCTCAGGCGCGGCCGAGCAACGGATCAGGTTTCCCCTCGGGGGGGCGGCAGGGCGGTGTCGGCGGCTCAAGCCAGGATTCAGAATCGCCGTGGAAGGAGAGGGCTCAGATGCCGACCCGTCGCGCCCACCTGGCCCTGGCGGTAGCCGACGGTCAACTGCTAGCCATCGGCGGCCAGACGTCCGAGGGCGTGACGGCTGCCGTCGAAGCCTATGATCCCGGAGCCGACATCTGGACCCCTCTACGGGAGAAGCCGACAGCTGTGGCCTACATCGGCGCTGCCACCATCGGCGCTGACGTCTACGTCCCCGGCGGTTGCAACGTGGAGGGCCAGCCGATACGCGCCGTGGATGTCTACGACGTCGAGACCGATGCCTGGCACCAGATCAAGCCTCTCCCCGAGCCCCGCTGCGCCTACGCCTTGGTCGCGCAGGAGGACGCTCTCTATCTCTTTGGCGGCTGGGACGGTCAGCAGTACGTCTCCACGACCTACGCCTACGACGTGGGGCGGGACGAGTGGCGTGAGCTGCCCCCCTCCAGTGTCGCCCGAGGGTTCGCTGGTGCCACCTCTCTCAACGGTCGGCTCTACGTCGTGGGTGGTTACGATGGCGAGAAGGAACTGACCGACTGCGCGTCCTACGATCCTACCTCGCAGACCTGGAGCGCGTGTGCGCCTCTGGCGGTGGGACGTGGAGGGCTGGGATTGGCTGCTGTGGGCGGGCGGCTCTATGCCATCGGCGGCGGGGGCTGGTCCAGTTATCTGGGCTTCAACGAGCGTTATAGTTTGGAAGACGATAGCTGGAGCGCCGTCGAGACGCCGCTGGTTGGTAAGTGGCGTAATCCAGGCGTGGCAGTGTTTGATGGCGCGGTCTACGCTGTCGGCGGCTGGAGCAGCGATTTCCTCAGCCTCAATCAGGCCTACGAGGCGCTCCCTTTCCGCATCTCCATCCCCGTCATCCAGCAGTAGCCCCTCGCTCGCCGTTAACGTCGCGGTCGATCCCCGCGGGCGAGGCATTGCTCGTTCGTTCCTCTTGTCTCTCCCGCTCTCCTACGGTACAATCGTCCCAGATAACGCATAAGGTGATAGAAGAGGAGTCTTCCAATGGCAGAGACGATTCGCATCGAGGATATCGCTCAGTACGAGGGCCAGGAGGTCACCCTCAAGGGGTGGGTCTACAATCACACCGACACTGGCAAGCTCATCTTTCTCTGGGTTCGGGATGGCACAGGCTTTGCCCAGTGCGTGATCTTCCACAAGAACGTCACGCCCGAGCTGTTCGAGGCTGCCCAGGGCTTGACCTATGAATCGTCCGTCGTCGTCACCGGCACGGTGCGCCAGGATGATCGCGCTCCTGGCGTCCCCGGCGGCTACGAACTGGGGGTCAGCGACTTCGAAATCCTCCAGATCGCCGAGGAATACCCTATCCAGCCCAAGGAGCACGGTGTCGACTTTTTGATGCAGAACAGGCACCTCTGGATTCGCTCGCAGCGCCAGTGGGCTGTCTTGCGCGTCCGGGCCACCGTCATTCGAGCCATTCGGGAATGGCTGGATGACCACGGCTTTGTCAACATGGATACCCCGATTCTCACCCCCGCAGCCTGCGAGGGCACGACCACCCTCTTCGAGACCGACTACTTCGGCGACCTGGCCTACCTTGCCCAGTCCGGGCAGCTCTATAACGAGGCCGACATCTACGCCTTCGGCCGTGTCTACTGCTTTGGCCCTACCTTCCGCGCCGAGAAGTCCAAGACCCGCCGCCACCTGACTGAGTTCTGGATGGTCGAGCCGGAGGCCGCTTTCTGCGACATGGATCAGCTCATGGAGATCGAGGAGCAATTCGTCTCTCACATCGTGCAGACCTGCCTCGAGGAGCGAGCTGAGGAGTTGGAGCTGCTGGAGCGGGATACCAGCCGTCTGGAGAACGTGACGCCGTCCTTCCCCCGCATCTCTTACGACGAGGCGATCGACATCATCAACGAGATCCGGGAGGAGACCGACGACCCAGAGCTCAAGGAGCTTCTCCAGATCGAGTGGGGGGACGACTTCGGCTCGCCGCATGAGACGGAGTTGACCGAGCGTTTTGAGAAGCCGGTCCTCGTCTACGGCTATCCCACCGAGGCCAAGGCGTTCTACATGGAGCCGTGGCCGGGCCGCCCGGAGGTCTCCAAGAGCGTCGATATGCTGGCCCCGGAGGGGTACGGGGAGATCACCGGCGGGTCGGAGCGCATCTCTGACCTCGACCTGCTGCTCCAGCGACTGGATGAGTGGAACCTCCCGCGTGAGGCCTTCGAGTGGTACATCGACCTGCGGCGCTACGGCTCAGTGCCGCACTCCGGCTTTGGGTTGGGGGTCGAGCGCACCGTCACCTGGATCTGCGGCATCGACCATCTGCGGGAAACCATCGCCTTCCCCCGGATGCTCACCCGCGTCTATCCCTGACCCCCGGTCCATGATCACACGTAGGGCGGGTTTCTGTAAGCGTAGCAGCACCCGCTGCGCCGTGGTCTCTTTGCAATGTCCAGGGAAGATAGTATAATATCCATACAACAGACCAAGATGATCGTTTGACAACGTAGCTCAACAACATAGTCTCTCAGGGGAGCCTGGGGAGCCGGGCTGAGAGGGTGCTCTGGTTGTCACGCCAAAGCGGGATGCCACCAGCACCGACCCTCAACACCTGATCTGGGTTATGCCAGCGGAGGGAGGTTTTTGTGGCGCTCGACGGAACCGCCCCCCTCGTTGGGGCGGTTTTTCTTTTTGGAGGATGACCATGCGGGCCGTAATCTTCGCCAACGGGACGTTCAACGATCCACAGCAGGCGCGGGAGTCTCTCCATACCGATGATCTGATCATCGCCGTCGACGGCGGAACCCATCACGCCTGGGCCTGCGACGTCGATCCTCAGGTCGTCATCGGCGATTTGGATTCCTTGACCCCGGACGAGCAGGAACGTCTCCGCGCGGGGAGAGCGAAGGTCATCAACTTCTCGCCGCATAAGGACAAGACTGACCTGGAGTTGGCTCTGCTCCACGCCGCATCCCAGGGGATCGACGAGATCGTCATCCTGGCTGCCCTGGGCGGTCGTCTGGACCAGACCATCGCTAACCTGCTCCTGCTGACCCTTCCCGAGCTCGTCGATCGGGACGTCCGCGTCGTGCAGGGCGCGCAGCGTGTCTTTGTGATCCGCAGCGAAGTGCTCATCGAGGGTCACCCCGGCGATACCGTCTCCCTCATACCGCTCGGCGGCGACGCCCTTGGCGTCACCGCCCAGGGGCTGAAGTGGTCCCTCGACGACGAGACGCTCCGCTTCGGTCCCGCGAGAGGGGTGAGCAACGTCCTGAGGGACCGGCAGGCCTTGGTTCGCGTGCGGCGGGGGCTCCTGCTCTGTGTCGTGACGCATGCGTCAGAGATAGAAGAGAGCGAGAGTGAGTCGTGAGGAGGTACTCAATGAGTAAGATAAAGAGATTGAGAGTAAGATCGATGATACTGGCAGGATTGGTTAGCCTGCTGGCTCTCACCGCCTGCGGTCCCGCAGCTACGCCGACCGAGGCACCGACGACCGCAGAGACTGCTACGTCGCCGCCGCGCACGGTGCGCGTGATGACCCACGATAGCTTCGACATCAGCGAGGAAGTGCTCAACACCTTCGAGACAGAGCACAACGCCCAGATCGAGATCCTCAAGGCTGGTGATGCTGGCGTCGTCCTCAACCAGGCTATCCTGAGCAAGGATAACCCCTTGGCCGACGTGCTCTACGGCGTCGACAACACACTGCTCAGCCGCGCCCTGGAGGCCGGCATCTTCGTTTCCTACCAGTCGCCTGTGCTGGACCAGATCCCCGATCGCTTCGAGTTGGATGACCAGCACCGCGCCCTACCCGTCGACTACGGCGACGTCTGTCTCAACTATGAAAAAGCCTGGTTCGAGTCTGAGGGCTTGGAACCGCCTTCCAACCTCGAGGATCTGACGACGCCCAACTACGAGGGCTTGACCGTCGTGGAGAACCCGGCCACTTCATCACCGGGCCTGGCCTTTATGCTCGCCACCATCGGTCACTTCGGCAAGGCCGGCGACTACACGTGGCTTGACTACTGGGCCGATCTACGCGAGAATGACGTTTTGGTGACCGAAGGATGGAGCGAGGCCTACTATGAGCAGTTCACCTACGGCTCCGGCGGCAGTGGCGACCGACCCATCGTCGTCAGCTACGCCAGCAGCCCGCCGGTCGAGGTCCATTTCTCCGAGGAGCCCTTCGAGGAGGCGCCCACCGGGGTCGTCGTGGGCGATGGCAGCTGTTTCCGTCAAATAGAGTTCGTCGGCGTCTTGAAGAACGCCCAGAACCCCAACCTGGCCCGAGAGTGGATCGACTTCATGCTCAGCGAGACCTTCCAGGAAGATATCCCTCTCCACATGTTCGTCTTCCCGGCCAACCAGAACGCCGCACTACCCGACGTCTTCGTCGAGTTCGCCGTCACGCCCGAGAACCCAGTCAGCATCGACTACACCGCCATTGAGATGAACCGTGAGAGCTGGATTGATGCTTGGACCGAGACGACGCTACGCTAGCGGAGGCGAGGGATGAGGGGTGGGGAGTCACAAGGACGCCGGCATTGGCGTCCCTGGTCCATAGGGAGCTGGACAGGTCTTTCGTTCCTCTCCGGCATCCTTCGTCTGCTCGTTTACATCCCCCTCCTCTCCTTCTTCATCCTCTTCTACTTCTACCCGCTCACGTCCATCCTCACACTCTCTCTTGCCCCTCAAGGGAGCGTCAGCCTGGAGCCTCTTTCCCAACTCTTGGGGACCACGCGCTACCTCCAGACCCTCTGGTTCACCATCTGGCAAGCTGCCCTCTCCACCTTCCTCACCGTGGCTCTGGCGCTCCCCGGTTGCTACGTCTTTGCTCGTTACGATTTTCCCGGCAAGTCTCTTGTTCGTGCGCTGACCACCGTTCCCTTCGTCCTGCCCACCATGGTCGTCTCGTTGGCCTTCACCGCTCTCTTTGGACCACGCAGCCTGATCAATCTGGCTCTGATGCGCGCCTTCGGCTTTGACCAGCCGCCGCTCGATCTGCAGCATACGATCTTCATCATCATCCTGGCCCACGTTTTCTACAACTACACACTGGTGCTCCGCATCGTTGGGACCTACTGGTCCAACATCAGTCCTCAGGTGGAAGAGGCGGCTCGCATGCTCGGCAGCGGCCGTTGGCGCGCCCTTTGGGAGGTCACCCTCCCCTTGCTGGCACCTGCCATCGCCGCTGCGGCCATTCTCGTCTTCGTCTTCGACTTCACCAGCTTCGGCGTCGTCCTCGTCCTCGGCGGCCCGCGCTTTGCCACCCTCGAGGTCGCCATCTACCGTCAGACCGTCCACTATCTGAACTTGCCGCTGGCGGCGGCGCTCTCGATGATCCAGATCCTCTTCACCTTCGCTCTGATGGCGGTCTATACCCAGCTGCAGGCTACTATGTCCCTTCCGGTGGAGCTTCGATCGCGCCGGGCGATCCAGCGCAGCCCTCAGGGCTGGCGCGAGATCCTCCTCGTGGGAAGCAACGTAGCCTTGATGCTGGTCCTCCTGGTGACCCCACTGGTGGCCTTGGTGAAGCAGTCGCTGACTTTGGAGGGGCATCTCTCGCTCGCCTTCTACCGGGCCCTCTTCCGCAACCCACGCGGCTCAGCCTTCTACGTCCCTCCCATCGCCGCCGTCCAGAACTCAGTGAGCTTCGCGCTGGCGGCTGTCGCGCTGGCGGTGA
Source organism: uncultured Anaerolineales bacterium (assembly GCA_964514285.1). GTDB lineage: Bacteria > Chloroflexota > Anaerolineae > B4-G1 > B4-G1 > SKLM01. The sequence goes on along the minus strand of CAZEQC010000037.1, from coordinate 19,406 downwards.
CCCTTGGTCTCACGGCTGCGTCGCTTTTGGACAGTAGACGCCCCGCTCGCGACTCCCATCCCCTGGTTCGTTGGCTGCGAAGGCTGCTCGACCCTGTCGTCATGCTCCCTCTGGGCACCTCGGCGGTGACCCTTGGCCTGGGCTACATCGTAGCCCTGGACGAGCCGCCTCTCAACCTACGCACCTCACCTCTGTTGGTCGTCTTGGCGCACACCCTGGTTGCTCTCCCCTTCGTGGTGCGCAGCGTCCTGCCCGCCCTCCGTTCCATTCAGCCTCAACTCCGCGAGGCTGCCACCATAATGGGCGCCTCGCCTTGGCAGGTCTGGCGTGAGGTCGACCTTCCTATCGTCTCTCGGGCCATGCTCGTCGGCGCAGTCTTCGCCTTCACCGTCTCTATGGGCGAGTTCGGCGCCACCAGCCTCATCGCCCGACCGGAGAGGCCGACCATGCCCGTCGCCATCTATCGCTTCCTAGGCCGCCCTGGGACCGTCAACTACGGCCAGGCGTTGGCCATGTCGACCCTCCTGATGCTCGTCTGCACCGTCGGCTTCCTTGTCATCGAGCACTTCCGCATCGGCGGCGTCGGCGAGTTCTGATGCAGGAAGCGAGCTGTGAGGTAGCGGCGAGGACGCCGAGGGACTGCCGGGAGGTTTGGCTCCCGGCAGAGAGCGTAACCCTACCTCGCAGACTGGAGAGTGAGCCCGCGCAGCGGGGTTAGTTATGAGCACGGTGGTTCAGTGCGATGCCACACCGTGTGATCCCGTCCCCGCTTGTGCCCCGCCCTCCTCTGTGCTACACTCCGTGCCGACACGTTCGACGAGTTACGTCATACGCTGTACGTTTACGCTCTACGTTTCATGCTCTAATGACGATCCTTGAACTCCGCAACCTCAGCAAATCCTACCCCGATGGCTGGACCCTGGACGACGTCAGCTTCACCGTCCAGGAGGGTGAGATCTACGGGCTCCTTGGGCCGTCCGGCTGTGGCAAGACCACACTCCTCCGCATCATCGCCGGCCTGGAGATGCCGGATAGCGGTCGGGTGCTCGTCGACGGAGAGGAGCTCACCGACCTACCACCCCATCGCCGCGGCTTCGGCTTGATGTTCCAGGAGTATGCCCTCTTTCCCCATAAGAACGTGGCCGGCAACGTGGCCTTCGGGCTCCGTATGGCAGGTTTGGACCGTCAGCGCATCGAGACCCGCATCCAGGAGGTGCTGGCGCTGGTCGGGTTGGAAGGCTTCGAGCATCGCGACGTGAGCCAGCTCTCCGGCGGGGAGCGGCAGCGCGTGGCGTTGGCGCGCAGCCTCGCCCCCCATCCACGTCTGCTGATGCTCGACGAGCCGCTCGGCGCCCTCGATCGAGCGCTACGCGAGCGTCTGATGGACGAGCTCCCCCAGATCCTCCACCGGGCTGGCGTCACCGTGATCACCGTCACCCACGATCAGGAGGAGGCCTTTGCCATCTCCGATCGTGTGGCCCTGATGCGGGCCGGCGAGGTCGTCCAGATCGGCACCCCGCAGCAGCTCTACCGCCACCCCGGATCGACCTGGGTTGCTCGTTTCCTCGGGCTGACCAATCTCCTCCCGGCCAAGGTCGTCACCCCACAGCGCTTGGAGACGACCCTGGGGATACTGAGGCTGGAGGGTGACCGCCCGGCCGTCGGCGCCCGGGTGCAGCTTCTCATCCGACCCGAGGCCGCTCGTATAGACGAGGAGGGCCCCAATCAGGTCGCACTGGAAGTCGTCGGCTGTTCCTTCCGCGGTATGCACTGCCAGCTCGACGGACGTCACGAGAGCGGGGTCGAGCTCACCTTCGTCTTCTCTACCCGCGTCGATCTCCCCGCCGTCGGCGAGACCATCGACGTCTCCCTCACCCCGCAGGAGCTGACCGTCCTCGACGCCAGCTCCTAGCCCCCGCCGTCACTGGAGAAAACATGGGAACTCTCTGAAATCCTCTGTGCCGCTCTGTAGTGGTCGTTCACCACCTTGACGCACGCCATGGCATCGGGGGCACGACGCCCTCAGCGGCATACGGTCCGGCAGCCAAGTCGTCCCAGAACCCCCTTTCGTCCAGCACCCCCGCCGAGAAGATCGCGTGCCCCGCCGCCCCCAGCTCCCGAGCGATGGCGATGCGTTCGGCCACGCCGCCGAAGTCGAGGTGCTCGGCGCTGATGCCGGGGAGGACGTGACGGCCGCCGTCGTGGATCAAGAAATCCGACGCCACCAACGAGAACTGAGCAGCGGTCAGGGCCTCTGGATCCGAGACGAATACGCCAGTGTACAGCATGGGCATAATCGCGTCGATCGTGCCGCTTCCCATCCAATCCTGCGAGTCCTGGTAGAACGCGTCGTACCCCGAGGGATAGCCCCATCCCCAACGGTCCTTGTAGATCGGCCAGACGGCCGCCGAGAGTCGCACCCCCGGACGGCGCAACACCGCCTCCGCATAGACCCGCTCGACCAGCTCTGTCACCTGCTGCCGCTGCCAGTCGGCTCGCGTCAACGTCTCATCTTCAGCCCTCGCTGCCTCGTAACCTGCGTTACTGAAGGGGTCGTGCGAGTAGTCCCGGCCTGGGTACCGCACCAGGTCCAGGTGCACCCCGTCCACGTCGTATCGGGCGGTGATGTCCGCTGTCACGGAGACCACCCGCTCGACCACGTCGGTGAGAGCCGGCGTGGCCCAGACGTAGCTCGAGTCGCTCAAGAGCATGGGCGTGCCAGAGATGTTGGTGCTTCGCCAATCGTCCCAGCTATGCTTGTGCGACAGCGTCCAGAAGAGGTGCTGGGGCTCGGTATCCTTGGGTGGCGCCGTCTCCCCCAGCCAGATGGGGTAGACGTTCAAGTAGGCGTGCAGCTCCAGCCCCCGGGCGTGGGCGGCCTGAATCGCCACTCTCAGAGGGTCCCAGCCCGGGTCCTGACCCAGCGTCCCGCCGCTCAGCCGGGCCGCCCACGGCTCCAGCCCCGGCGTGTAGAACGCATCCCCGGCGCCCCGCACCTGGAAAAGCAGCATGTTGAAGCCGGCGCTGGCGGCCCGCTCCATCAGTCCTTGCACGTCGGCGATCGTCGTGTAGTTCCAACGCGTGACCCAAAGAGCGCGCGCCTCGGTCATCGTGGCCTGCTTCCCTACCAGCGGCAGGAAGACCTGGGGGTCGGCTGTGTCGCTGGTTGGCTCAGAGACCAAGCTCGAATCGACGTCTTGGCGCGCTGGATGCGCTGAACGGCCAGATGATTCGGCGGCGGGTCCGGTCAGGGGCGTGAGGAGGGCCAGCTCGCAGAGCACCAGACTGGTCAGCCCCAGGATGATTGAGAGGAGCAGGTGCCTCAATCTCGTTCTTTTCAGTCTACCTCCTCCCCCTCGAAGATGCCCTCCGCGTACTCCATCAGCGTCTGGAGCCGTTCCTCCGGCACGTCCTTCGTCTCCAGGAACCGCTCCAGCAGCTCCCGGTCCGTCATCTCCTCCGGCGTCTGATCGCCGAGGCGCACGCGCGCCTTCCGCTCCACCTCCCGGCTGATGCTGCCGATGGCCGTCGCCTGCGCCATCAGCGCCCGTACGTCGTAGTCTCGCAGGGCCGGCTCTTGGTCCGCTCGAAGCTGTACGATAAGCCGTACCACTGCCCCCTCCAGGTCGTATTTCGCGATCGCATGCTCCAGCGCCGCCAGCGGCTCGCTCTCCCCGCGGACGTCGGCCCGGATGGTGACGAAGGGGCGGGCATCCACCTCCACGAACTCCCACGTCGTCTCCCTCTCCGATCCCGAATTGGGTAGCTCGACCCAGCAGAACCCCTTCGGGTCGCCCTCCTCGCCGAAGTCGATCCGCTCCAGGCTGCCGGCATAGACGATCGGCGGTTGGTTCTCCCCGTTCAGGCTCTGGTGCTTGTGGACGTGGCCCAGTGCGACGTAGTCCCAGGCGGAATCGTCCAGGGCCGACTTGGCCACTACAGCGTCTCGGCCCACCATTACACTCCGTTCCGAGCCATACGTCGCATTGGACACGCTCAGATGGGCTGCCAGGACCGCCGGGACGTCAGGTTGCAGATCCTTCTTCAGCCTCTCGATGGTGCTCGTGACGATGCGCTGCAGCGCCTTGTCCAGTTCCTCGATGGACAGCCCACGGTACTTATCGTCAACCAGAAGTCTCTGTCGGATCGGATAGGGCACGGTGGCGACCTGCACCGCCCCCCTCAAGGTCTCGATGGTGTGTACCTCGTAATCGCGACCCACGATCACGTTGGGCACGTCCAGGGTGGAGAAGATATCTACCGTCGTGGCTTTCTGGGTCATCGTCGGCAGGTCGTGGTTCCCCACCAGCAGGACGGTTGGCACCCCAGCGTCCACCAGCCGCTTTACCCGCTTGGCGAACGCCCGTTGGTAGGTGGGGTTGGGGCTGCGACGCTTGTAGGCATCCCCGGCGAAGATCACCAGGTCGACTTCATGCTCCAGGCCGTAGTCGATCAGCTCATCGAAGCGGTTCAGAAAGTCGACTACTCGGACGTTGACCCCGCTGCCCGGATCCAGTCCCCCGTACGTCTCCATGCCGATGTGAATATCGGCGAAGTGCAGCAAGCGGATCCTCTCCATCGTCTTCTCTCATCCCCCAATAGCCTTCAGCGAAAACGTCATTGGAATGGAAACCTCCGAGTCCCGCCATCGCCACCACCCGTCCTCGCCCTCTTCCAGGAAGGGGAACATCCGGTAGCACGCAAACGGGAACTCGTGCAGGAACACGATCTGCAAGCCCGACGCGATCAGCGCGTCGACCACCTCCCCCAGACTATGAGACCACTCGTACGTCACCCTGTTGGTGCACTCAGCTGCGGAGGCGTAAGATCCATCGCACTCGAACCGCAGCGGATCCGGATCGTGGAAGTAGGGATAGTGGACCTTTAGATCCTTGGCGTCCGGCCCGTCGTAGAAGACGGACGCGAAGGGGTGGATCTCCGCGATGTAGAAGGTGCCGCCGGGCTTGAGGAAGTGGGCGATCACCTCTGCCCAGCGGGTCAGATCGGGGAGCCAGGTCAGCACACCGTAGGAGGTGAAGACGATGTCGAATCGCTCGTCGAGCATCTCCGGCAGCTCGTAGATGTCCGAGCAGATGAACCGGGCCTCCATCCCCAGCTCGTCGCGCAGGGAGCGCGCCTTGGCGATTCCCTCCTCGGAGAAGTCGACGCCCGTCACCCGCGCGCCGAGCCTGGCCCAGGAGAGCGTGTCTATGCCAAAGTGGCACTGCAGGTGCAGCAACGAGCGCCCCGAGACGTCTCCCAATTCCCGTCGCTCTAGCGGCATCAACGTCAGCTTCCCCGCTTTGAAGCCCTCCACATCGTAGAACGACGAGTTGGCGTGGAGAGGAACCCGCTCGTTCCACCAGGTTCTATTCGTCTCCAAATGCTCGTTCATAGCCCACCCTGATTCCACAGACCCATCGCCGCACTGAAAAGTGCCTTGCACGTTCCGTGCGTGCGAGGCACGTCCTCTACCGCCCTATGCCATCTCATCAAGAACGGATGGCAGCTCGACCAGCTCTTCGAGAACCCGCCCTCGCGTATGCGCCTCGGCGGCCCGAGCGCACCAGCCGGGCGTATACGCTGTCCGCACCAGGACGAAGGGCAGATCCATCATCAGCGGCAGCGCCCCGGGCAACGAGAACGTATCCGCCACCACCACGACCTGCGGGTCTTCCTCCATCGCCGCCGTCAGCGCTCGGTAGTAGATCGGGCGGCGCAGGTCGACCTGGCGCCTCTCCGATAGCGGCCAGACCTGGATCTCGCCTAGCTCCGAATGGTGGAAGTGTCTCGTCCAGGTCGGATCCATCGCATACTGTCGTGTATCGCCCAGCACGCCCACTGGCCCTCTCAGCTCCAGGGTGGCCAGGTGTCTCCGCACCTTGTCGCCCAGCGAGTTGGTCAGGATCACCGGGTCGCGGTCGGGGTGCTCGGTCAGCGCCGTCAACACCTCACGTGCGGAGGGCCGAAAGACCGGCGTCAACTCGGCCGTGTGTCGATGGAAGAGGTCGTTCGTGCAGTCGACCACCGGATCGTACTCAGCCTCGGGGAATGCCGCCGCCACGGCCCGCAGGTAAGCCTCGTTCTCCTGCAACATCACTTGCAGCGTCGCCGTGTTGAGGATGAAGGCTCCTTCGTCGCAGTAGGACGCCACCAGCCCGTTGACCTCCCACCAGTATCGATGCGGCTGCTGGAGCAGCCGCTTCTGTGTGGCGTCGTAGGCCCGGCTCAGTTCCTCTCGCGGCGCTCCGATGATCTCGTTCGCCAGCGTGTCCAGCGACTTCTCCGCCAGAGCCCTGGCCTGCTGCTCCTCGGCCGTCAGCGTCCCGTCAAAATCGATGATAACCTTCAACGATGCCCCTCAATCGCGATGTTCTTCATCCGGGCCGCTATAGGCCCTCGGCATCCTCGGCACTCCCACGCAGCAGCGAGCGCCCCCGCTCCAGCACGTCCTCCGCATCCTCTCCGCTTGGGACGCCCAGGGCAGCATAGAACGCCGGCGTGCCGTAGGTCCGCGTCTTGACCACCACCGGCATGGGCACCGCGTGGCCCAGGATCAACGCTTGCTGCCGCGTGTCCAGCCGCGCCAGCACCTCCCGCAGCGTCGCGCCCCCGCTGATGCCGGAGAAGACCGCGCGAATGTCCGCCTCGTCGTCCAGCAGGCACGTTACCCGGGTGCCGATCTGGCTCATCACCTCCGGATCGATCCCGCTGGGGCGCTGATCCACGATGAAGAGCGTCACGTTGTACTTGCGCAACTCCCGGGCGATGGTGCCGAAAATCGTGTGGCGTGCGATGGTCGGATCGAGAAACTTGTGCGCCTCCTCGATAGTGATCACCAGGGGGCGTGGCTCTCCCTCTCGCGTGCCCAGCGCCGCCTCCGTGCGGTGCACGTAGTGCTCGTGGATCCGGCGGGTGATGTAGTTTGCTACCAAGATATACGCCTCTAGGCTGTTCCCGTAACGCCCGAACTCCAGGATCACGTTCCTCCCCCGGTCGAGGTAGTCGAGGATCTGCCGCACCGGGTCCTCCTGCACCCGCTCCTGCAGGAAGTCGAAGCGCCGAAACATGCCGAGCTTCCGCTGGATGGCGCCCAGCGTGCCGCCGTGAATCGTGCCCCTCTCCAAGGCCACGTCCAGCTCCGCCAGGGGGTCGTGCTCGTCCAGCAGGCGCGCCACCCAGTCGCGTCCCAGGATCCGCCGCAGGAAGTAGAGCGCTCCCACCTGGACGTCCGAGAGGGCCATCAAGCTGGAGAGGCTGTCCACATCCTCTGGCTCGATTCGGTCGTAGCCGATGCGTACTACAGCGTCGACCTTGCTTCCCCGCCTCCGTGAGGAGGCCTCGTCCAGCGTGAACACCGAGACCTCTCCCCCTGGGAACAGCTGCCGCAGCCCCTTGACCTCCTGCCGGGCCTCCGTCTGTCCCTTCCAGCCGTACTCGTTGTGCATATCGAAGACCAAATTGACCGCCACGTCCTCCTTGATCAGGCCAGCCAGCAGCATCCGCGTCAGGAAGGTCTTCCCCGTCCCGGTCTTGCCGAAGACGCCCGCCGAGCGCTCGACGAAGCGCTCCAGGTCCAGCGCCACGTGCGTGCCCTCCATCTCCAGCGGCTCCCCGATGTGAAAGAAGCCCTGACTCTCCTCCTCGCCGAAAATGAGGGCCACCTCCTCCTCGCTGGCCGGGTAGACCGACGTGAAATGGGATGGTACGGTCTTCACCGGTCTCGGCTCGCTGGCATCGCTGTCCAGCACCAGCATAGGCGAGATCTCCAGCTGACCAAAGACGGCGGTACCTCCGTACACCTGCGCCATAAACGGGTCGCTCGTGTCCGGCGGGGATTTCTGAATCAAGGGGTTCAGAGCGTCGAGCTGCACGTCGGTCACGATTGAGAAGAACCGTCGTCCGGTCCGTCCTCTCACCACCACGTACCGTCCCACCGCCAGCCCCTCAATCACCGTGCTCCGATCCAGCTTGACCACCAGCCCCTCGGAGAGGCTGCCGCCGACCACGATGCCCAGCTGTCCTATCGGCTCCGGTTCCGCCGGTCGGGGGCCGAAGAAGGCCTCCAGTTCTTGTTCGGGCGTTCGTTCATTCATGATCTCATCCATCGTTCCAACCTGCCTCAGGCCCGCAGCCGTCGCAGGAGCCCCTCCAGCCGCGTCGGTTCGCCGGCCATCAGCCGCACCAACTCCCGCCCTGCCTCAATCAGGAACCCCTCCCGCTCCTTCCCCGGTCGGGCGGCAGCCGCCACACGCAGGCTGGCCGCCAACAGCTCGTCGGCCGGCACTTCCCGCGCCTCCAACACCAGCCGGAAGTAGTCGAATCTCTCGGTGAAGGCGCGTACCTCCTCGTTGCTGCACTGATAGAGCCAGTCGAGAGTCACCGGCGGCTGGGCCGGTAGGCAGTGGCGTATCGTCTGCCCGTCGCCGCAGCCCACCGCCAGCACCCGTACCTCGATCGGGATCTGCCGGTTCTCCCGCTGGTCACGCACCACCTCCTCCGGTGGATTGGCGCCGATGAACTGACGCACGAAGGGATCGTCCTCCACGCTGACGTCGTAGATCAAGCCGTAAATAGCCTGTCCAGAGACCTGCCCCTCCGCTCGCACAAAGGAACCGAAGGCCGGGATCTCGGGCTGCATCACGGGCGTGGCGCCCGCGCATCCCAGGGCGAAGCGCCGGGTGCTCGCCCGCAACACGCGTCCAACCTGCAAATCGCTAGCACTCATATCTATCGCCTCTGCTGGAGATCACGCTCGCCATCTCCCTCCTAGAACCTTCGGCGCGTCAGGCGCTTGTAGGCCGCCTTGGGCGAGGGACTCGCCGGCACCCCCGCCCTGATCAGCGCGGTCGCCACCATATCCTCCAGGGCCGCCCGCTCCTGGCTGCTGATGTAGGCCAACTCGTCGGCCCTCGCCAGGGCGTAGGGGTAGTCCCCCGTGATCCGAGCCTGAGCGACGATTGCGCCGTGGAACAGGTTCAGCTTGTCTTCGTCGTTGGCCACCCAGGCTGGCACCTCGACCCGCGCGATGATCGGCCTTTGCCCCTCCTCCACCACGTTGAGGTAGAAGAAATAGACTTCGTGGCCCTGGCGCGCGTATGCTGCCTGATTGATCTCCTTGGGAGAGATGAAAAGCGACGATCGCGCCCCTGGCGACAGCGTGGCGAAGACCGCCCGATCGGGCAGGTGCTCCAAGGGGTTCGGTTGCTCGCTGGCCTTCTTCGTGTCCCCGCCCAGGCTGGCCAGGTGAAGCAGCTGCGTGACCTCGTTGTAGCCGGGCCGGCTGATGAAGCCGCCGACCACGCCGCCTGAGCGGCGGATGCGCTCCAACTGCTCCAGATACGCGCCCACCTTCGTCGATCGGGCCCCGGCGGGACGATCTCGCAGGACCCAAAGGACGATCGATCCGTCCACCAGTGCCACGGTGGGGGCTGATCCCTCACCCTGACACACGTCGGCCAGCCGCTTCAGCTCGCCCAGATCCCGCCGGATGTCGAGCAGGTTCCCAGACACCGGGACCCCGTCCTCGTACAAGTCCTCCTCCCTATAGCCCAGCGTCGATTCGCTCTTCGCCTCCGGCGCCTCCCCACTGCTGTGCCGATACACCAGGCTCCCGATGTTGATCAGGTAATAGAGCGCGGTGCCGTGTCGGTCGGGCTGGATCTGAGAGCCGTCGGCTGCCGCCACTGTGAAGCGATCTGGGATGGGGGGCAGCCGATGGGCGGCGTCCAACGGCTCGACCGTGGGAATCGCCACACGTGCCTTCCGCGCTGGGTGCTGGAGCGCAGCCTCCGCATCGGCAAACTCGGTCAGCCACTGCCGCGCTAGCTCCAGCAGGTCATCGTAGGTCTCCTGGCGCTCGGCCATGGCCTTCCCCATAGATTGCACCGGTTGAGTGAGTTGACTCAGTTCCAGGGTCATGGTGTCTCGGTCAAGACGTTCCCAAGGGCGTCATCGAAGCACTCCCCCTCTATGCTCGATCCGAATTCGCAATCCGGCGACTTCGCGCCCCCTATTCCAGGCTAGTCCCAAGCCGCTTGAGCCATCCGCGGGGATCAAGAGGAGAAGCCTTATGTCGATGCATTATACTTGACCCATGAGCCAGTGACAAGAAGCGCCGACCATGTACTTGCGTCCGCCGTCCGTCCGCGTATAATGACGCCGATGCCCAAGCTTACCGCGTACAGCGTGTCCGACATAGCAGCCGAACTCACCCAACCCTTCTCCATGGTCAACGTCGCCTATGTGGATGATCTCATGGTCAGCGTCTACCTCTGCCAGGGCACCCTCCAATGGCATCGCCACGTCGATCTTGACGAGCTCTTCTGGGTCTACGACGACCTAATGATCTTGGAGAGCGAACGTGGCGACGTCCTCTTGGGGCCGGGTGAGCTGACGGTGGTGCCCAAGGGCACTCGCCATCGCTCAAAGTCTGACGGCCCTGCCACGGTCATTCTTCTCCGCTGTGGGCTGCTGCCGCACCGCAAGAACGGGGACCGCCGCCTCTACGCCACCGGCGAGACCGGCCTGCCCCACGTTAGCCTCTATCACGTCGGGGACGCGCTCCCCGACCCTTTCCGCTTCCAGACCGTGGCCCAGGTGGAGGATTTCCGGGTGCAGGTGGCCCGCGGCGAGGGGCGCTGGCCTATTGAGCTTCCCGTCGCCCACGATCGCATGATCTACGTCGTGAGGGGCGCTCTTACCATCCGCACTGTTCGAGATCGATTGTGCCTTGGGCCGGGCGATTTCACGGTCGTGCCTCGTGGTGCTTTCTACCATCTCCATACGGAGGAGGACACACTCCTGGTTCGGGTGACCCGTGAGGCTCTCTGATGCCGTGCCTCTCTGAGGATTTCTCGGAGGCCCCCTCCCCTCACTGGCTCCGTCATCTCAAGGGACAGGGCTCTCTGGAGCGCAGCGATGCAGCGCTCCGCTTCGTCAACGCAGACACCACCTCCGACGAGTACACCAACGCCCAGATCGACGACTACCAGGGCCTGCCCCGCGGTCAGTTCCTTTGGCGGCCCCCACTGAACCTGACCGTGCGGGCGCGTTTCTCCCATCCGGAGGGTGAGCTGCGCGGCACCGCTGGCTTTGGCTTCTGGAACGACCCTTTTCTGATGACCGAGAGCCGGATACCCACGCTGCCCCGTGCCCTCTGGTTCTTCTACGCGTCGCCGCCGTCCGATATGAAGCTCGATCTCGGGACGCCAGGCCGCGGCTGGAAGGCTGCCACTATCGACGCCCTCCGCCCTGCCGCCCTTCCGCTGGCCCTGGTCGCCTTGCCAGCCGTGCTGCTGATGAACGTACCAGCCCTCTACCGCGCCCTCTGGCCGCCCGTTCAGCGGGCCTTGAACGTGCGCGAGGCTTCCTTGAGCGCGACGATGACCGACTGGCATACCTACTCCCTTGCCTGGCGCGTCGAGCGATCCACCTTCTCCGTGGACGGTCAGATCGTCCTGGGGGGCGCCCCGTCGCCCCACGGACCCCTTGGCTTCGTCATGTGGCTCGACAATCAGTACATGGTCGTCAAGCCCTGGGGGCGCTTCGGCTGGGGGCTCCTCGATGCCCCAGGCCGCCAATGGCTGGCGGTCGACCGACTGACGATTGAAATGCTGTAGGCGATCGGGCTCGCCCTATGTCGCTCCACGCCGTGGTCCCGGTCGTCCCCCGCCTCCTCTAGCTCGAAGAACGGTCTTGACCCCCTTTTTGCCCTGTGATATACTGTCTTTGTCAATGCTGTCGATTCGCCCTGATGGCGAGAGGGGGGACGATGGATAGTCTGCAATTCCGTTTCCTAGGCCCGCTGAACGTTCGCTGCGGCGGTCGACAGTTGCTCGAGCCTTCCACACTTCGGTTCCAATCCCTGCTGGTCCCCTGGATCTCTACCCGCCCATGCCTCCTGCCCCGATCCCGTCCGATTGAACGCTTCCGAGCTGATGGCCCGGAACGGATCGCGGGCGGCTATCGCTCCACCGCTCTCCGGAAGATCTTGCTCTGTTGCCTCAAGGGTGACCTGATCCTCCGCGATCTCCAAGCGTCATCTATTCGCCTCGAGGCCGACGCCTGGCCTGAGGTAGAACTGTTCTGCAGTCAGACACGGCGTGGCAACACCGCCAACCCTAAGCCTGCAGCTGTCCGTCTATAGAGAGCTTCTCCTGGGCCTTCTACTGTGAAGCCCGGTTCGCGAAGTGCCGCTGTCGGCTGGCGGCTCGCTTCGCCGACGTGCTGACCGGTCTGAAAGCGCCGCTGGATCCAGGGGAGGACGACACGATGGATCGTCGAGCTCTGCGAACCGCGGCGATGCAGAGAGCGACAGGACTGCCAAGGAGGATGCTGGTGACGCAAGGGAACTCGAGCCGAAGAGTTGCGCGGATGACGCTTCTGACCATTCTGCTGTCGCTGGCGGCGGTGCTGGGGGCGCAGAGTATTGACACGCGAGCCTTTCCCGCCTACGACGAGGAGGTCAACCTGGACTGCGGCGAGGATTTCATGGATCCGGTCGTCTCCACCCAGCCCGGGTACGAGGATCCTTACACCTATCAAGTGAACGTGCCGGGCGGCGCTGAACTGGACACCAAAGTCGCCCTGAATGCGAACGGCGAATGCACGATGGACGCCACGTTGTTCGTTGACGGGTCGCTGGTGGACACCGTCAGTGTTGGAGAGAACAACACCTGGTCTGCTTCAATGATCGCCACGATCCCCAACGGTTCCGCCCAGGTGACCCTGGGGGCACCCAGTTGCGAAACCCAGCCCGTGAACGTCACTCGGTGGGTTAGCTTAACGGTCACCTGTCAGGAGTGCGGGGCCCCGGAGATCTGGGTGGACCGGGGCTGCGGGTCACAGTACGACATCGGGGATGCCATCAGGATCTTCTACACGTTGGATTGTCAGCAGTACCGTGACATCTACAAGACGACGACGGAGAAGACGGTCCGGGTGAGAAGTGGCGTCATGGACGCCGGCACCTACTACATCGATGAATACGTTGGGGAGCCACCAGGTGCCCATACGCTCAGCATCGAGACCGAAACCGGTACGGACGAGTGCACCTACTACGTGCAAGATGAGGGAACCCCACCGCAGATCGACAACATCCAGGAGTCGGACGATCCCATCAAGCGGGAGGGCTGTCCCGGTCCGACGACGGTCACCATCCAGGCCGACGTGACCGATGACGGGTACGTGGACTGGGTGCGGCTCTACTACCGACCGCCGGGCGGATCCTGGACGTACAAGACGATGGGCGAGGAGTACACGGACACGTACGGAGCCACCATCGGCCCGTTCGGTCAGACGGGCACGCTAGAGTATTACGTGAAAGCTCGGGACGACGAGGGGGAGGATACGGAATCCGACGTCTACACCGTCACGGTGGGGGATTGCGAGAGCTGCGCGATCTGGGTGGAGGGGGAAGGTCGCTGCGTTGGGGATTCGATTGACGTCTGCTACACAGTGGACTCGATCGAGCCAGTGGGGATCGAGATCACGGAGCAGACGTCTCAGTGGGACGATACGCTGGTGGATGAACTGTACGAGGGCCCGGACTGCGTCGACGTCACTCTGGAGGAGCCGACGGGCGAGCATACCTACCGGCTGACTGCCGCTGGGACGTTCGGGACGGTGTGTGAGGATGAGACGACGATCTGGGTTGAGGACTGCGACACGCCGACGCCCACGCATACGCCGACGGCTACTTCGACCCCGACCCGGACGCCGACGCCGACCAGCACCCCGACACCCACACGCACGCCAACACCTACGTCGACCCCGACGCCGACCGCCACGCCAACGCCATCGCCGACCCCGACCTCCACACCGACTAGCCTTCCACCGATTCCGGTGCTTCTGGGAAACACCAATTGCCTCTGGGGCAGCCGTGACTGTAACCGCTGCGTACACGATGTGGTCGGCTCCTTCAACCGTTTACGGACCCATGGTGACATTCTAGGCTTTCATCTCGGTCAGCACCCTGATACTGGCTGGAACGGAAAGTCACAGTGGCGCAAACACTGGCAGGGCGTTCAAAGGCTCATGGCTGACGGCGGACGTTACATGGTAGTTACCCATGATGATGCCATCGACGGTTCTGGTGAGGGATGGAGTACGTTTGCGGTTGTTCACATGGGCTCACGGAATGTGACTGGAGAACGTTATCGCTCCAATCGTCTTTATCCACAGAAGGATTTCGCTGACATAGCTCCGCCATGGGAGGACATCGTCGTACAAACCGGGTGGATCCACGACTATTTTGAACACCCAGGGGGAATCCAGGTCATGGGGGACTTTTTAGTCGTGGGAGCCGGACACTTGATCCACCTCTATGATCTGCAGAACCCGACGATGCCAATACATGTCGGTCCGTCCTGGCCGGGATCGCCAGACGGAATTGGACCGATCATCGTACGTCCAAATAAGAGTGGCAGCTCGACTTCCCTGGCACAGCTGCGGGATGGGCGCTATCTGCTCGTCGTCAGTAGTACCGATGCCAATCCTCTCGATTTCTACGTCTCCGACGCTCCGTACGCCTTATCCAGTTTCGGAGACGGTCCTTTTGAAGAATGGGATAAGTCTGAGCTCAGGGGGGCATCGTGGCATGCGTACCAGAGTTTGAACTTGGTAACTGAGTGTGGAACTGGCCAGCTTTATCTTGTTGGTACGTACAACGACGGCTGGGGGGGCGGACCCTGGGGAGCTGACAGGGCGGATCTCTTCAGGATTCAGATGCGGGATCAAGACGACGTTGAGCTTGTGAAAGTGTCAGATCTCCATGCCAATTGCGAATACCGCGGCACCAAGCACTGCAATTTCGATGCGGCGGCCGGCGTGTATGTCGATCCTTACGGACAACTGTATCTCTACTCCACTGAACACAGCAGCTACGGACCACTGAATACTGTCAAGTTCATGGAATTCCGGCCCGTTCCTCATGCGTCTTGCGCGGGTATCGAGAGCTCCTGGGTTGAGCTCTATGAGCATCAGTACCCTCGGGGCCGTAGTGTCATGGTTGATTACGTGGATAGGTTTCTCGAGGATTACACGAACTACGATAAAGTCGAAGACTTCGAGGAAGAAGCCTCTTCGGTATACTGGTGCCTCCCACCCAATTGGTCCTACTATCTGTATACGGACAAGGAACCATGCAGTGGCGGAGTCCTGCCTTTGCGCGGCACGGGATCGCCCTGGGTGATTCATGATCTTCATGATATTGGTTGGGGAAACAAAGTCGCCTGTTCGGGCTATGTGTACGATCCGCCTGTCGCCCATCAGATCACGCCCGGCGGCGGTGGGCGGCTGTTGTACAACCGCCCTACGCTTTCCGGATCATCCGAAGTGGAGGCCGCCGCGGAAGCCGAGACGGCATCCACAGAGGTTGAGGTCCCACCGGGCGCAGTGCCTGAGCCAGTGGCTTTGACCTACGTGCCATCTTATCCGCCGTCCCACGACACGTCACCACTGGTTTCGCCAGGTTACGCTTTCACGCTGACGATTGAGAATGCAGATGGCCTTCAGGAGGGTTTCGCTTTCGCTGAGCCGGTGGATGTGACGATCACCTACGAGGACGCCGATATCGAGGTCATGGACGAAGAGACATTCGCGCTCAATCTCTGGGACGGTGAGGCTGGGCAATGGATAGACGCGGCCACGACCTGCGCTCCCACTTCGACCTACGACCACAATCTTGAGGCGAATACCCTTTCCGTTGCGATCTGTCGGACTGGAGAGTTCGCGATGGTGGGCAGGAGGGTGTATGCTGTCTATCTGCCTTTGGTGCTGCGTGGCTTGTCTCCCAACATGGCGACGCCCACGACCACGGCCACACCCGCATCCACTCCCACATCCGCGGCCACTTCCACGGCGACGCCTACGTCGACGCCCACCCCCACGCCAACATCTACAGCAACGCCCACGTCCACACCGCCAAGCTCGGACGTGCTGGTGCCCGCGGGAGCGACCTGGAACTACCTCGACGACGGCTCCGACCAGGGCACGGCCTGGCGCGATCCGGGCTTCGACGACAGCGCCTGGGCCTCCGGTCCGGCGGAGCTGGGCTACGGCGACGGCGACGAGGCCACGGAGGTGAGCTACGGAACCGACCCGGAGGATAAGCACATCACCACCTATTTCCGGCACACCTTCCAGGTGGACGATGCGTCGATGGTAGGGGGTCTGAAACTGCGACTGCTGCGGGACGATGGCGCCCTGGTCTATCTCAATGGGACTCTAGTGCGGCGGAGCAACATGCCAGGCGGGGCAATCGACGACCAGACCTTGGCCTCAGCCTGCGTCTGGGGGAGCGACGAGGGGGCCTTCTGGGAGGTCGACATCGGAGCCGAACACCTGGTGTCCGGCAGCAATGTCATCGCGGTGGAGGTCCACCAGTGCGACCCGGGAAGCTCGGACATCAGCTTCGACCTGGAGCTTTCCCGCTCGACGGCTGATGCGCTAGACGTCAGCCTTCACGATGAGGAAGCGTGCGTGCCGCCGGGCAGCCCCGTGCGTCTGACGACCCAATGGTATGCCGATACGGCAGCGCTGGCACAGGATTACCTGGACGCCCTGGATCTCACGGTTCTCGTGGATGGTGAGGCTCTGCCAGACGTGCCCGATCACTGGGGAACGGTCGAAGCCCTGGCCGACATCGATGACGACGGGGACATGGATTACGTGACCCGCTGGGCCTACCCGATCGGCATCCTTGGCGGCGGCGCCCATACGGTCGATGCTCAGTTCTCGCTGGCCTACACGATCACGGACGGCTTCGATTCCGACGGGGACGGCGTGCCGGACGAGTTCAGCGGCTCCTGGGACTCCGCCCTGACCCTCCAGATTGGCGGATGTGTGGTCGGTCTTGGCGATCAGGAGGCGTGCGTGCCGTCGGGGAGTCCTGTTCGTCTGACGACGCAGTGGTATGCCGCTACGGAGGCGCTGGCACAAGACTACCTGGACGCCCTGGACCTGACGGTCGAGGTCGACGGAGAGCCTCTCTCAGACGTCCCCGACCACTGGTCCGCTGCGGAACCGTGCGGCGACTTCGATGAGGATGGGGAGACCGACTACGTCACTCGCTGGGCATATCCCGTGAAGGACCTAGACGACGGGGAGCATACGGTCGACGCTCACTTCTCACTCGCCTACCCGATCACCGATGGCTTCGATCTTGACGGCGATGGCGTGCTTGATGAGTATAGCGGTTCCTGGGACTACGCTCTGGATCTTCAGGTTGGCGGATGCGCCGCCCTCGTTCAGGACGAGGACACCGTGCTCCACTGGGAGCGCAGGGTGCGCGCCGAACCGGCATGTGCTCAATGGGTCTACGTCGGCGCCCTGGGGGATGCGCTGGCAGGCGAGGAGGCGACGAAGGGGGCGTACTTGCCGCTGCGGTTGCGTCAGTAGAGAAGGCTGAGACAGCGAGGGTAGCATCTTGACACACAACGCCCCTTCGGGTTTCCGGAGACCTGAAGGGGCGTTCCAGCGGAGGACTGGCTGCGGAGGTGAGGCGATGACGAATCGACGAAGCTGGATTCGGACGGCGAGCCCTCTCCTGATCTTGATCTTGCTCTTTCTCGCGTTCGCAGTGACCTCGGCCCACACGACCACGCCATCAAGGGAAGCGAGAGCCTGCACGGATCCCGAGCCAGCGCTCGATCGGCGGGGCGCAGGCAAGGCGCGGTGGTCGAAAGAGTCGGCAAACGAGCCCTTGGGGGCGAATGCGTCCTGGGCGTGTCTGCCCCATTATGGCGAACCTCATTTCATCCTCACGGTGAATGACACCAGCTCCTCTGAGTATGAACCATTTGTCACTTCCGGAGACTTCAATGGCGACGGTCTGGATGATGTCGTTATCACCAAGATGACGTTTCAGACGTTCGAAACGTACGAGTTGGATGTCCTGATCAACGACGGGAATGGGAGTCTGATGTTGAGGACGTCAAGCATGTTCTTGAGGGCACCTCCTGCGGTTCAGCATCCCGCTCAGGTTGTCGTAGCTGACTTCAATGGAGACGGAGCTTCTGACATTTTCGTGGCGGATTCCGGCTACGACGACTATCCGCATCCCGGTTATCAGAATCAGCTTGCTCTCAGCGCTCCCGGTGGCAAGCTCGTGGATGCGACAGGCAATCTGCCGCAGCGGGATACTATGACGCACTCGGCCTGTGCGGCCGACGTCGACGCTGACAAGGACATCGATTTGTACGTGGGGAACTTCTGGGGGCAAAACGACGTAGATCCATAAATCCTACTCAATGACGGAAGCCGCCAGTTCTCAGTCGGTGAGGGCCGTCGGCCTCCATTGGTGGATCTGAACCAGAACGGGTACACGACCTGTGAATTCGTTGACGTAAACAACGATGATGCTCCGGACTTGGTACTCGGCGATGCTGGTGACGACATACCCAACGAACACTCCACGCCCGAATCGGAGATACTCCTGAACGATGGCGCGGGCGTCTTTGCGCTCCTGCCCGACGCGATGCCAGCGAAGGGTGTCTCGTCCTTCGACATCGCTCACGACATCGAACCGATCGACCTCGACGGTGATGCCTTTGTAGATCTCCTGATGCTGTATGAAGGATGGGAAGGGCCATTCGAGGGTTGGCAGGGAAGCTACATCCAGACGCTGGTCAACAACGGGGACGGAACGTTTCGCGACGAAACGGCGCCAAGGTTGCCTTCATTGGACCGGTAGGTCGCGATTCGGTCGCTGGAGCTGCGAGACCTGGATCGGGACGGTGATCCGGACCTGTTGGCGTTCCCTTGGGATGATCAAGCCCCAGATCCCCTGCTCTATGTGAACGACGGCGCCGGGCACTTCACCCTGGTCGCCTTGGACTTCAAGGTCTTCGATCTGCCCTACGCATTCCTGGACATTGACGGCGACGGGGGCCAGGACATCGTCCTTTCCACGATTTCCGACTCGGCCCCCCAACCCGTCTACCTCATTCGGGATCTGGGATGCCCCGTGTTCCTGCCTCTTATTTGCCGGAGCTCCTCGGCGGGTAGGTGACGGTAGGAGATCATCCAGATCTCCGTGGTGCTTTCACGTGACGTCGGAAGAGCAGAAGCATTCTTGAGGAAGACGTCCGCATAGGCTAGCGCTGGAGTGCCGGGCTTCTTGGTATAGGGGATCACCGGGCATCTGCTCTTGACGTCCCCACAGCGCGTGATAGAATGGTCATGTCAACATCGTGAGGTCGCCCTCGCGGCGAGAGGGGGGACGGTGGCCGTTCCGAAGTTCCGTTTCCTGGGGCCGCTGGACGTTTGCTGCGGCGATGAACAGCTGCCGAAGCCTTCCACGCTCAAGTCCCAGTCCCTGCTGGCTTATCTCGTTCTGCACCGCCATCGTCCCCACGCTCGCTCTCACCTGGCCGGACTCTTCTGGGGTGATCGGCCCGAGCGCA
>CAZEQC010000036.1:34197-35365 GCA_964514285.1 uncultured Anaerolineales bacterium | reverse complement strand
GCGCAAAGTTGACCAGAGACACGATCTCTGGTATAGTAAATCTTAAGCCGGAGTGGCGGAACAGGCAGACGCGCGCGACTCAAAATCGTGTGGGCTTTGACCCATGTGGGTTCGATTCCCACCTCCGGCATCTCATCATCGATCATTCGCGGCGACCGTGGGCGGCTGTACGCCCCAAGCGCCGCGTTTTCTTATCGTTTGTGGGGCAGAGCGGTATGCAGGAACGAGCAGCCAGCTGGTTCAGACAGGCCCTCATCGGTCTTGCGCTGGGGCTAGCCCTGGGATTCGCCGTCGGCTGGTGGCTCTGGCCGGTCACTTACACCAACACCTCTCCCGCCGCACTCCGCCAGGACTACCGGGCTGACTACGTTCTTATGGTAGCTGCGGCCTACGACGTGGAAGGCGACCTTCAGAAAGCACGCTCCCGCCTCAAGCGACTCAACCCAGAGGAACCCGCCGCTCCCGCGCAAGAGCTAGCGGAAAGGTTGATCGAGAGAGGGGGCCAAGAGACGGACATCGTGCGACTGGCGCGTCTCGTCCAGGCGTTGGGGGTGACCGACCCCCTCTTGACGCCGTATCTGGGGGGGGGATCGTGAGGCGCCGCCTCCCCACCCTCGCGCTGGTGTTAGGCTTGGCGGCCGGACTGACGCTGGGCTTGGCCTACACCTGGGGCATCAACCCTGTTGAGCTCACCAACACCTACCCCGCGCTGCTGCGCACAGATCACCGCCTCGATTGGATACGACTGACTGCCCTCTCCTACGCCGCAGGAGACAGCCTGGAGCGCACACAGAGCCGTCTGGAGGGGCTGGAGAGAAAGGACATAGCCTGGGCGCTGGAAAACCTGCTTAAGGAGCAGGCCTCTCACGGTTCGCCAGAGACACTGCGCCGACTGACGGCCCTGGCGGAGGCGCTGGACGTGAGGATTCCTCCGGAGCCGACCGACCCGGCGCCAACGCCGACGCCGTCGGCCACTCTGCCCCCCACGCCGACGTCATCCCCGACGCCGAGGCCGTCTCCTACGGCGACGTCGACCCCCCTGCCAACCGCGACGCCCAGCGCCACGCCGTCGCCCACGATGACGCCGGCGGAGGCTCTGACGCCAACCCAGACGGTCACGCCCACGGCGACCTTCACGCCCTCACCGACCTCTACCCCATCGCCGACC
>CAZEQC010000036.1:21423-34097 GCA_964514285.1 uncultured Anaerolineales bacterium | reverse complement strand
CTACCCCATCGCCGACCGTGACGCCCTCGCCCACACCGCCGTTGCTGAGGCGTCTGGACGTTTCGGAGAGGGAGCAGCTCTGCGATCCGGCCTTGCCGCTCCACATTGCCGTGGTGGTACAGGACGAAGAGGGTGAGGGAGTACCGGGCGTCGAGGTATGGTTGACCTGGGCCCAGGGCGCCGATCGCGCTGTGACGGGACTCAAGCCGGAGGAAGGGTTGGGATATGCCGATTTCAACGTGGATCCCAACACTGCCTATGCGATCAGCGTCGGCGAGCTAGGGATACCCCTCATCTCCGGGCTGCGGCTCGAAGACTGTCCGACCGCAGCGGAGGGTGAAGAGTCCATCGTAGGGTCATGGCGCATTGTGCTAGCGCCATGAAGCCATACCGTTAGAGCCAGGCGCCAGGCGGTTGGTAAGCAGTTCGATAGTGTCGACACCGCCGAGGGCGCCAAGCTCACCTCGCCGGCGCGTTGAACCGGCTGACCGGCGAGTCATTCAGCAATCTGGAGAGAGAGATGCATAGACGAGTGCTGATCCTCGCTGTAGCAGCGCTGGTCCTGCTAAGTCTGGCGGCGGTTCCAGACCCGCAGAGAAGCGTCACCTACGAACGGTATGACGTGGCCATTGAGATCCAGCGCGATGGATCGTTGCTGGTGACTGAGACGTACCAACTCCGCTTCCAGGGCGAGTTCCGCACCGGCTTTGCGGAGATTCCCCTCGACAACGTGACCGACATCGTGGACGTCGTCGTACGCGAAGGCAACCGTACCTATATGGAGGGAGGCTCAGGCGCCGGCACCTTCTCTTTGGAGCGCGGCTTCGACGCCATTCGGGTCGACTGGGAGTATGAACCGACCGACGGGACGGAGACCCGTACCTTCGCCGTCGAGTACCGCGTGTTGGGAGGCCTGTGGATCTATCCAGATACCGACTGGCTTGCGTGGAAGGCGGTTCCTGCCGATCGGAGCGGCATTCCCACGGAGGCCAGCCGGGTGACAGTCCGGCTGCCAAGCCCAGACCCAGGCCACCCGCTCCATCCGGACGATCTGATTGCCAACACCAAAGGCATCGAGGCCACGACCGAAGTGATCGACGCCCGGACCATCGTCTTCGAATCAGTCGGCGATGTCCCCGACGGCATGGGGTTCGAGGTATTGGTGGGCTTTCCCCACGGCATGACCGAGGCGCAGGTCACCGACTGGCAGCGCCGAGCGGACGAAGCGATAACGTCCTACCGATGGACCGATCTCAGCGTTGACCTGACCATCGCCAAGGACGGGTCCCTGACCGTGAACGAGAAGTACGAATGGGCCGTCGACGTGGGTCACCTATACAGCGGCTACCGCATCATTTCCCGGCTCTATCTCGATGACATCAGAGACGTCACAGTGCAGTCGGCTGATCAGATGTTCCGGTATAGCGAGACGCCATGCGAGTACTGCTACGTGGTTGAGGAGGAACCTGGGCGGGATGATTGGGCTAGATTCGATGGCCAGCAGGTGGTGATCGACCGCGATCGGGCTGGCTCAACCTTGATAGAATGGGCCTTCCCTTCCATAAACACGGGCGAGACCGGTTCGTTTGAGGTTCGCTACACCGCCTTGGGCGCGGCAAGGGTGCTGAGCGATACACAAGAGATCAACTGGACCGCCGTTTTTGCCGATCGAGACGTGCCGGTCGAGGCAGCGGCCCTGAACCTCCACCTACCTCCAGGCGTTGATGCCGAAGACGTGACCATCTCGGGCGGCCCCACGACGGTTCAGACCGATGGCACGCTGACCGTCAGGCACGAGGGGCCTGTGCCGGAAGGCACCCCATGGTCCGTCGCTATCCAGATGCCGGAGAATGCAACGACAGCCAAGAAGCCTGTCTGGCAGAGCCAGTTGGAACAGACGCTCCAGGAGGAACAAGCGCACATCGCGGCCGCTCGCGAAAAAGCCGTTCGTGTCGCCCGCTGGCAGGTGGGGCTCGGCGCGCTGGGAGGCCTACTCCCCGTCATTGGGCTGACGGGTGTGCTCGGGGCGTGGTACATCTGGGGCCGGGACCGGACGGCCTCTCCCGTCGCCTCGTACCTCACTGAGCCGCCCTCCGACCTGCCGCCGGGCATCGTGGCCTACCTCGTCGACGAAAAACCCACCGTGAAAGGCGTTCTCGCCGACCTTCTTCATCTGGCAACCCTCGGCCTGATCACCGTTGATCTGCAGAAGGAGGATTTCACCGTCCGGCTCAACTGGCAGCGTGAGATCGACGAGGACGAGGCGATACGCATCGCAAACGGCGAGCCGGTCGATCTGTCCGAGCACGAGCGAACGCTGTTCAACGTGCTGGTGGAACGGATCACCGCCATTGCCAGGCAGAGCGATCAGAGGGACACGGCCGTTGATGCCGAGATTCCCTTTTCGAAGATTGAGCAGTCCTTCCTCCACGAGCTGCCCACGATCTACCAAGAGATGGGGGAAGCAGCATCTCGGTACTTCTCCGTCTTGCCAGAGACCGCCCGCCGACGCTGGAGGTGGGCCGGTCAGGTGGTGGTCCTCGCTGCGGGCGGCCTGGGGCTCGTCGGACTCTGCGGCATGACGGCCCTAGGCTGGCCCGTCTGTGCGCCTCCCATCGGCCTGACAACGGTGGGCCTCATGCTCATGGGGATCAGTCGCTGGATGCCTCAGCGCACCACGTTGGGCATTGAGGAGGCTGCCCGATGGCGCGCTTTCCGCCGCTACCTGAAGAACCTCAAGGCGTTCGGCGATCTGGAAGCTGCCCAGGCCGTCCTCGACCGTTACTTCCCCTACGCTGTGGCCATGGACGTGGATGAGATCGTCTTGCGGCAAGCAGAGACGATGGAGGCCCGGCTTCCCATCTGGATGGTCCCAACGCCGGTGGACGTTCAGAAGGGAGCAGCGGGTCGAACCACCGCCGGGCCAGGGAGCGGACGACCTTGGGGAGAGCGCGTGACCGACGGACTGCGCCCGCCACGTCCGACGGGTACGTCAACCAGGGCAGCAGGAGCGCGTCCCTCCCTCTCGGAGCGCCCCGCCGGGGCAGATCTGTCGCTCCAGGGGCTCTCAGACCGCCTGAGCCGTTCCCTCAACCGTGCCAGTCGGTCGCTGAGCTCACTGCTCAATACCGCTGTCGGCGACGTAGACGATATCGACTCTCCCTTCGAGGTCGCTGTCAAAGGCGCGGGGAAGGCAACCACCTTGACCTGGAAGGCCGGGACCTCCACGATGAGAGTGTTGAGCGACATCTTGGAGGAATCGTCGTCGGGCGGTGGAGGAGGGGGCTTCAGCGGAGGGGGCTTCCGATCGAGCAGCTGGAGCAGCGGCGGCTCCAGCTTCGGCGGAGGATCTTCGAGCTACAGCGGGGGCAGTCGCAGCGGTGGGGGCGGCAGCCGGGGCTTCGGCTGAAGCCAGCGAGGGTGGAAGACGGAGGCAATCAGGGCAATCGCATTTGAGGTGCACCGGCCTGGAAGAGCCGGTGCCGGGCTGCCCCCATCCTGTCGCGAGCTACCCAGCACCGTCTGTTCACGGCCGTCACGGGCACTTCATTTCTCCCCCCGCCATGGTATAATGGATGCAAATCCCATTCTTCGGAGGTAAGCGTGTCGCTTGTGCGAGACTTCATAGAACTGATCACGGTCCATCCCGGGGCGCTGGTGTACCATCTGGTGACCCTGTTCGCGATCCAGCTTATCGCCGGCGTGGCCCTTGGTCATTGGCAACGTCAGCGCGACGAGGCCGCTACCCGACTGCTGGTGATGGGCATCGGGCTCTTCCTGACACGCCTTGTTCTGATGCTGATCGCCGTGCTCGACACGATCGGCCTGGTCTCGTCGCCCCTTGTGCTTCCACCGCTGGAGCGCTTTCTTCACCTCCTCACAACCGTGCTGGTCGTCTGGGCCTTCCTACCCATCCTGGAGCAGCACCCGCGCCTGAGCACCCCTCTTCTCGTGGTCACAACGCTTGTAGCTGCTGGTACGTATGCAGCTTTCGCGTCCCTGTGGCCTGGAGCAGAGGCGCAAGGCATCGCCTACAACAGCCACTGGCAAGAGAGCGTCTGGGAGCTGTCGACCATAGCGATCCTGGCGATGGCTCTGGTCGCCAGCCTGGCATGGCGCGGTCCCGATTGGGGCTGGACCGTCTGTCTCCTGGGCCTCTGGCTC
This sequence comes from uncultured Anaerolineales bacterium, assembly GCA_964514285.1. Classification (GTDB taxonomy): domain Bacteria; phylum Chloroflexota; class Anaerolineae; order B4-G1; family B4-G1; genus SKLM01. The sequence goes on along the minus strand of CAZEQC010000036.1, from coordinate 29,933 downwards.
GCCGGGCACGTCCTGCAATTTGCCGCCCCCACGCCTACTGCGAACGCGGCCGGCTGGATTCGACTGGCGAACCTGATTGCCCTCCCCCTTCTCGCCGCCCTCGTCTATCGCCGGGCGCTGAGTGCCTCCCGGCTGTCCGCGAAAGATGAAGAGAAGCCAACGCAAACCGCAGCCGGCCTGCTAGAGGCCATCCAGCGCATGAGGGCTGATAGCGATCTCAAGTCCGGCCTGGAGCTGTCGGTACCCTTCATTGCCAAGGCTCTGAATGCTGACATGACGGCAGTGGGGCTCACGGTACCCGGACCCGTAGACGTGCTCCGCGTCGTCGCTCTCCATCCCACCACTCGTGTGATGGCGGCCAATCAAGAGCCGACCCTGCTCCTGTCCAAGTATCCGATGTTGGCGGCAGCCACTCGCGGCAAGCACATGGAGCGGGCCATCGAGGACCGCAGCCTTTCGCTGGTGAAAGCCCTCTATCGGCGCCTGGGGTTCGCCGAATCAGGTCCCCTGCTCGTTGAGCCCTTGACTGCCGGCGACAAAGTCCTGGGATTGATCGTGGTCGGAAACCCAGAATCCCAGCGGATGTGGGACGCCTCCGATGAGCAACGTCTGCACACTATCGCCCACGTGCTGGGCTCTGCCGTCGCTGGCGACGAAGGGCAGGAAGCGATCTCCGAGAAACAACTGGCGCAGGCGCAGAAAGAAGCTCGACGGGCTATGCGCCGGGCCGAGGATCTGGAAGCAGAGCTAGAGCGGCAGCGTCGGCGCAGCGAGGAGCTCTCCACCAAGCTACGCTTGCGAGAAAAGGAGGCTAAGGACAAGGAAGCCTCAGTGGCTCTCTCTGTTTGGCAGGAAGAGGTACGTGAGTTGGCCGAAGCACGCGACGCATTGCAAGTCGAGTTGTCCAAATGGAAGAAGAGGGCGAAGCACCTTGGGCAGGCTAAGAGCGAGCTTCAAACAGAATTGGAGGGGATGAGGGCAGCGGCGTCACCATCCGGCGATGGGGAACTTGGCGGTATCCTGGTGAGCGACGAGCGAGGAGCTGTCATTCTGGCGAGCAGGAATACCCACCACCTGCTGGGAAGAGACCGCACGGACCTCATGAGAACCCCTCTCCAGGAGCTTTTCGAGGAGCCATGGTGGCAGAGGACGGTTAATAGACTACTGAACGGCACCCATCCGCCAGGAGACGTCACCACCGTGAGCCTGGACCTGGGCGAGCGGACCGTGCGTGCCGAGTTGACCCGCCTTCCACCCAGCGAGCATTGGCCCGGCACGTTGGTGGCCCTCCTCCATCTTACAGAGGGGACGCCAGTCGAGCGTTCTATGGTCGCCTCGCTCATTCAAGAGCTCCGCACGCCTATGACGTCCATCACCGGCTACACCGACCTGCTGTTGAGCGAGCGGACAGGCATTCTAGGGGAATCGCAGCGCCGGTTCTTGCTCCGGGTCGAGGCCAACATTGAGCGGATGGAGAGACTGCTCAATGACCTGATCAAAGCGACCGATGTGGACGCCGGGCAAATGGCGCTCTCGCCCGAGCCTGTTGAACTAGACGAGATTATCGAGGAGTCCCTCGATACCCTGTCCGCCCGGCTTGCTGAGAAGCGTCTGGGGGTGCAACGTGACGTCCCGTCGGAGCTGCCAGCCGTGCATGCCGATCGCGACAATTTGAAGCAGATCATGCTCAACCTCCTCTCGAACGCTGCCCTGGCTTCGGAGCCCGGCACGCAGATTGAGCTCCATGCTCGGGTCGAGGAAAGGCCCGATGACCTTGAGGGTCTGCCAGCCTATCTGCTCGTCTCAGTCACGGACACAGGCGGCGGCATCGCCCCCGAGGACCACCGCCGCGTCTTCCACCGCTTCTACCGAGCGGACATGCCCCTCATACCAGGCTTGGGCGACACCGGCGTCGGGCTGTCGACGACCAGAGCTCTGGTCGAGGCCAACGACGGCCGCATCTGGGTGGAGAGCGAGATGGGGGCTGGCAGCACCTTAAGCTTCATGCTGCCGATCTCTCCCACGGGCGAGGCACCGGAGGCTCAGATCGCCGGAGGTGCCGGGAGTCAGCGGTGAGCGAGCATCAGCGCCCGGCCGAAGGACCGGCATCTGACCTGGGTCAGCTGCTCAAGGCACTCCTTGTCACACTCATCAGCATCGGTATGCTCCTGGGTAGTTTCCTCCTGGCCCGGCTCGATACCACCCGCGCACCAACCCAGCCGACCCAGGCCGTCGCTCGCCGTTCAACCATCACGCCTTTTCTGCCGACCCTCACGCCCGAGCCCTCCGTCACCGCCCTCCTAACGACAAGCCAGCCCACCGCACCATCCCTCGAGGAGACGACCAAACCAGACCGCCCCTCCCCAACGCCCGCACCCGCTCGAACCCAGGCTCCAGCCTCCGCGCCATCTTGCACCAGGCCGCCCGGCTGGCTGCTTTATACCGTGCGAAGAGGGGATACCCTGACCAGCCTGGCTCGACGGTCCGAAACCACCACGCGGGTCTTGATGCGTGTCAACTGCCTTGAAACGGCAGCCTTGGTGCCAGGCCAGTATCTCTACGTCCCCCCCGCGTTCTATGTCACGCCCACCTCGGAGCTGTATCCCTGTGGCCCGCCCCTCCACTGGGTCGTCTACGTCGTGCAGCCGGGAGACACCCTCTACTCCCTTGCCCGCCACTTCAACGTCGACGTCGAGAGGCTGCGCCGGGCCAACTGCCTGGAGAGGACGGCCATCTACGTCGGACAGGCACTCTACGTCCCACCTACGCCCCCCACGCCCTGGGCCACCGCCACCTCAACACCGACAGCATCTCCATCGGCGACGCCAACCAGACCAGCGACATCGACACCAACACCAACACCGACCACCCCGCCCGCAACCTCGACCGCCACGCCAACCTCAAGCCCAACCTCACCGCCACCTCCCACGACCACGACGCCACCGCCCACCCCCACACAGACGCAGACACCGCCCCCCACGCCGACGCAGACGCCATCCCCCTCGGCCACCACCGGACCGACGTCCACGCCAACACCCACGTCCACGCCGACACCCACGTCCGCGACGCCTCCCACACCCACGACAACGCCGACGGCAACCGAAGCACCGCCGAGCCCGACGTCGACCCCTCTCCCAACCCAGACCCCAACGCCTCTCCCGACAGCAACGCCCACGGCGTTGCCATCCTCAACACCAACGCCATCTCCTTCTTCGAACAGTTAGCTGTCCTTCGAGCACCCCATCCCTGGAGGATATCTGGACTCTAGAGAGGTTCGGGGGTACAATAGGGTTTAGAACGTGCCTGACGGGAAAGAGGGAAGAGCTATGGAGCAATCTGACAATCGGTGGCTAGAGAGCCTGGCGCTGGTCGTTGTCTTGGGGTTGATTGTTATCGGCACCTATTCGTGCAGCACCAGGCCCACCATACCATCCCCACCAGCCTCCATGACGCCCTCTCTCACCCCGCCTCCCACTGTTTTCCCGTGGACACCGACGTCCTCCCACACGCCCAGCGCGACGCCCACCGCGACAGCCACGTCCACACCGACGGAGCGCCCCACGCACACGCCGACGGCAACTCCAGTCCCCCCGACGCCCACACCGACCTCGACCTTCACGCCGACCCCCTATCCGACACCGCTCCCCAAGGGAATACCCACGCCGCTGACCTTCCTGCCCGGGACGCCAACGCCAACGCCCGTGGTTGTGACTCGCACGAACTCGATCACCGAGACGATGACCTTGGTAGCCCCCGCGCCCGTCCCCCTGTTGGATCAACCACAGAACGTGATCAACATCCTCTTGTTGGGCTCGGACCAGGTCAACATAGACAAAGCCGGCCTCACCGACACCATCGTCGTCGTCAGCGTCCATCCAGAACGGCCTTCGGTCTCGCTCCTGTCCATCCCCCGTGACTTCTACGCCTGGATGCCGGGACGCGGCTTTGGCAAGATCAACACAGCCTTCAGCCGCGGCGGGCCGACGCTGATGGAAGCGACGATCATGCATAACTTCGGCATACACATCGACTACTACGCGCGCGTCGGGTTCGATAGCTTCATCAAGATCGTGGACAGCCTGGGCGGTGTCGAAGTAGCCGTCGAATGCCCTCTCCACGACACTTTTCCTGATCCCACATCCCCCTCGGGGAAGACCGATGTGGACTGGGAGCCAGGCATCCACCACCTCGACGGCAAGCACGCGCTCTGGTACGCCCGGTCCCGATGGAGCACCAGCGACTTTGACCGTCACCGCCGGCAGCAACAGGTATTGCGCGGTCTATACCGCCAAGTGATGAACCTGGGCATCATTCCGAAGATTCCCGCTGTCTGGGGCGCTCTGAGGGAGAGTGTCTCTACGGATCTGAACCTGCAGGGACTGGTCCGTTTGGGCGCTGTCGGCGCACGGCTGGATCCCGTCGACGTGAAAAGCCGCTTCGTGGGACGATCGGTCCTCACGTCCTGGAAGGGACCTGAGAGGCTCTACCTGTTGCTCCCCGACTATGAAGCGCTCACCACCCTGGTTGCCGAGGCATTGGCCCCACCCCCCCGCACCCTATCACAGCAACCTGTATGGCGCGTCGCGGTCGTCAACGGGACGCTTCACGGAGATTGGGGAGCTGTGGCCGCCGAGAGGCTACGCTGGGAGGGGTTTGTCGTTACCCGAATTGAACAGGCGGGGGAACCAAAGCCTCAAACCCAAATCGTCGATCTCACGACCGCATCGGATCCAGGATCTGCCACAGCCCTGTATCAGCTGAGGCGGCACTACCGCCGAGAAAACGAGGCCGTGATTTCCAGACCGACAGATCAGAGGGATATCGACTTCCAGGTTATGCTGGGCCTGGACTACGACCCTTGCACGGCAGTCCGCTAGCTTTCGTCCTTTATCGCGGGGAGGATGAAGCTGAACGTGCTCCCCACGCCCGGCTTACTCTCCACCCAGATGCGGCCCCCGTGTTTCTCTATGACCGCCTTGACGATGGCCAGCCCCAGACCGGTGCCATCAACGCCGTCGACGGCCGCCGTTTGGACGCGATAGAACTTGTCGAAGATATGCGGCTGTTCCTTGACGGGAATGCCGAGGCCGTCGTCGGAAACGTGAACCACAACGTGCCCATCGTCCTGATGAGCGCTGATGGTGATCAAGCCCCCCTCTTGGGTATATTTGACCGCGTTGTTGACGAGATTGTCTACGACCTGCGTCAGACGCCCCGGATGGCCCTCGATCAGGGGCAACGCGTCGGGCCTCTCCCAGCGCAGGTCTTGTTCCTTTGCCTCGGCAAGAGAGCCGAGACGTTCAACGACCTCGTCGATGATCTCTCGCAGATCGCAGGGTTCCACGTCTAGATCCAGCTCGGACTCAATACGTCTGATGTCGAGCAGGTCGTTGATCAGATCGGTGATGTTCTTCAGGCTCACCCGCACCCGACCGATGAACTGTTCTTGCCTCTCGTTGAGCGGCCCCACTTTGGGAAGCAGCTCGACGTACCCCTGGATGCTGGTCAACGGCGTGCGCAGGTCATGAGAGACGGTCGCGACAAACTCCGATTTGAGTCGATCGAGCTCTTTCAGATGGGAGATATCCTGCAACATAAGCACGTGACCAACGCCCTCGACGGGTGTCAGGTGCGCCTTGTAGGTCCGCTTCTTGCCCAACGTCACCTCTCGATGAATGGCACCATCCTGACCGGACGTGTCGCTGAACAGCTCCAAGATGTCGGAATCCGAGATGACCTCCTCCAACCGCCGCGGGGTTCCCTCTCGAAACAGATCCTCCTTGTTCAACCGCCAGATATCGCACGCGGCAGCGTTGCAGAGCAGGACGCGGCCATCCTCGTCCACGACGATGATGGCCTCCTCGGCTTCGCGGAGAACCGCTTCCAGCTTGGCCCGTTCCGTCTCGGCATGCTTGAACAGTCGTGCGTTATCGATGGCAATCGCAGCGTAGTCGGCCATTGCCGAAACCAACCTGATATCTCGCTGTGAGAAGACCTGGTCTGTCCAACGATTGGCGACGCCCAAGACCCCAATCGTCCCCCGCCCGGGCACGCGGAGCGGCACATAGAGCAACGATTTAACCAGATAGCCGGTGGCTAGCTTCACACTGTCACCCGTGAGATGCACGGGACGATTCGTCCGCAAGGCACGCCCTGCGGCGCTGTCGTCGACGCGCAGCCGCAGATTGCGTGCCGCTTCTTCACCCACATCCTTGGCTGCACGCAGGTAGAGCTCATCGCTCTCGTCGTCGAGCAGCATCAGCGTGCCCTCCTCGGCCCCGACGGTGTAGACCGCCGCTTCAACTACCCGGTTCAACACCTGGTTAAGATCCAACAGGGACGTCACCGCCCGGCCAATGGCATAGACGGTACCCAGCTCTTGGAACTGAACCTGAAGCTGGCGATGGGCCTCGCGAAGTCGTCTGGTCAGATCTCTATGCTTGGAGAGGGTATGCTCGTCACGAACTGTGCGTTGGAGGGCCGCCAAGACCTCGGCGGATTCAAAGGGCTTCCTGACGAAGTCACTGGCTCCCGACCGAAAAGCTCGCAGAATCGTCCGCGCCGACTGGTCAGTGGAGGTGAAGATCACCGGCATACCGGCATCAAGCCCCTGGATCTCACACAATAGCTCGAAGCTATCCTTGTCTGGAAGGTGATGATCGAGGATGATCACAGCAGGATCGCGATCCTGCATCAACCTCAGCCCCTCCCTCCCGCTCCGGGCTTGGAGGTGGTCATAGTCGTGGGGCTCCAGCACCGATCTCGTCAGCCGACGTTGATCCCCCAGATTGCCGTCAATGACGAGTATTCGTTCTCTCAAGATGAACCATCTCCCACTAACCTACGTGCGCTATCTTACCTTAACTATAGAGCATTCTTCCCAAACGTCAAATGTCTTCTTTTACAGGAGCCCGCTATGCAATGACACGCACGCCACCCAGGCGTCCAGGAGACGCTTGCCCCAGGGAAAACAGATCATCGCTCTCAGTTCAGCGACTGATCCTGCTCGTGTAACCATTCACCTCATCCCCCCACGCTCTAGCCAGATTGCGAAACCGGCGATTTCGCGTTTAATATCGCGGAGCACGGCTCGTCTTGAGCCATCCTCTAGGAGCACGAGGGGAATCGTTACCCGCTCGTTATGGTTCGGTATCCGATATGGGGAGGGAGAAGCGGACAGTGAGGCCCCCTCCAGGGGTCTCCTCGGCCCAGATGCGACCGTCGTGAGCCTCCACAATGTGTCGGGCAATGGAGAGCCCCAGGCCGCTGCCACCGGTGGCCCGTCGGCGAGCCAGGTCCGCCCGCCAGAAACGCTCGAAGAGATGCGGCAGATCGCCAGGTGGCACGCCCGGCCCGTCGTCAACCACCGACACCACCACGTCGCCACCCTTTCTCTTGGCTCTCACGCTCACACGACCACCCAGCGGGACGTAATGCAGCGAGTTGCTCAACAGGTTTCCCATCACTTGAGCCAGCCTGTCTCGGTCGACGCAGACCGAGGGCAGGGGAGAAGACATCTCCAGCGTCAAGCCGATCCGTTGCTCCCTGGCTCGCGGCTGATAGGCCTCCAGGATCTCCCTGAGGAACGCCTGAAGGTCAATACAATTCGCCTCAAGATGGAGTCGACCGGCATCGGCCAGGGCCAAGAGACGGAGATCCTCGACCAGCCGCGACAGCGTGCGTGTCTGTCTCAGCGCCGCCTGTAGATTCTCGCGGTCGGTCGGGTAAACGCCATCCAGCATCGCCTCCAGCGTGCCCTGCAGGACCGTCAGCGGCGTCCGCAGTTCATGGGCGATGTCGGCGGTCTGGCTGCGGCGCGCTTCTTCCATCCGATGAAGGCTCTCCGCCATCTCGTTGAAGGAATCCGCCAGCTGAGCAACCTCATCCTGCCCCTCGACCTCGGCGCGGACAGAGAGATCACCCTCGGCAATCGCCTGACTGGCAGCCGTCAGCTCCCGGAGGGGCGCGGTGATGGAACGGAAGAGCAGCCCCCCGACGACCAGAGCCACGGCCAGGGCGGTCAACGCCCCGACCCAGAGGATCCTGCGGACGCGGAAGAGAAAGGTGGCCTGCGCCGCATCCAGCGGCCAGTTGGGCTGACTGCCGGGGATCGGGAGAATGTGGCCTACGACCTCCCCCCCCACCTCAATGGGGACACTGCCTTCGAGCTCGCCTCGCGAGACCGTTCCGCGGGGAAGGCCGCGGGTATCCCCGACGATGCGGCCACGTGGGTTGACGATTCGGAAATCGATCATAGGAGGAAGCGCACCGGGAGATCCGACGTCTCTCCCTCTCGCCCGAGGTCCGCGGTCATGCAGCCTCACCAGGACGTCCTGGATCCCCTCCCAGGAGCCACGCTGCTGATAGTACTCACCAAGTCGCGTGGTGAGCCCCTCCCACATCCCGCTGCGGGTCAGCGCGTAGCGGCGGAACGCGCTCTCCGTGACACGCCCGGTTAACAGGGCAACCGTCCCCACGGCAACCAGGATGACGATCAGAAAAGCCAGCAT
>CAZEQC010000036.1:0-21413 GCA_964514285.1 uncultured Anaerolineales bacterium | reverse complement strand
TTCCCAAAGAGGCTACGCATCGTCACCCTCTCCTGGAGGATCGTAGCCCCAGGTTCCAGCCTGGCATGCTTCCCTCACGAAAGCATCACCGTCAGCCTCCATAGCAGCGAAGGAGCTAATCACGCTCTAGCTCCGGGTTGAGGCGATACCCTGCGCCACGCACGGTGAGGACGTAATGGGGCTCGGCGCCGTGCGGCTCGATCTTCTGGCGCAGGTTCTTGATGTGCGCATCGACGGTCCGTTCGTAGGCCTCAAAGGCCACCCCTTGCACAGCTTCCAGGATCTCCGTGCGGGAGTAGACCCGCCCCGGTTGCCCCATGAGGATCTCCAGGACGTCGAACTCGGTGGGCGTCAAGTCCACCGGCTCCCCCTCGATCGTCACGGTGTGAGCGGATCGATCCAACGTGATCGGCCCCACGCGCAGCACCGGCGGGGGCTCCTTCTCATCGGAGGGCTGTGCGCGTCGTAAGACGGCCCGCACTCGGGCGACGACCTCTCGCGGGCTGAAGGGCTTGGTCACGTAGTCATCGGCACCCATCTCCAACCCGACGATGCGGTCGGTCTCCTCGGCCCGGGCGGTGAGCATGATGATGGGCACGTCCTGCTCGCGGCGCACCCGACGCGTGAACGCCAACCCATCCATCCTGGGCATCAGGATATCCAGCACCACCAGGTCCGGCTTCACGTGGCGGGCGGTATAGAGCGCCTCCTCGCCATTGTAGGCGGTCACCACACGGTAGCCGTCCTGTTCCAGGTACGAACGCACCAATCGAACGATCTCCGGCTCGTCATCGACGACCAGAATAGTCTGCGTCATCCATCACATCCTTCCTCAACACCGCCTATCGCCAAGGCGGATCGCTGCGCCTCCCCGGGGCCTAAAGCTCCGGAGAGGCCTCGACCCGCACCTTCCCCAGTATTACGACGTCGTGCTCTGTTGCTGCGTCCCCCTCAGCGTGTAGGCGCTCGCCGGACCACGGCTCGTAGAAGCCCATCGTCAAGCGGTACTCGTGGATCGGTGCCTCCGGCGGCACGGTCAACGTGATACGATCCACGATGATCTCTCCCTTAGCCCAGGAAGACGTGGGGTAGAAGGTGTGACAAGGCTCACTGTCGTCCTGGGCCCAGAGCGCCCCCCCCCCAGAGGACGGGTTCTCAGGCCCCAGCAGATGGACGAAGGCTGTGTAGCGCTGGTCAACGTCCTCCAATGCTCGATAGGTCAAGGTCAGCTCGAGAGTCGCTCCGGCGCTGATGACGGCTTTGTCGACGGTGTAGCCCAACAACTGTATCGAGCCCTTCCAGCTGGCCGACACCTCGCGCATCGCCGGCAGCCTCGCCTCATCGCCAGCGGGAACGCGATAGGCCACGAACGAGGGATCACCCGTACGCCAGTCGCCCTCCTCAACCACCCGTCCCTCTGGGAACACGCTCTCCAACAGAGCCAGGCTGCGACCGTCCTGGCCCGGTGAGATGACGTAGGTCGTGTCCTCATCGGCACGCTCGGGCACCACGAGGCAGACCCGGCCATTGTAGCCCTGCACACCCTCTCGCAGACCCGAATGGAACCGTATCACCGGGTGGCTGGGAACCTCCGGAGAGATATAGACCTGCTCATCCGGCGGCAGGCCGCCGACGTAGTCGCCGATGGCTGCCCGAGCCGTTTCGAAATGCGTCGGCAACCCCGGCATCGACGCCCACCGCACGAAGTAGTCGCGGTAGGTCGCCACCCCGCCGTACACAAAGCCCCCCAAGACGACGATGCCCCAAATCCGGGCCAGCCAGCGCCCTGCCGGCCGGCTGGCTGACCAACGATTGAGGATACCCCATGGGATCATCGTTCCCACGGCGATGAGCATAGCCACCGCCGGCAGCGCCCCTATCGCTCGCTTGGCCGCCGCTCCGTGCTCAGCCAGCACGGCGGGCACGGTGAACAGAAGCAACCAGCTAAGGAGGAGGATATAGACAGGCTGCTTGATGCGGCCCAGGCTGAAGCCGATGCCCGTGAGAAGCATCAGTGAAAAGAACGGGGACAGCGAGGGCCGCCCGGGCAACGTGCGGTAGGGCGCCTCGTCGACACCGACCACCAAGGATAAGACCGTGCGCTGCACCTGTCCCAGCAGGGAACCGGCGTTCTCAATTACGCCCTGGTCCGGATCGACGACCAGCACCTTCTCGATCCTGGAGGCGAAGCTATCAGGACGGTTCAGGAAGTAGATGCCCAGCGGCGCGAAGACGATCAAGGCGACAGCAGCCACGAGAAGGAGATTTCTCCAGTCGTGTCTGGTGACCCGTCGCCGCTCCCAGGCCACGGTGGCAAAAGCCAAGGCCACGAGGGCCGGCAGGAGGCGCGCCGCCTGGTAGGTGTACATACTCGCGCCCAGAAGGAGGCCGCAGGCCAAGAACGGCCAGCGCCGCTCCGCGCTCGCCGCCTCTTCCGAAGGACCACCGTGCAACCCGTGCCAGAGGGAGGCCATCACCAGGGCCGCGAAGAGCGGCACCAGGATAGCCCGCACCCCGTAGCGACTCCATGTCAGGTGCCAGTAGGAGACGCCCATCATCAGCGCCGCCATCGAAGGCCCCCAGCGCTGCAGAGGCCCCTCGTCACCAGGCAGGCTGGCAAAGAAGGTCTCCGCTGCCCAATAGACTGCAGGGATGGTGATTATTCCCACCAGAGCCGCGGCCAGGTGAATGCCCAACGTGGAGGGCCCCACGATCAAGAAACAGAGGGCGACGAGGTAGCTGAAGAGCGGCTCCACCTTGTGCTGGCCCACCCAGTCGTAGAAGAAGATCGGTCGCTCGCCAGAGAGCACCCGCAGCGCATCCACCCCATAGAAGGCCGGGTCGTAGCGATCGCCCGGCGGCAGGCTGCCGATGCGGTGGAGGCGGAAGAACGCCGCCACGAGCGTGATAGCGATAAGCACGATCACCTTGCCACGCTTCTCGGTGATCCACGACCTAACAGGGTGAGCTGTGATGACCCAATCCTCCTCTCTGGAAAGCTGATGGGGCAATTGTATATAGTGTGGCACGATTTGTCCACCGGGCCTGAAAGAGAGGAGCAAGCTCCCACCTTACCCCCCTCATCAACGCGGTCGGGTCTCCTTCACCCGCCGCGGGATTGATCAAGCTGCCCCGTCGCTAGAGCGAGAAGCCACCCGGCGCGCCAGGCGTCGATGTGTCCGAGCTATTCTGCTGTAGGCCGCTTCCTTGCGGACAGAATCGCCCCGGACGCCTTCCCTTTGCAGGGCGTGTTCAACATGGACGTCATATGCGGCGCCCTCCTGCAGAGCCTAGACGCCGAAGGTGTAGAGCAGGCCACGCTGATCGGCATCTCGGCCGGCGGCGGCGTGGCGCAGGTTCTGCTCCAGGCACACCCCGAGCACGTGAAGCACGCAGTCTTCTCCCACTGTGGGGTCCTCAAACACGACGACGAAGCAGAGAGGGAGGCCAAGCAGATCCTATGGCTGGTCAGGTTGCTGCCTATGGTCGTCATCCGGCGCGTGCTGAGGCGGATGACACCCGGGGAGATACCCGCCTCCAGCCGCTGGATCGCCTTCCACGAGGCCTATATGGAGGAAGCGCTCCCCAACGCAATGAGGGGAAGCGACTCCGCGCCTCCCCTCCAAGCCCGACAGCTATTGCCGTTGTGGTTGATCAGTCTACGTCACAGGCTACCAGCCCATCCCTCGTCCACGACCGCCGCGACCGGGTCTGGCTCCGTGCCCACGACCGAAGCCGCGCCCACCGGGCAGGAAACCCTCCTCCAGCCCCTCGATCATCCAATCGGCCTGTTCCTGGCTTAGACGCCCGTTCTCCACCGCTTGTTCAATCGCTTCCTTCCGCATCTCAACCCGGGCATCCTCCACAGCCGCCCGGATCTCCTCCATCTCCACGCCCTGCTCCTCGGCGATGTCGGCCACGGACTGGCCGTCGTGCAGCTCGGCAAAGAGCTCCTCGGGCGTCAGATCGAGAGCCTCGGCCACAGCGTCGTACATCGACCAGAAGCCCTCTCCAAACCGGTCGAAGAGCATGCCCTGCGGGCCGCCGGGCTGCCACGGCTGCTCCAGCCGCTCAGGGAGCTCCTCAGCCAAACGAGCCAGCATCTGCTCCATCCGCTCCTCGGTCAAACGCTCCGCTTCCACGGCCGCCTCCAACCTGAACTCGGCCTCTGCAATAGCGGCGTCCACGATCGCCTGCGGATCGACGCCCTCACTCTCGGCGATCTCGGCCACGGTCTGGCCATCCCGGAGCGCAGCGACGACCTCCTCCTCGCTCAACCCGGTCACCTCAGCCGTGATGCCCACCAACCCCTGCACCAGCCCGGGGCGCCCCGGCCCGCGCTCGTGCAAACCAAGCCCCATCACCTCACCGTCAAGGGCGGCACCCTGGTGAACGGCGAATCGGCGCCCTCCACCGAAGAACAGCCCATCGCCCAACGGCAGCGAGGCTCCCTGGGCGTAGGCGATACCCACACCGCCCAACAGAAGGGCCAGCGCGCCGACCAAGCTCAATGCTATGTACCACCTCTTCCCCTTCAACATGTCGCACCTCCGTGATGCTATCGAATCCTTGTGTACGACCATGATGATACCCACGTTATGTGAAGATTTGATGAAGACGAGGTGAAGGTTCGATGCAGATCGCGCGGGAGAAGGAAACGTTGCCTCAATACCCCAGGACGCGGCTACGATGGTGCAGCCGAGCGGCGGGAACGAGGAAGAGGACCAGCAGCAGCGGCAAGAGCGTCAGGTCGAGCCAGGGGCTCAGGAAACCCCTTCCCAGCACGGCGTGGTTCATCAAATCCTGCGCGTAGGTCAGGGGCGAGAGATAGGCCAGGATTCGCGCCCAAGGCGCCATCTCCTCCAGGGGAATGAAGATCCCGCTGACAAACATCAAGGGCCAGCGCACCAGGGTGCTGGGCATCATGATATTGCCCACTGAACGCGTAGGAATGGAGGCAAAGGCGATGCCGAAGGCGGCGAAGGCCAGGCTGGAGAGCAAAATGCCGCCCAGGAGCAGACCCACTTTGGCCACCATCACGCTCAATCCCAGGATCCCTATCAGGAGGGGAATCATGGAAACCGCTGAACCGAAAAAAGCCCCCACCATCGTCTTACCCAACAAGAGTGTGACCAGGGACATTGGCGCCGCCAGAAGACGGTCGTAGGTGCCCATGCGTCGTTCTAGAGGGATAATGACCGGACCGGCCGACGAGGCCGTGAAGAAGGTCGTCAGAGCCAGAAGCCGCGCCATGCCCACCGCCGCGCCGATCTCCCGCTTGATGGAGAAAGAGAAGAAGAGGAAGAAGGGCAACATCAGCCCAAACATGATCATCGGCGGCGTGACGTAGTAGACGCGCACGTCCTTGACCGCGACTGCCCAGGCCTGCCTCACTTCGTCTCGCAGCCGTGCCAAGCCGTCCCCAGGTCGATCTCTCCCCTTCATCTCCGCCTTCCTCCCCTGCCGCCCGGCCCTCGCTTCCTACCCCCTCTCTGATCGGACCGGTCACGATGGCGCACCGTCCCCACCTCCTGCCCCGTGATCTCCAGAAAGACGTCCTCCAGGCTGGGACTGAGGGTCTTCAAACTGACGATCCGCAGATCGTGCGCGCGCGCATAGTCGACCACCTGGGGGACGAGCGTTGATGGATCCTCGGTGTAGAGCCGCCACTTATCCCCCATCTTCATCGGCTTGGTCACGGCGGGCAAAGCAGCCAAGCCTTCCACTGGCTTGGCCCCTTGGCAGGGTTCAACCGCCACCTCCACCGACTGCACCCGACGGAAAGCGGCCTTGAGCCGCTCTGGCGTGTCAATCGCCGCGATCTGGCCGTGGTTGATGATCGCCACGCGATCGCACAGCAGATTCGCCTCTGCAATCTGGTGTGTGGTGAGGAAGATAGTCGTCCCCTCGGCGTTCATTCGCCGGATCAACTCCCGGATCGAGCGAGCGCTCTGCGCATCCAACCCCGGCGTCGGCTCGTCCAGGAAGAGCAGCTTCGGCTTGTGCATGATCGCCATAGCGATACTCAGACGCCGCCGCATACCCTTGGAGAACCCATCCACCTTGACGTGACGCTTCTCCCAGAGGCCAAACGCCTCCAACAGCTCCCGTGCGCGAGCCTGTCGCCTGGAGCGCGGCACCAGATAGAGCTGAGCGATGAACATCAAATTCCCCCAGGCGGTCAGCTCGGTGTAGACGTTCGATTCCTCCGGCACCAGCCCCATGCGCCGCTTGACGGGGTAGGGATCGCGGGCCAGATCGTAGCCGTCGATCAGGATCCGTCCCTCGGTCGGTTCCAGCAGCGTGGTCAGCATACGCTGCGTGGTCGTCTTCCCCGCCCCGTTCGGCCCCAGGAAACCGAACACTTCCCCCTGATGCACCGAGAAGTCGATATGATCTACAGCGAGTAAGTCACCGTAGAGCTTGGTCAGGCCCTCTACCTTAATAGCCTCTTCCACCGGCCTCCTCGCGGTAGCTTCTGCCTACCCTCATGGTTCCGACGTCTCCTCATCCACCCACGGCTCATCGAGCGACAGCCAGTAGCCGCCATAGCCGCCAATGTAGAAGCGCAGCCTTCGCGTCCCTGGCTTCTGCCGCTCCAACAGATCGCGCGAGATGTAGATGATCAAGTCGTCCTCGGTCTTATAGCGAACGTATTCCTCTGGATTGTCGGGTCTTGCCATCCGACCGGATGGTCCTTTGAAGAAGGTTCATCAGCCCATGCAGACCCACGTCCAGCGGATGCTGAGAATCCCCTCCCGTTTGCGGATATACGCTCGAGCCCAGTTCGATGGTATGTCGGCTGTTCGTTCATTCATGGTCATTCACCTCGTAAGGACAGATGATCGTACCCTCGGCACAGCTCTGACACTCAGCCTGGATCGTGGTGTGCTCGATCCCGAACTCCTCAGACAACGTCGCTTTCAGGTCTTCCATAATGCTCTGAGCCTCACTCAGCGACTGATCGTCCAGCACGACGTGCGCGCTGAGGGCGATGTACCCCGGGCTCACCGTCCAGACGTGCAGATCGTGCACCTCCGAGACGCCCGGCAACGCGTTCATACCCTCAGCCACCTCCGTGGCCGTCAGGCCCTGGGGCACCCCCTCGATCAAGATGTGCAGCGACCTTCGCAACACGTTTCCCGACCCCACCACGATGATGACACCGATCACCATGCTGATCAGCGGGTCAACCACCGTCCACCCCGTCAAGAGGATGACCACGCCGGCGATGATCACGCCCACCGAGGCCAAAGCGTCGCCCAGAACGTGGAGGAAAGCGCTCCGCACGTTCAGATCCTCGTGACTGTGACCGCGCAGAACGAAGGCCACGACCAAGTTGACCACCAGGCCGATGATGGCAACGACCAGCATCGGCCCGGCCAAGACCGGCTCAGGCTGGGAAAAGCGCTGTATGGCCTCGCGGAAGATCTCCACAGCGATGAAGAGCAGGGATACGCCGTTCGCCAAGGCGGCAAGAACCCGCAGGCGGTGGAAGCCATAAGTGTGGCGATCGTTCGGCGGCAGTGAGGCCAGGCGGATGGCCACGTAGCTGAGGCCCAGGGCGAACATGTCCAAGAAGACGTGGGCTGCGTCGGAGAGCAAGGCAAGGCTGCTCGTCAGCAGGCCTCCGATCAGCTCGGCGAAGAAGATCAGCCCGGTCAGGCTCAGCGACAACAGGAAACGCCTCTCAGTCCCGTCGTGGCTCCCGTGGTGATCGTGGGTCATGCCCTCTCCTACCCGTTCTCCTGGATCGGCTCACAGGTGGCGTGCACGTAGGCGAAGGTCTCCCGCGGCGGCAGCAGATCGATCACCTCGACGACCTCGAACGACTCTCCGTTGAAACGAATCCGGTCACCAACGCTGGGGGGGCGATCCTCGTTGATGATCGCGCCAGGATGGGATCCATCCACCACGACGTAGCTCACTTTGTAGATCATCCCGCACCTCCCCCTTCCTCCAGCCGCACTCGCAGGTTGCGGTGCCGCAGCTTGAAGCTCAGGTCCAGGGCGATATTGCGCATCAGCACGTAGCCGATCTGAGCGTCTTCGTCGCAGAGGGCCAGGAGCGCCTGACGCCGGATGACGCACAACGTGGTGCCGTCTTCGACACAGCGAACCGTCGCCGAGCGGACACCCCGATCCAGAAGGGCCATCTCGCCAAACGATTGCCCAGGACCGAGCTCGACGATCGACTTCATGCGCGGCGGACCCGGCACGTCTGGGATAGAGCCCTTGGGAACCACGACCTCCACCATGCCCTCACCAACGACGTAAACCTCGTCCCCTGTCTCTCCCTCGCGGACGATCACGTCGCCGCTCTGACACACGATCTCCTCGGCCAGGGCAGCGATCTTCCCCATCTGCTCCGGGGACAATCCGGAGAACAGCTCACTACGGCACAGCCTGCCTGTGGTTGTCATCGTTATCCTCCTCTCGTGCTCTCGCGAAGCTCCTCTGCCCGGCGGACGTAGTGGGCAGCGGCTGCCCGCAAGCGCTCGACCTCCTCATCCGTCAGCTCTCGAACGACCTTCGCCGGCACGCCTAGGGCCAGATGCCGCGGGGGGATGACCTGCCCCTCGGTCACCACCGCGCCTGCGCCGATCATGGCTTTCTCACCCACCTCGGCGCCGTTAAGCACGATGGCCCCGATTCCGATCAACGCCCCATCGGCGACGTTCGCACCGTGCAGCACGGCGCGGTGGCCGACGGTCACGCCAGCTCCCAGAGTGCATGGGACGCCCTCGTCGGTATGGATCACCGTTAGGTCCTGCACGTTGGTACGCGGCCCGATCACGATCGGCTCGTTGTCGCCGCGCAGCACGCAGCCAAACCAGACGCTGGCCCCCGGCCCGATCTCGACTTGACCCACGAGCGTGGCATTCGCCGCAACGTAGGCACTGCTGTCAACGAGCTCCACGTCATGCATAGCCATCATATCCTCGCTCCACTACCTTGAGCAAACCGGGGCAAGTCTCCGTACGCTCAATGCTTTGTGTCCGCCGGCCGATGCATCATCTTGCCAGAGCGGATGACGGAGGCCTGCTTACTCCATAACGCCAGTCGTGCCCTCATTGTACCATAGAAACAAGCCCTTCCGAAGCTCCCGCGCTCTTGCACACCTCGTCCCCACCCGGCGCGGCTACTTGGCGTTTCACCTCCCATCCGGTACAATCGCCAGGGCACGCCAGGGGCTCCGACCAACCGGATTACGGCGCTAACGGCAGCCCAGCCATCCCGCAGATTGATGCGAGAGACAAACGCCCGAAGTGAGAGCAACTCGCCTGAGGCGCGAGAGAGTCAACAGTGGACAAGATCTTCCATCCCAGCAGCGTCGCCGTCATCGGCGTTTCGGAGAGACCCGATAACCTGGCGGCCAACATTATCCGCAACCTACTCGCCTTTGGCTACGGCGGCGACGTCCACGCCGTGGGGCTTCAAGACGGTCAGCTTGACGGCGTGCCCATTCTCCCGTCCGTTGAGTCGCTCCCCGAGGCCATCGATCTGGCCGTGATCCTCACGCCAGCGGCGACGGTGCCCGGCCTGCTCGACGCGTGTGGCCGGAAGGGCATCCGTAGGGCGGTGATTGAATCGGGCGGGTTCACTGAATTCTCAGATGCTGGACGCCACCTTGAAGAGGAACTGATCGCCACGGCGCGCCATTGGGGTATGCGCATCGTGGGACCGAACTGCATCAGCGTGATCAATATGGAGAACGGGCTCTGCTTGCCCTTCGCCCGTATCGACCCGGAGGCGACCAGACAGGGACCTGTCTCGGTGCTGGCTCAGAGTGGCGGCGTCTCCATCACCTATCTGATTCTGCTCAGCGAGATGGGTCCGGGTGCGAACAAGGTGGTCAGCATGGGAAACAAAGCCGATCTGGACGAGATCGACTATCTGACGTATCTGCTGGCTGACCCTGCCACCGAGGTCATCTGCCTCTATCTGGAGAGCCTAGAACAGGGTCGCTCCCTGCTGGAGCTGGCTGCCTCTGCGCCCAAACCCGTCATCGTGCAGAAGGCAAACAGAGGCCGCGCCAGCGCCCAGATCGCTTTCTCGCACACAGCCGCGTTGACCAATGACGACGCGGTGGTCGATGCAGCCCTGCGACAGGCCAGCGTCGCTCGGGCACACAGCTTCGATGAGGCCGTGGCACTGGCGCAGGGATTCACCCTGCCCCCGGTCGTCGGCAACGACTTGCTCATCGTCTCGCGCTCGGGAGGACACGCCGTCGTAGCAGCCGACGTGGCGGAAGCACACGGTTTCCGACTGATGCCCATCCCGGCCGACTTCGCCACACAGGTGCGGCGCATGTTCAGAGCCGACGTCATCACACCCACCAACCCCCTCGATCTGGGTGCTATCTTCGACTTCAATCTCTATGGTCGGATCGTGGAGACAAGCCTGGACGTTGTCCAACCGGATGCTCTCCTTCTCATCCATACCTACAGCTCCGGCCCGGAGGCCGCCGTGTCGGAGCAGCTGGCCCGTCGCCTGGGGGACCTGAACCGCAGCCTGGACAAGCCCCTGGCTCTCTGTGCCTTCACCCAGCAGGACGAGATAGAGGAGCTGAAGCGCGCGACCGATCTCCCCATCTTCACCGAGATCGAAGCTGCCGTTCGAGCGCTGGCTGCGTCCCGTGATCGACACACACGCCCTGCCCGCCTCCGTCCCTTGCCCTCAGCACCGACGGAGCGATCGGAGAAGGTCGAAGGCTTGTTGTCGCGGCAAGAGGTCTTGACCACGGACATGGCGCTGGATCTCTGTTCGTCCTTCGATATCCCCGTCGCGGAATGGGCCGTGGTGACGGATCAGGAAAGCGCACGTATTGCCGCCACCACCCTCGGCTATCCGGTCGCGATCAAGGGGCTCTCGCCCCAGGTACCCCATAAGACCGACGCTGGCCTGGTAGCACTCGACGTCGCAAGCGAGGAGCAGCTGCGGGCAGCCTTCGACGCGGTCTCGACGGCGCTGACGGAGCGCAGTCACCACCAAGCCTCTCCGGGCCTGATGGTCCAGCGTATGATGTCCGAAGGGCGCGAGCTGATCGTCGGGGGGAAGCGCGACCCCAGCTTCGGGCCTGTCCTGATGGTCGGCCTCGGCGGCATCTATGTCGAGGCTCTCGACGACGTCGTTCTCCGTCTGGCCCCGCTCTCCCGCAAGGACGCCCGAGAGATGTTGGATGAGATGCGAGGACGGCGTATCCTGCACGGCTTACGGGGCCAACCGCCGATGGACCTGGAGGCCATCGGTGACGTTCTGATCGCCCTCTCTGACCTCCTGATCACTTGTCCTGAAATTGTTGAGATCGACATCAACCCCCTGCTGGTCTTTGGGGAGGGCGCTGCGGCGATAGATGCGCGTGCCATCGTCGAAAGCCAAAGAACTTGACGAAAGTATCCTTTTCCGTTACAATCGTTTCGCATTTTCGTGAATGATCGGGATTTACTGTAAAGATGTTTGAAAGTCTGACCGACAAACTACAGTCTGTCTTTCGAGACCTGGGCAATCGCGGCATCCTGCGTGAGGACGACGTCGACCAAGTGCTGCGGGAGATCCGCCTGGCTCTCCTTGAGGCGGACGTCGACTACAAGGTCGTCAAAGACTTCACCGGACGTGTGCGAGAGCGCGCTGTGGGAGCCGAGGTAACGAAAAGCCTCAGCCCCGCTCAGCAAGTCGTCAAGATCGTCCATGAGGAGTTGATCGAGACCTTGGGGCAGCCGGGACGCCTGGACCTCACAGGAGCGGCGCCCTACGTCATTATGCTCGTCGGTCTTCAGGGGTCAGGCAAGACGACGACCGTCGCTAAGCTAGCTCAACACCTCTCCAACAAAGGGCGCTTGCCTATGATGGTGGCCGGCGATACCTATCGCCCGGCCGCCGGCAAGCAGCTTGAGGTGCTCGGACGCCAGCTTGACCTGCCCGTATACGGCGAGGGACAGAGCAGTCCGCCGCAGATCTGCGCTCATGGCGTGCGCGAAGCACGACGTCGAGGTCGTGACGTGGTGATCCTCGACACCGCTGGTCGGCTCCAGATCGACAAGGATATGATGTCGGAGTTGGAAGCCGTCAAGCAGGCGACGGAGCCCACGGAGACGCTGCTTGTGGCAGATGCGATGACGGGACAGGAGGCCGTGAACGTTGCCGAGGGCTTCCACGAGCGGATCAATCTGACGGGTCTCATCCTGACCAAGGTCGATGGCGATGCGCGTGGCGGCGCGGCCATCAGTATGCGCGCGGTCACTAGCGTACCAATCAAGTTCTTGGGCACCGGAGAAAAGACCGACGCTCTGGAGATCTTCCACCCCGATCGGCTTGCCTCCCGCATCCTGGGGATGGGAGATGTGCTGACGCTCATCGAGCGCGCCGAGCAGACCTTCGATGAGGAACAGGCCAAGAAGATGGAGCGCAAGATCCGCGAGGCCAGCTTTGATCTCGAGGACTTCCTGGAGCAGCTGCAACAGGTCAAGCAGATGGGACCTCTGACACAGCTCCTGGAGATGGTGCCAGGCATGCGCGGCGTGGCACAGCAGGTCTCCGCCGAGGACACCAATGAGCAGTTCAAGCACATCGAAGCCATTATCCTTTCGATGACGCCCGAGGAGCGGCGCAACCCACGCATCATCAAGGGAAGTCGCAAGAAGCGAATCGCCAGCGGCAGCGGCACCTCCGTGCAGGAGATCAATATGCTCCTCAAGCAGTTCCGCCAGATGCAGCGGATGATGAAGCAATTGGGACAGGGACGCGGAGAGATGCAGCGGCTGATGCGAATGCTGGGATAGGTTGGTAGATCAGCAGATTAGGACACCGACAACCAGGTTTCTGGTTCGTCAATCCCGAATCTGCCAGTTTTCTGACGCATTTATCGTTTGAAATTAGCACTCTAAACAGGAGGAATATGGTCAAAATCCGATTACGTCGTGTTGGCTCCAAGAAGCAGGCAAGCTTCCGCGTGGTCGTGGCGGATTCCCGAGCTCCGCGCGATGGCAGGTTCATCGAGGAGATCGGCTTCTATAACCCACGCACCGAGCCGGAGACGTTGCGCATTAAGGAAGAGCGAGCTCTGCACTGGCTGAACGTAGGGGCCCAGCCCACCGATTCGGCAGCCCGGCTGCTGAGAACCACGGGCACGATGGACCGCTTTGAGCGCTTGAAGCAGGGCGAGTCCCTGGAGGATCTAGTGGCTGAAGCCGAAGCGCCGGAGGAAGCCGAGGAAGAGGCCCTAGTCGTCGAAGCAGAGCAAGAAGCTTCAGTTGAGGAACCCCAGCCAGAGGAGCCAACGGCAGAGGATCAACCTGAAGAAGAAGTTGAGGCGCCCGAGTCCGAAGCGGAGGAAAGTGAAAACGAAGGGGTAGCTGACGAAGCCGAGGAGGAGAGCGAGTTAGAGGAGTAGCTAGGCGCTGGTTGAAGAACAGCTTTATGTGCGTGTGGCAGGTCTACCTCCGGTAGGTAATCACGCCCGGGGCTGCCATCGCAGTGGAACTTTGCTCCTCCACTGCGTCTTCTTATACACACATCCGTCCACGTCATCACTTAGGAGGGGGGAGCAACCATGGCTTCTTCGATGAAAGATTTGGTCGAATACGTCGCCAAAGCAATCGTGGATGAACCCGAACAGGTGCACGTCTCCGAGATTGAAGGGGAGAATTCCGTCATCCTGGAGCTCCGTGTCGGCCCTGACGATATGGGTCGCGTCATCGGCAAAGGCGGTCGCACGGCGAATGCTATGCGGCGCCTGGTACGCGTCATTGCCGCTAAGCAGGACAAGCGCGCCAACCTGGAAATCGTTTAGCACAGACGCAACCTTCGACGAGCAGATGTCGTGCTGGTCAATGAGTGACGGGCGTCTATGATGAGCATGGGCAAACAGATAGACAGCGATCAACGAGGCTCAGGCGTGGAAAGTAACCCTGAGCCTTCCTATATCATCGTCGGACGAGTGCGCCGCCCTCACGGTATTCGGGGGGAGGTACGCGTCGAGATCCTCACGGACTACCCCGAGAGGCTCGTTCAGCACGACTTCCTCTACCTTGCCCCTCCCCAGTCGCCCGATGAAGTAGAGCAGTATCCCTTTGAATCTGTACGACCTCACAAAGGGATACTGCTCGTCAAGCTCGGAGGGGTTGACGAGCGTGATGCAGCCGAGGAGCTGCGGGGGATGCTGGTCCAGGTGCCTTTTGAGGAAGCTGTGCCGCTTGAGGAGGGCGAATACTACCACTTCCAGTTGATAGGGATGGACGTGGAGACGGAGACCGGTGAGTGGCTGGGCCGAGTGGCGGAAGTGATCGCGACCGGCGCTCACGATGTCTACGTCGTCCGTGGGCCTCGCGGTGAGGTTCTTCTTCCGGCGATTGAAGACGTGATTCTTGAGCTCAACACCGAGGCGCGGAAGATGGTCGTGCGTCCGCTACCCGGTATGCTGGAGGAGGAGACAGCGTGAAAGACCTAGGCTACTGGGTGGGCTTCAACAAAGTTCAAGGCATCGGCCCTCTCCGCCTGCGGGCGTTGCTAGACACCTACGGCAGCATTGAGCGCGCCTGGCATGCCCCGGGCGAACAACTGAGCCGCGTTGGCCTTGATAATCGATCGGTGAAAAATCTGCTGAAAGCCCGCTCGGAGATCGACCTCGAGCGAGAACTGGAGCGGATAGAGGCTATGAACGTCCGGGTTCTCACCTGGGAAAGTCCAGACTACCCCCGGCTTCTGCTTGAAACCCACGCACCGCCCCCCGTCCTCTATGTCAAGGGCGAGCTGACAGAGCAAGACGCCTGGGCGGTGGCCATCGTGGGCACACGCCGGGCCTCGACCTATGGCCGTGAGGTGACCCGTCGCCTCTCCGGGGCACTGGCCCGGAATGGCATCACGGTGGTCAGTGGCATGGCCCGTGGCATCGACGGCGTGGCTCATCGCGCCGCCCTGGAAGCAGGCGGCCGTACCGTCGCCGTCTTCGGCTGCGGCATCGACCGCATCTACCCGCCTGAGCATCGCAAGCTGGCCCAGCAGATCGCTTCTCGCGGTGCCCTGGTCAGTGACTACCCCTTGGGCACGCCACCTGAGGGAAGGAACTTCCCGCCCCGCAACCGTATCATCAGCGGACTGAGTCTGGGCGTCCTGGTGACCAACGCGGGCAAGACGAGCGGAGCCTTGATCACCGCCGATTTTGCAGCCGAGCAGGGACGTGACGTGTTCGCCGTGCCGGGCAGCGTTCTCACCCGGGGCAGTATAGGGCCCAACCGGCTGATCCAGGATGGCGCCAAACTGGTTGCCACGGCCGAGGACATCCTGGAAGAACTCAACCTGACTATGGTAGCGGAGCAGAAGCAAGCCCGCCAGGTACTGCCGGACGACGAAACAGAGGCAACTCTCTTGGAACATCTCTCGGCGGATCCGACGCACGTCGACGACCTTCAGCAGAAGATTGACCTGCCCATCTCAGAGGTGACCAGCACCCTGGCTATGATGGAGTTGAAAGGGATGGTGCGGCAGGTTGGGGGTATGAAGTACGTCGTTGCCCGTGAGTCCGGCGTCTCGTATGTTGTGGAATGAGAAGTACAGAGAAGACTCATGCCGTGATCTCGCACGGCCCGCCCATGTTGCAAGACCTTAGCCTTTTTACCTCAGGAGGAGAAGCCTCATGGCCTTTCACGCACTGATCATGGCTGGCGGGACCGGGACAAGACTCTGGCCGGTCAGCCGCCGCGACCGACCCAAGCAGTCGCTCAAGCTGGTCGGATCCCGCACGATGTTTGAGCATGCCGTCGATCGGATCGCTCCCATCTTCCAGCCGGATCAGATCTTCGTCGTTGCGGGCAGCGAGCATGTCTCCGATCTCGCAGACCAGTCCCCGGAATTGCCAGCACAGAACTTCATCATCGAGCCGATGGGGCGAGGCACAGCCCCAGCCATAGGCTTGGGCGCCATTCACCTCCATCGAAAGGACCCAGAAGCCATCATGGCGGTGCTGACCGCCGACCACTTCATCGCCGATGTTGAGCGTTTCCGAGCTGTGCTCAATGTAGCGGTTCGAGTGGCCCGTGAAGGTCACCTGGTCACGCTGGGGATCGAGCCCTCGTCCCCCTCAACCGGCTACGGCTACATTCAACAGGGGGACAAGCTCGACACCGCTGATGCGTTCGACATCTTCCGCGCCGTACGCTTCACAGAGAAACCAGATCAAGAGACGGCACGCCAGATGGTGGAGAGTGGAGATTACACGTGGAACAGCGGTATGTTCATCTGGCGCGTTGATCGGATTATCGAGGAGTTTCAGCACCAGATGCCCGATTTCTACGTCAAACTCGCCGAGGTAGAGAGCATGCTGGGGACCGATGGCTATGACCCCACGCTCAACCGAGTCTGGCCGCAGGTGGACAAGGAATCGATTGACTACGGCGTGATGGAGGATGCCGAGGACGTGACCGTCATCCCCGTCGACATTGGTTGGTCCGACGTAGGAAGCTGGGGCAGCCTCGCGGATCTTCTGGCCGGAATGGGCGACCAGGACAGCGAGGGGAACGTCGTCGTCGGCCAGCACATCGGACTCGATACTGAGGACTCAATGATCTTCGCTGGCGAACGCCTGGTCGCGACCATCGGCCTGGAGGATATGGTGATCGTCGACGCAGGCGACGCCATTCTCGTCTGCCCTATGGAACGCGAGCAGGATGTCCGGGCCCTGGTCCATCTTCTAGAGCGTAAGGAGATGCACGAGTACTTGTAGGCGAAAGACGAGCGATCTGCACAGAAGTCCGAGGCCCTCTTCTGGAACGTAGATTCCAAGAGGGTCTCATTGGGTTGAGACAAAAAAAGATCTTGAGCTAGTATTATTGTTGAGGTTCTGTTTTATGAAAGCTTATTGTGTCAAATGTAAGGCCAAACGCGAGATGAAGAACCCTGAGCCGGTCTATACCAACAAGGGGACACCGGCCACGAAAGGGATCTGCCCTGAGTGCGGCACCAAGCTGTTCCGTATGGGTCGCACACCAGCTCACGAAGGCTTGGATCCAGAAGAGCATACCGTTATGTCGAAAGCCCGGGCCAGACGCGAGAAGCAGCCCGGCCTGGTCATCGTTGAGTCGCCGGCCAAGGCACGCACGGTGAACCGTTTTCTGGGTGACAAGTACAACGTGCGCGCTTCGGTGGGCCACGTGCGTGACCTTCCCTCCAATCGTATGGGCGTCGACATCGACGACGACTTCCGCCCTCATTACATCGTTCCTTCCAAGCGGAAGGACGTGGTGAGGGAGCTGAAGGGCGCGGTCAAGGAGTCCTCTAAGCTCTATCTGGCGACTGACCCCGATCGAGAAGGAGAGGCTATCTCCTGGCACCTCCTCGAAGAGCTCGACCCCGTTATTCGCTGGCGCCCCGTACACCGCGTTGAGTTTCACGAGATCACAGAGGAAGCCATCGAAAACGCCTTCTCCCATCCCCGGGAGATCGACATGCAGCGGGTCTATGCTCAGCAGGCGCGTCGCATCCTCGACCGCATCGTGGGATACACCATCAGCCCCTTGTTGCGCGACAAGCTCGGTCGCCGCGGGCTCTCCGCCGGTCGCGTCCAGTCCGTCGCCCTGCGGCTGGTCGTGGAGCGAGAACGCGAGATTGAGGGCTTCGTGCCCCTCGAGTACTGGTCGCTGGAGGCGGAGCTGGCCAAGCAGAAGCCGGAACCAGACTATCCGACCAGTTTCATCGCCAGGCTTCACAAGATCCAGGGTGAGGACGTCGAGCTCCACAGCGAGGACGAGATTCAGGCCGTCGTGGACGACCTGGAACGCTCGTCCTACTCGGTCCTGAGCGTCAAGGAGGGACAACGTCGACGCAGCCCGTACCCCCCCTTCACCACCAGCACGATGCAGCAGCAAGCCTCCTACAAGCTCGGCTTCACCACGAGACGCACCATGGCCGTGGCGCAGCAGTTGTATGAGGGCATCGACTTGGGCGATGGGCCCATTGGCTTGATCACCTACATGCGTACGGACAGCACCAACGTAGCCGAGCAGGCCCAGGCCGAGGCGCGTCAATACGTCATCGATGAGCACGGCGAGGACTACGTACCGCCGGAGCCTCCTCACTACGAGACGAAGGCCAAGGCTGCCCAGGAAGCCCACGAGGCGATCCGACCTACCAGCGTTCTCCGCACGCCGTCAGCGATGAAGAAGGTCTTGGATCGCAGCCAATATCGGCTCTATGAGTTGATCTGGCGCCGATTTGTCGCCAGCCAGATGGCGCGTGCCGTCTATGACACCATCGCTGCCGAGATTCTGGCCGGGCCCTCCGGCGATGACGAAGAACGCCCCTATCTCTTCCGCGCCAGCGGCTCTACGCTACGCTTTCCCGGTTTTCTCATCGTCTATGAAGAGGAGACGGACGAGGATGAGGAAAGCCTGGAGGAACGAAAGCGCGAGGAGATCCCACCATTGACCGAGGAAGAACGCCTTGACATGGTGGACCTGCTGCCCGATCAGCACTTCACCAAGGCGCCACCACGCTACTCCGAGGCAAGCCTGGTGCGCGATCTTGAGGAATACGGCATCGGTCGCCCCAGCACATATGCCCCCATCCTCTCCAAGATCCAGGAGCGAGCCTACGTAGAGCGACGTGGGAAACGCCTCTACGCCACCGAAATGGGGATGATCGTCAACGATCTCTTGGTCGAATACTTCCCGGACTACGTCGATCTCCACTTCACCGCGCAGATGGAGGAGGACCTCGATCTGATCGCCAGCGGCGAGCGGGAGTGGGTTCCGATACTGCGGGATTTCTACGAACCATTTGCCGACACGCTGGCTGAGGCGCAAGATCGCATGCCCGAGATGGACATCAACAATCAACCCACGGGCGAAATGTGCCCCAAGTGCGGCAACCCCCTCGTCTACCGTTACGGACGGTATGGGAAGTTTGTCGGCTGCAGCAACTTTCCCGATTGCCGATTCAGCAAGCCCATTCTGGTCAAGACGGGCGCCAAATGCCCCGTATGCGGCGGCGATCTGGTGGAGAAGAAAACGCGTCGCGGGCGTACCTTCTACGGCTGTTCCAACTATGATCCCGATGATCCCGAATCCTGTGACTTCGCCGTCTGGAAGCGCCCCTTGCCGCAGCCGTGTCCCGAATGCGGGGGACTGCTCACCGAGGCCCGCCACGGTTGGGCCAAGTGTGAGGCATGTGAGGAGGCGTTCGAGATAGCCGATCTACCTGAGGACACCGAGGAGATGGCTGGCTGACGGAACCGCTGCTCTTCTGAATAACTCTGGGACGAATGGGCTGCGTGCTTATTTGTCCTATAGTCAACTCTGTGATAGAATCATTGTGCACGAAAGCGGCTTGTCGGATAGCCTGCTCGTCAACGTTTCCGCGCAGTTTGCAGAGGCCAGGGGGAGGAATATGGACGTCATCCTGCAACTCATTCAGCAGCGTAAGGTCTTGGCAGCCGCCGTCGGGGGGGCCATAGTTGGCCTGCTTCTTGGTCTCGCCGTCGGATGGGGCTTGTGGCCCGTGCAGTGGACCAACGCCACACCCGCCGACCTGCGCTCCGACTTCCAAGAGCAGTACGTGCTCTTGGTCGCCCAGGACTACGCTGAGACCCAGGACCTGGAGAAGGCGCGTCAGAGACTGGGGGTGGCATTCTGGGAAGAAGAGGAGCTTGCCCAGACGCTTCAACAGGTTGAACAGGCCCAAGACGGACAGCAAGCGATCAATGTGAACAAGCTCGCTCGCGATCTGGAGACCGAGACGCCTGCTCCAGAAGAGGAAGAGGAAGAGGCTGGCGACCTCGGCGCCCGGTTGAGGCCGGTCACTCTCGTCTGCGGGCTCGGGTTGCTGGTGGTGGCCCTGGTTGGAGGCGGCCTCTATCTCTATACACGGCTTGTAGAAGGCCGTGAAGGTCAGGCTGTGGCCCCGGGCGCGCAACGTCCCACAGCGCGAGAGGGAGCTGGACCTTCTGAGAAGGTCGCCTGGGAAGGGGAGCCCCCGAATGCCCAGTTCGTCACGACTTACGTGCACGGCGACGCTCATTACGACCCCTCCTTCAGCATCGAGCTTGAGACGGGCGAGTTCATGGGCGAATGCGGCATCGGCATCTCGGAGGTCATCGGCGCCGGGGATCCTGACAAGGTCACAGCTCTCGAGGCCTGGCTGTTCGACAAGAATGACATTCGCACCGTGACCAAAGTGCTGATGTCCAACTACGCTTTCAACGACGAGGCGCTCCGCACGAAGCTTGCGCCCAAGGGCGAACCCGTCCTGGTTGAAGAGGGCAAAGACCTGACCCTCGAGACCAAGATGCTCCGCTTACGTGCGCACATCGTGGATGTCGAGTACGGAGACGGCGACGCGCCGTCTAGGAGCTTCTTCGAGAGACTCACGGTGGAACTGGCCGCCTGGGTGAAGCCCGAAGCAGAGGGAGCAGAGCCTCGCATTCCGGTCAGCGCCCCAGGTGGATCATAGGTCTATACCGGAGCGATCGAAAGAGCCGACGAGAATGACGCTCGATGACTGAGACGGGAGGCGAGTGTGCCCGGCTCGTACGCTGGGTCATTCTAGCCCGTCTCTCGTCGATGCCAGCTGAACGAAGGACGACGCCCAGTGCCCCGTCGCGGATCATGCGGCGGGGTCTTTCTATATGAGGTGTCGCAGGCGCGGTTTATGGCCGACCTTCCTGCGCTTCTTCTTCCGATTGCTCTACAACGAGTTCGCGTGGAGCTACGATCTCGTGGCGTGGCTTGTCTCGCGCGGGCACTGGAAAGAGTGGGGACAGACCACCCTCTCTCACGTCCACGGCGAGCGGGTGCTGGAGCTGGGACATGGTCCCGGCCATCTCCTCGTCGATCTGGCGAAACGAGGTCTCTTGACTGCCGGACTCGACCTCTCGCCCACTATGACGCGGCAGGCAAAGCGGCGATTGCAGGCGGCTGGAGTCCCGGCCCCTCTGGTGCGTGCCCGCGCCCAGGCCCTTCCATTCTGCAGAGGGAGCGTCGACACCGTCGTGACCACGTTCCCCACCGGCTATATCGTGCAGTCAGAGACCCTGCGCGAGGCACGGCGCGTCTTGGCGCCTGAGGGCCGTCTCGTCGTCGCTGCCGCCGCGCGCTTTGAGGGTGAGGACCTGATGTCGCGCTTCCTGGCCTGGCTCTACCACATCACCGGCCAGGATCAACCATCCCCGGGCGCCCTCACACCCTGGCTCGAACAGGCCGGGCTGTCGCCCCGCGTCATCTGGGAAGCGGTCGACCGTACCGCCGTTATGCTCATCATCGCGGAGAAGGCCCGGGGCTTCCTTTAAGCCCGAGGCGTCATGATGGCCCGAGCGCAGCGTCGATGCCGACGAACGGCTGCCGCGCTACTTGCCTCTCTGGGTGTTTCGTGGTAGAATACAGAAAGCTTGGTGGGTGTGGCCTAATTGGTTAAGGCACCTGGTTG
>CAZEQC010000035.1:35650-35999 GCA_964514285.1 uncultured Anaerolineales bacterium | reverse complement strand
ACCCCACCCCGTGGGCTCCATCGCCAGCCTCCGAAGGAGGGTTCCGCTTTGAGCCGGGAGGTTCAGCTCCCGGCGATCGTCGGCGACGCGCTCTCGCTAACCTCACCCTCCCGCTGCGAGTTCGGCTCCGTCTCTACTCTAGGAAGGGCGAACGTGAGCCAGGCAATGGGGATTGAGATGAGCGATGCCGTGACCGTCACCCAGAAGGGAGCCTGCGGGCTGATGCGCTCCCAAAGCTGCCCGCCGATCCAGGGAAAAGGCAGCGACAGCAGCCCCAGCGACGTGCCGAACAGCCCGAAGGCCAGCCCTCGCTGGTCCTCGGGAACGACTTTAGAGACCAGCGAATCGT
>CAZEQC010000035.1:22360-35640 GCA_964514285.1 uncultured Anaerolineales bacterium | reverse complement strand
CCCCATACCCAGGCCGAAGGCGGCCATCGCCGCCATAAAGCCGGGCAGCGCCCCAGCCCGCACCAGGGTGACCAATCCCATCATCTCCAGGGCGAAGCCGCCCACGATCACCGTCCGCTCGCCTCGCCTGTCCGTCAGCCAGCCGGCCAGAGGCGAGGCCACGATCGAGGCCGCGCCCAGCAGGGCGTTCAACCAGCCAACCTGCTCCACGTTCAGCCCGCCGATCTCTGCCAGGTAGACGGGGTAGAGCTGACCAATCAGGTTAGCGGACGTGTCCCCAATAGCATCGGTGACCCAGATCCACGTCAGGATGCCCCCGCCGAAGAGCAGCGTGAACATCGCTCCGATCTGCGTTCGGAACCCGGAGAGGCTTGGCCTCGTGGCAAGTCTCGGGGGGGCGAAACGGGCGGCCAGACCCATCCAGATCCGCACGCTGGTGGCGGCGGCGAACAGAAGGAAAGCCACGAACATCATGGAGCGGAAGCCGAGACGGTGGACCAGGAAGCCTGCCAGGGCCGGGCCCACCACGGCGACGACCATGTAGATGCTCTTCGTCAGGCCGAAGACCCGCCCGCGCTCTTCCGCACAACACTGCTCGGCGATATAGGCGCTGAAGCTGGGCCCCACCACGGCGTTGGAGACGTAGTCCAGACACAGCCCCACCAGGACCCATTGCCACGAGGGAGCGATGAAGAAGATCAGCCAGCCGAAGACGGAGATGAAACTGCCCATGGCGATGCTGCGCAGCCGTCCGATGGTATCCGACAACCATCCGCCGAAGATCTGCAGCGCCGTGGGAACCAGCGAGGCTACGGTGAAGACGAGCCCCACCTGCCCCACGTCGGCCCCCAGGTCGAGCAGATAGAGCGACAGCATGCTGTAGCCCATCTGACCGGCGATGTTGGCCAGGATCATGGCCAGCAGAAACCAGCGCAGGTTGGCGTTGATGAGCGGTCTGTGTTCTGTCGTCATACGTGATCCCCCGTCCAGCGGCTGACCGAGGCCTGATCCACGGCTCAGAAACGCTGTCGGTCACTCCATCCTACCACAGCGGGCGAAACGAGGCAACCCCGCTGACAGAAGCACGAGCGCGAACGAATCATCACGCTGCATATCGACCGCGTTCCCAGTCCTTCAGCTGGCGCAGGGAGAAGACGCGCGCCTGCACCTGCGGGGCCACTTTGGGCTGCCAGATGGCGTTGCTGACGCTCCGAACGATGGACGCTATGCAGACGTTCAGCGCCAGCCCCCAGCGCTGGGAAGGCTGGCGGGATCCGCAGCCCGGCGACGATGACGCCCGCCTGTAGAAGGCGATGCCGCCGGTGACAGCCCGCACCAGGCCGGGGCGACAAATGCGGACGACCGCCTCTGGCAGAGACATCCGAGGTTCCAGTGACGAAGCAAAGGCCTCCATGGCGCGCCTCGCTGTCGCCGATGACCTTCAAAAGGGATCGGTCCGATGAACCTCGAAGGTCTTCACCCTCGCCAGCGTCTCACCCCGCTACTGTGCCCCGAAACATCGAGTAGGTGAAGAAGGCGTAGTAGTCTGAATTGTCCAGAATGAAGTCCGGCGACTCCGGCAGGCAGAGGCGCTGGAAGGCTGCCCAGTCCTGCGGTGTCAGCTCCGACTCCACGCTGGGCCAGCGCATCTCGAAGAGCGCGATCAGGGCGCGGCGCTCCTCATCCGTCAGCGGGGCGTGGGCATCGCCGACAAGGGTGCGGACTGTGTTGTCCTCCAAACCGACCTCACGGAACCAACTAAGCGCCCGCAGGAAATGAGACTCCGGCCGCCTGCCCGCGATGAAAGGGGCAATCCCCGACGACGTCGCGCTGAGGTGAGCCTCGAGAACTGGGTGGCCAGGGAGCAGCGTCTCCAAGGACCAGGCCAGGATGGCCACGGTGCCGCCGGGCTTCACCACGCGCGTCAGCTCCTTCACCAGCGGCTGCGGCTCCATGGGCGCGTACCCCACGCAGTCCACGCTCCAGGCCCAATCGAACGCACCATCGTCGAAGGGCAGCCGGCGCACATCTCCCTCTCGGAGAGAGATCCTCCCTGACAGGCCCGCCTCCCGCACCACCTCCTCCGCGTGCAGCAACAGCTCGGAGGAGAGGTCGAGGCCGGTGACGTGCCCCGCCGGGCCCACCGCCTCGGCTAGCAGCAAGGCCTGGAGCCCAAGCCCACATCCTGCATCCAGCCCGCGACTCCCCAGAGGGAGCTCCAGCGCCTCAATCGCCGCGCGAAGGACCGACTCCCTGAGGGAGTTCATGGCCCACGCCATCTGCACGAGGGTGTCCACGTTAGGCATCTTCCATCCTCCCAGCGTTCACAATGCCCTGCGCTCCTCCTCCCTGCTCATCCGCTTCTGGTTGCCCGGGCCTGTAAATGACCCACTGATGAGCGATGCTGCCTGTGCTCGGGTCGTGAACCATGGTTTCCCTGGCGAAAGGACCGCTCAGGCGACGCGCGTCGTGGGAGACCCCTCGTCGCCGCACGCCTCCCTAGCCCCTCAGCCAACCCAGGACGGAACGGACAGGTTCGACCTCCATCATCCGGCTCCGCCGTGCGCGGAAGTCGCGGCGGTCGTAGATCAGGTCTCTGACGGTGGGCATAGGCCCGTCGTGGTAGACGGCGACGTCCTCGATGACGATGCCGTCCGCCATCAGCCGCTCGAGAGCCACCTCGATCACCTCCGGCTCATACAGGTAGATCCACGTCATCTCTCGGATCCTCCTCCCCGTGAGGTGAGCCGCCCCCTGCACCAGAACGGTCGACATCCCCACGGTCAACTTCCGTCGAGAGGAACATGAGAACCGCTACAGCGACCAAGATCAAGCCCACAATGAACCGGGACCTGTTTGGCTTATCGTTCTTCATCCACGACCTCCCCGGGTGGTCCACGCGGTGGTTGGCCCCATCACGGCTCAATGAGACGTGACGTTCAGCACGGTGCCGATGACGAAGAGCACCGCGTACGCGATCCACATCGGGCGGCTGAGCAGTCCCAGTGGCCACCAGTAGAACATGACCGTCGCCAGATACAGCACCACGTAGGGAACCATCACGGACACGCGCAGCGGGTTGCGCCATGGGATGCCTTTCACGTAGTCGATCCAATACCCGAAGGCGGCGAAGAGCACAAACAGGAAGCCGCCCAGCCAGAACGACCAGCTCTTCCCCCCAACCAACAGCACCACGCTGATCACCGCGGCCGGGATACAAAGCGCGTACACCAGCCATCCGTACGACATAGTATAGCTCTCGAAGAGCTGCTTCCGCAGCGCGAAGTGGACGATCAGGACGATCTGGAAGAAGAACGCCCAAACCACGAACAGCCAATCCAGCCTATCTAGCTCGGACATCTCAGAGCCCTCCGTGCATGCCTTCTAACGCCACTGGTTCGACCAAACCTGACGGGTCTACGGTGTGGCCGCCGCCCGAACGCTATTTGGTAGCGGAGAACGCGCCACCTGGTTCTTGGCTCTAGCAGACCCGTCAGGTTCTTGGTCGCTCACCCACCTTCTCAACGATCAAGAGGAAGTCCACGTACGTGGCCGGGAAGGGCGTGACGTTGGGGATGATGGCCACCACCTCTCCCTCCAGGCTGTTGAGGAAGCGCTCCAGCTTGCCTTGATCCTGCGTCATTCTGATGTTGAAATGATGCACACGGTACGTCATCGGCTACCTCCTAGATGCTAACTGTACTCCCGATCTGCCAACTCGGCGAATCGTCCGGTAGAGTGCGAGCGCGGCGCTGATCATGCCCATGCCGAAGAGCACGTAGCTCATCCTCCATCCATCACTGTAGAAGAACCATCCAGCTGCCAGCGAGATCGCGCCAGACAGAACGAGGGAGAGAGGCCGATCCTTCTTGATCGCGAAGACGAGCGCCCCCAGCCCGCCAGTAAGATACAAGCCGCCGAACAGCAACTCGATACCCCATCTGGTCAGGAAGCCTCCCGCTGGCCCCGGGAAGCCGCCGGCCGGAATCTCCTGACGGGTGATGACCAGCGAGGGCTGCAGCCAGCCCACGTCCTGGGGACATCGTCTGATCCATCCGGCCTGCCAGCGCCAAGCGCCCTCGCCGGAGTAATCTGTTCGCTGACCCAGGCGCACGCCGAAGTGGAGATGCGTCCGCAGCGGGTTCTCGGCGCTGCCGCCGTTCTCGTCCGGACCACCCAGATGCCCGAGTAGCTCCCCCTTCGCCACCGGGCCGGGTTCGATGCGCCACCGGCTGGGGCTCAGGTGGCCGTACAGCGAGTAGAGGTTGGCCTGCGGGTGGTCGACGATCACCAGCCAGCCGTAGCCCCCCATCGGTCCCGAGAAGCTGACCGTGCCGTCGGCCATCGCATAGACCGGCGTGCCGGCCGGCTTGAGGGTGTCCTCGGCTGCGTGGTGCTCGGAACGCACGAACGGCCCCCGCTTGGCGAAGCCAGCGGCTGCGAACGGGCAGGAAAACGGTTTGGCGGAGCGATACACATCAGGATCGTCCAGCGGAAACCGGAAGGGAAGATCCTCATCCAGAGCGTACGCCTCCGCCTCCGACAGATCCACCGGTACGGGGGCTGGGCAGGCATCTGGCGCCCGGGCGCAACCGGCCAGCAGCAGGGCCAAGATCAACACGCCGACCAACAAGAGCCGGTAGTAGCCGTCGTCTTTGTTCATCCAGCTGTCTCTCCTACTCACGATGGCGTGCTGGCGCCGCAGGCGACCGCCAGGAACAGCACCACAGCGATTGATGCACAGACTCGGCTGTTCATATGTCCTCCCCCTTAGCTATCTGCTGACGGCGGGCCGGAGGCGTGACTCCTCCGCATCGGGCACGACACCACGATCACCTTGAGGCAGCCATCTGCCGCAGAAGAACCCAGTCCACAGCATCATCAGCACCGTCGGGACGGCGCCGAACGAGAGGATCACCTTGCCTTCTCCTCAGCATCCAGGATGGTCGCGAGCAGTTCCTCGGCCGAACAGCCCTTCACCAGGAACGCATTGGCCCCCGAATCCAGGGCCTCGTCCCGATAGATTTCGTACATCGTCAGGATGATGACCTTGGTCTGCGGCCAGCGGGCCTTGATGACGCGCGTGGCCGCCATCCCATTCATCGCCGGCATCTTGGCGTCCATGAGCACGGTATCGGGCCGGCGCTCGTCGACCAGGCGCACGGCCTCCCGGCCATCGCCGGCCTCAGCAACCACCTGGATCCCCGGCTGCGTAGAAAGAAGGGCCTTCAGCCCCTGCCGGGACCGGGAACGATCGTCGGCGATCAGCAAGCGCATCCTGGTCTCCATGGGTTCCCTCTTCTCTGCAGTGTCGCGGCTCTGCCCCCTGGACGGCATCGAAGGCTGTGTCGCCATCAGCGTCGATTCGTCTTACCTCACCTGCCCCGCTGGCTCGGTCCGGGCCGACGAGTCGACCGGACGGGTCGTCCGCTCAGCCCGCGCGGCTCGCAAGCGCATCAGCAGGCGCCGCAGGCCGAGGACGATGGCCGGGTCCGGGGCTGCGAGCCGCTCCTGACGCCTGACCGCCTGGTGTTGACGCCACAGCGCGGCCTCGCGCTGAGCATCCGCTGCCCGCTCCTTCGCTATCAAATAGTGCTCGTTGGGATTCGCATCCATCGCACGCCCTCCTCTCGTCGGTCCGATCGTCCTTACGCCGATGCCCTTCCGGCCTACCCTGGTGCTAGTCTACCAGAGCCGAGGGCCCGCGTCATCAGCGCAAACGTCGATTGCCCCTACGCAGAAAGGACCGTCTAGGTGACGGTCCTCGTCCACGGTGCTCGTAGGGGCTCTACGACAAATGATGTATGTCAGGAGGGGCTACGGCCGACCCGCGCACGAAGGAGCGAGCCGGGAGCCAGGCCGCCGCGGAACAGATGAGGGGAGCAGCGAAGAGGCCCACCAGCCCGTTGACCAGCGCCGGCTGTGCTGAACGCCAGGCCGCGCCCCACAGATCCAGGTCGGGGACGCCCCAACTGTTGCCCCCGTAGGTCACGGCGATGATGACGACGACGCCCGCGCCCACCACCAGCCCCAGCCCCCCGCCAATGACGCCCAGGAGCGCCGCCTCGCCGACGACGACGCGCTTGACTTGCCGCCGCGTGGCCCCGACAGCCCGCAACAGCCCCAGCTCTCGCTGCCGCTCCGCCACGCTCATCACCGTGGTGTTGACCACGCCCAGCGCTGCCGTCACCAGAGCGAGCAGCAACAGCGCGTTGAACATGTCGGGCATCAACTCCAAAATCTCGATTTGCGCCGCGTACATGCTCTCCGGCTCCATCACGGTGACGCCAGGGTACCGCGCCAGGAGGGCCGTCAGATCAGCCTTGAGGTGAGCTCGGTCGGTGCCGGGCAAGGGTGCCACGTGGACCAGAAACGGCTCGGTGACGTAGAGCTCGTCCTGCGCCGCCAGGCTGATGATGGAGGCGTTGACAAACGTCCGTCCGATACCGGCCAGGGTGCACTGAACCGCGTCGTCCTTGCCGGTGATCGCGAACGTCTCGCCGACGGAGACGCGGTTCCGACTGGCGATCATGGGCGGCGCGAGCACGCCGCAGCCACCGTCTAGCAGGGGCATAGCGGTCTCCCAGTCCCCCTCGATGAAGTCGAAGAAGACGTCGCCGGAGAACCTCACGTCCTCAGGGTCGGCCACCAGGGAGAAGTAGCTGGAGCTGAAGAAGGAGAGCTCCGGCACGATGGTGAACCGCCACTCGTCCATCACCCGCGCCCGGTCTCCGACGGCTCGCGGCAGCTCGGCCACCAGCTCCGGTGGCAGCGCGATCTGCTCCAGATCGGCGTAGGCCGCCATGCCCTGGGAGACGTCAAAAGGGGAGATGACGAAGGCCCGCAGCCGCTCGAAGCGCTTCAAGGTGGGGATCAACAGCTCGCCCCCCGTTAGGTGAATGAAGCCCGTCATGCCGATGATCATCGTCAGGCTCACGACCACGGTGAGGAGGGTCAAGGTGACGCGCCCCCGCCGACGCCGCACGTTGTCGGCCACCAGCCGCCCGGTGGCGCCCCAGCGCCGTGTGAGAGGACCGCGCGCCAAGAGCCCCAGCGCGCCGATCAATGCCGGCGTGATCAGCCCCCAGCCCACCAGCCAGATCAGCACGAGGGCGCCGGCCATGGTCTGGTCCCACGGGTACTCGACCCATTGGCCCGGCGGCGCGACGGCGAGGTAGACGAGGAGAGCAGCGACTAGGCAGGCGCCGATGCCGGCCAGACGTCCAAAGGTTCTGGCCCCCGTGATGCCCTGTGCTTCCTCCCGCAGGGCGGCCAGAGGCGAGATGCGCGCCGCCCGCCAGGCCGGGATCAGCGCCGAGAGGAGGGCGATGGAGAGGCCCAAGGCCGTCGCCCGGAGCAAGCTGGAGAGAGATGGGGCGCCGGCGGAGAACACAAACACGCCGTCCCCCACGATGGCCTTCATCAGGGCAATGCTTCCTCTCCCCAGCAGCGGCCCCGCGACCAGGCCGAGCGCCGCCCCCAGCCCGCCGACGATGAGGGATTCGATCAGCACCAACCGCAACACCTGGCGACGTCCCATACCCAGCGTGCGGAGCGAGCCGATCTGCTGGCGTCTTTGCGTCACCGCCATGGCGAAGGCGTTGAACATGAGGAAGCCAGCCGCCAGCGTGATGCCCACGCCCACCATCTGGAGTGTCACGTCGAGCTGCTCGATCAGCCCGGTCATGAACGCCTGAGCATCCTCCGAACCGGCAAGGGCGTTCATCAAGGCGGCGCTGACGACGTCGGCGGCGACGACCGTCGCCGTGCCCAGCGCCACCGCCAGCGCGGTCAAAGCCGCTCGGAGGCGGTGCTGGGCCAGACTGCGCCAGGCCAGCGTCCAGGTGAGTGATGTGGGCAAGAAACGACGCCGGTGAGAAGCACGTCGCACGTTCCTCCGCTTGATCGTCACCCGCCCGCTGCGGGTGACCTCGACCACGTCTATCGCGGCTGCCTGGCGGGCCGGATAGTAGGCGGCCAGCCCGGCCACCAGCGGCCCGAAACCGAACGATAGGGCAGCGGAGAGACCCAGATCGCGCAGGGCCGGCAGGAGCGAGGCACTGACCGTCTTCCAATTGACACGCATGCCGACGGACGTGGCGCCGTTCGGCAGGACGATCGCTGCATAGAGCGCCAGGAGGATCAGACC
This sequence comes from uncultured Anaerolineales bacterium, assembly GCA_964514285.1. Classification (GTDB taxonomy): domain Bacteria; phylum Chloroflexota; class Anaerolineae; order B4-G1; family B4-G1; genus SKLM01. The sequence goes on along the minus strand of CAZEQC010000035.1, from coordinate 27,491 downwards.
AAGCACCGTGGCGATGAGGGCCGCCGTCAGGCCCAGCGTGGCAGCCTCGATCACCACCGACTGGCGCACCTGGCGCTGTGTGGCGCCCACCGCCCGCAGCAGTCCGATCTCTCTCCCTCGCTCGGACACGTTGATCACCATGGTGTTCACCACGCCCAGACCGGCCACCACCACGGCCAACAGCAATAGCGCGTTGAGCAGCATCTGCAGGCGATCAACCACTTCGAGCAAGCCGCCCACGCCCGAGTCGCGCATGTCGAAGACCACTACGCCCTCGAACGGCGCGATGGTCTCCCGCGCCAGAGTCAATGTCGCATCAGCGTCTCGCCCCTCAGGGGCGACGATGCCCAGCCAGGACGGCTCGGACAGATCGAAGTAGGCCTCGCCGTCAGCGTAGGAGAAGACGGTGAAGTTCGTGCTGGTGCCGCCAATGCCCGCCACGGTGAACACCACCTCGCCATGCGGCGTCCGCACCGGCACTGCATCGCCTACGCCAACGCCCAACCGCTCAGCAGTAACAGGCATCAGCAGGAGCGCCCGACCGCGGCGCATCATCTCCAAGGCACGGTCCGCGTCGCCCTCAAAGAAGTCAAAGTTACCGAGGGGCAAGAAGACCTCCGGGTGGACGAATACGCCGGGAGCGCCGATAAAGGTGCTCAGGTTGTCCGGTACCGGAGCGAAGCCGTAGTACACCACCGCCCCAACGTCCAGTTCAGTGACCGCTTCGACCAACGCCGGATCCAGTCTGTGGTTGACCGGCATATCCAGGCTGTTCTCGATGGTCACCTCTCCCGACGCGAGAAGCGCCGGGATGTCGGGAATGACCACGCAGTCCTCGTGGAAGAGACCGAAGTACGCGTTCAAGCCACCTTTGAGGCTGGCCGTCAGGAGCGCGCTGGAAGCGATGATGGTCGTCAACCCGATGGTCAACGCCGCTGCGGTCAGCACTGTCCGGGACCAGTTGCGTGTAAGGTTGTCGGCGGCCAGGCGGCCGGTCGTTCCGAACCAGCGCATCAAGATTGGCCGCACCAGCCGCGCCACCGATTCGACCAGGGCAGGCATGACGAGCACTGTTGCCAAGAGCAGACCAGCAAGTCCCACACCCAGGAAGGCGAAGGACGCGAAGAAGTCGGGTTGCAGGACAAGGGCGGTGGCCGGCAATCCCAGCAAGAGAACGAGCAGCAGTAAGCCGCCCACGCGCGCCCCGCGTCGTTCGTACCAGCCTGGGCCGCTTCTCGCGCTCCCGGTTCGCAGGGCCGTCAGCGATGAGACGCGACTGGCACGCCGGGCTGGTTGCAGCGCGCCGATCAGGGCCACCGTCAGTCCCATGGTCACGCTGGCGACCATACCCCACCAGGGCACAGCAAAGGGGGCGTTTTCCAGCGTACCTCTCATTCGCATCACCACCCAGGCCAGGCCGATCCCCGTCGGCAGGCCGAGCGCGGCCCCGGTCAGGCCCAGTAGCCCCCCCTCAGCCAGCACCGTGGCCATGACCTGCCGGCGCGTCATCCCGAGCGCGCGCAAGATCCCAATCTCGCACGTGCGGCCCGTGATCGACATGGCAAAGGCGTTGGCAATCACGAAGGCGGCGGTCAACAGGATGATGGTGCACACCATCCCCAGCCCCGCCCGGACCGCCACGGCGGAAAACGTGGCGCCGCCATCGTCCGTCACCAGCACGGTGGCCAGTTCGTCCTTCAGACGCCGGGTCAGGTCGGCCTTGACCCGGTTGGGGACAGCGCCAGGACGCAACACCACTTCGACTCGACCGATCTGCCCCCGTTGGGATCGAAGGTCTTGGGCGATCTCCAGCTGTGTGTAGGCGACCCTGCGCTCAGCCAGTGCCGTGACGCCCGGCTCCAACTGGAGCCGACCGGCCACCGTCAGCGTCTCCAGACGCTGGCCTAGCTTGAGCACGACCTGGTCGCCCACGCTCAACCCATGGTCCATGGCAACCGCCATCGGCAGGACGATGGTGTTCGGCCCGTCGAGGAAGGCGCCGTCGGCTAACTCCGGTTCGTGGAGGCCCGCGTAGCTCTCTGGATTGACACCGAGCAGCGTCAGTTCATGGGTCTCTCGCTCGGTATCTCCTTCGACCGTGCCCGGCACAAGCTCCGCGCGGGCCCACAGGGAGGGCGTGACGCGCTCGACATCGGGGGAGGCGTGCAGTGTGTCGAGGACGGTGGCATCGAAAGGCATATCGTCGCGGGAGACGACCTCCAGGCCGATGTGCGGTCCGTTATCGAGGAGCTCCGACGCCCCACGGCCCGCAGCCCGGCCAACGATGGAGGCGGCCAACACCATCGCCACGCCCAGCGTGATCGCCAGGACGGTGAGGAGACTGCGCAAAGGGTGGCCGGCCAGGTTGCGCCAGGTGAGAGCGAAGGGGGAAGGTATAGCGTTCATACCGGCGTGATGTGGATGTCGCGTGAAGCCAATCTCCCTCAGACTATTAACCCAACTGCGCCATCACGGCCAGGATTTCCTCGGGGTCGATCCCCTCTTCCCCGGCGAATACCTGCCGCACCGTTTCACCGTCCTTGAGGAACACCACCCGATCGGCATAGGAGGCGGCGCGGGGGTCGTGGGTCACCATCACCACCGTCCCGCCGAGCTCCTTGCACGTGCGGCGCAGCAGGTCGAGCACGGCCGCGCCGGCGTTGGAGTCGAGGTTGCCGGTGGGCTCGTCGACCAGCACGATCTGGGGATCGTTGACGAAGGCGCGGGCGATGGCCACCCGCTGCTGCTCCCCGCCCGAGAGTTGATCCGGGCGATGATCTCGCCGGTGGTCAAGCCCCACCAGCTCCAGCAGCTCGTCGACGCGCGAGGCGTGGGCCTCGGTCCGCTGGCCGTCGAGGAGCAGCGGCAGGGCCACATTCTCGGCGGCGCTCAGCGTGGGCAGCAGATTATAGAATTGGAAGACGAAGCCCACCTGCCGTCGCCGCAGGACGGTGATCTCGTCGTCGCTCAGATGGGCCAGCCGCCGGCCGCCCAACACGACGTCGCCGTCGGTCGGCGTGTCGAGGCCGCCCATCAGGTGGAGCAGCGTCGACTTACCTGCCCCCGATGGCCCCATCACAGCCACAAACTGCCCCTTGGGGACCACGAGTTCGATGTCTCGCAGGGCGTCAACGGTCACGTCGCCCATCTGGTACTGCTTACACAGATCAGTGGTCCGCAGAACGTCCGTCATAGGGTCCGCCTCTCAGAGTTTCGGCAGGTATGGAAACCTGCCCTACCTATCCGGCGCGGACGATCAGCATCGCCCACGATGCAGTCTTTGCAGAGAGCTACGGAGACCGGGCACAAGAGCGCGATCGGATATCTAGAGACCATGGCATCCAGCGGGTGCCTCAGGCTGAATCCAGGTCGTCGGACGGCGCATCGTCGAGCGACGCAATGCCCTCCCGCAGCGCGTAGAGCGCGGCCTGGGTGCGGCTGGCCAGGTGGAGCTTACCCAGGATGTTGCTCACGTGGGTGCGCACGGTGGCCTCGCTGATCATCAACTGCTCTGCGATCTCCTGGTTGCTCATCCCGCGGGCCACGACCTGCAGCACCTCCACCTCCCGCTCCGTCAGCGGCTCCTCGGTGGGAGGACGATCCGAGGGGCGCGAGAGCTCCTGGAGCACCTTGCGGGCGATGGCCGGCGAAAGCGACGACTCACCGCGGTAGACCTGACGGATGGCCCGCACCAACGCCTCCGGCCCGGTGTCCTTCAACAGGTACCCCAACGCCCCCGCCTTGATGGCCGGAAAGACCTTGTCATCGGCGGCGAAGCTGGTCAGCACCAGGATCCGCTTCTCGGGATCCTTCGCCAGGACCCGGCGCGTCACCTCGATGCCGTCCATGCGGGGCATAAGCAGATCGAGCAGGATCACGTCGGGACGTAGGGTATCAACCTTCTCCAGCGCCTCCTGGCCGTCCTGCGCCTCTCCCAGCACCTGCACCCCATCCACCGTCGCCAGGAGGGCGCGGATGCCCCGGCGGACCACCACATGATCGTCCACCACCAGTACCCCGATTGACCCACCGGCTCCTCCCTCCTGCCCCGTACCGGCCGCCCCAGCCACGCCTTCCTTCCACGTCATTGAGCCACCTCCACCCGCACTGTCGTTCCGACACCTGGTTCGCTGTTCAACACCAACTCGCCGCCCAGCTCCGCCGCGCGCTCTATCATCCCGTCCAGCCCCAGCCCCCCGGCGGGGACGGCCGTGGCAGGATCGAAGCCGCATCCATCGTCGACGACGTCAAGCACGACGGATCCCTCCCTTCGTTCGAGAGAGACGCTGATCCGGCGGGCACAGGCGTGCTTGAGGGCGTTGTTGAGGGCCTCCTGTGCGATGCGATACAGCCCTTCCTCGACAGGCGTGGGCAAGACGATCCCCTCGTCCGTGCGGAAAGCAACCTCCAGGCCTGCCCGCTCCTCCACAGCCTCCAGGCGAGCGCGGAGGGCGTTCACCAGACCGTCGCTCTGCAGGACCGAGGGACGCAGCTCGAAGATCAACAGGCGCATCTCGCGCAGCGCCTCCTGAGCCGTATCCCGCAGCTCCCGCAGGTGCTCCGCGGCCAGGGCCACGCGTCCGTCATCGAGCTGACGTGCCGTCGCCTCGGCGTACAGCGTCGCGCCATACAGGGCCTGGGTGACCGAATCGTGCAGCTCCCGGGCCAACCGCTGACGCTCCTCCATCACGGCCAACCGCTGGGCCCGCTCATAGAGGCGCGCGTTCTCGATGGCGATCGCCGCCTGATCGGCCAGGGACTGGAGAACCGTCAGATCGCTCTCGTCGAAGGCGTCCAGGCGGTCGCTCTGCGCATCCAGGACCCCGATCACCTCTCCCTTCAGCTTGATAGGCACCGTCAGCTCCGAGCGGGTTCCGCTGCCCCGCATCCAGACGTAGCGCGGGTCCTGGCTGACGTCCGGCAGCAGAATGGGCTCCCCCGTGGCAGCCACCCACCCGGTGAGGCCGTTCTGCCCCACTTTGAGGCGCGCGGGCTCGAACTGAAAATCTGGGTCGTCCCACAGGTGCCCTGCCCCAACCCGGTAGGTGACCTCATCCCCGTCGACCAGCCCGATGTGGACGTGATCGTAGTCGAAGGCGCCCTGGATCAGCTCCACCACCTGCTGCAGCAC
>CAZEQC010000035.1:6742-22260 GCA_964514285.1 uncultured Anaerolineales bacterium | reverse complement strand
CCCCGCTGGACCGCGATGTGCAGCACGTCCGCCGCCTCGTCCAGGAGGTAGATGCCTCCCGCCTTCGTCCCCATCACCGTCAACGTCTCGTCCAGCGCGTCGCACAGGAGGTCGTCCAGCTCCAGCGAGCGGCTCACCACGGCCGCGATGGCGTTGACGGCCTCCAATTCCTGCGTGCGCTCCGCTACCTGCCCCTCCAGCTCGCGGCTCCGGGCTTCGATGGCTCTCACCCGCACGCGATAGCCGGCGACGCCGCCGCCCAGGAGAAGCAGCCCCACCATGGCCCGGAACCACCACGTGCCCCAGAAGGGCGGCCTGACCCTGACGGTCACGGAGGCGCCCTGGTCGTTCCAGACCCCGTCGCTGTTGGAGCCCTTGACGCGGAAGGTGTACCGGCCCGGCGGCAGGTTGGTGTAGGTGGCGAACCGCCGGGTGCCGACCTCGTGCCAGTCCGGGTCGAAGCCCTCCAACATGTAGGCATACTGGTTCCGCTCCGGGAGGGCATAGTGGAGCGCGGCGAACTCAAAGGAGAGGATGCGATCCCGGTGGGAGAGCTCGATCTCCTCGGCCAGGTGGAGCGGCGCTTCCAGCACCTCTCTGGCTCCTGTGGCGGTCCCGTTCCCCCGTCCGCCTATCTCCCGGGGCTGCCGCGGCGGTCCCAGGAGGATCTCAGTGATCACCACGGGGGGAACGTAGGGATTGGGGGCGATCTCCGCAGGGTAGAAGGCGTTGATCCCGTTGACCCCGCCGAAGAACAGCTCGCCGTCCGCCGCGCTGAACTCGGCGCCCCAGTTGAACTCGTTGCTCTGCAGTCCATCCTGCGATGTGTAGCTCTGGAAGCTCTCGTCCAGGGGGTCGAACCTGACCAGGCCCCTGTTGGTGCTCAGCCAGAGCTGTCCCGCCTCGCCCGGCAGGATGCTGTAGACCACGTTGTTCGGCAGGCCGTTCTCCTCCCGATAGGCAGCCACGACGGCGTCCTGCGCTGGAACCAGACGCTGCAGCCCCTCGCCGTCCGTACCCAGCCAGACGTTGCCCGATCGATCCTCGTAGACGGCGTGCACCGTCGCCGCCCCGCTGCGCGGATCCTCCGGGTCGGCGAGGTAGTGGGTGAAGGTCTCGCTTTCGGGGTCGAAACACTCCAGACCGCCTCGGGTCGTCAGCCACAGCGTCCCGTCCCGTCCGGGGAAGATCTTCAGCACCCGATCGTCGCCCAGGCTCATCTCGTCGTCCGGATCGTGACGGTACGTGGCGACGATCTCCTCAGACGTGAGGTCGAAGCGGTGAAGGCCCACGCGATACTGACCCACCCACAACTGATCTTCTCCGGCCGGGTGGACGGCGAGCACAGACCCGGTCGAGGCGCTGGACCGCGTTAGGATCCGCGTGAAGCGCAGGGTTTCGGGCGCGGTCGAAGCCTCAGCCGGAAGCTCCGCCCGCTCCAACCCCATAGTGGTACCCAGCCAGAGCACGCGACGCTCTCCGTCCTCGAAGACGCTGTACGCAATGCTGTCGGGGAGCTTGGGATCGATCTCGTAGAAGGTGAAGGTGTTGGCGCGGCGATCCCAGTAGTTGAGGCCGGCGAACGTGGACACCCACAGCACGTCGGCACGTCCGCCACTGCTGAGCCCACCCGGGGAGAGGGCGATCCGCCAGATTGAGTTGTTACTCAGCCGTTCCCCACTCTCGGCGCTGACGTCATAGGAGGGGAACTTGGCCCACCCCGGGTCGAAGTAGCTGGCGCCTCCGGTGCCGGTGCCAATCCACAGGCCGCCGGCCTCGTCCTCGTAGAAGACGGTGACATCGTCGCCGGCGAGGGTTCTCTCGTCATCGGGGTCGTGGACATAGTGCTCGAAGCACCCGGTCTCTCGGTTGTAGACGTCCAGCCCCCCCCAAAACGTGTGGAACCAGAGCGTGCCCTGCGCGTCCTCGTAGACCGCTGCCACGTAGTCGTGCGGCAGGCTGCATGGGTCCTCGGGGTCGGCGGGGAAGCGCCGGATGCTGCCCGTCTCCGGGTCGAGCCGCTCCAAGCCCAGACGCGCATAGGTGCGCGTCTCGTCCACGTTCCAATGGGCCGAGCCGACCCAGAGCTGGCCGAGGTGGTCCACCAGCAGGCTATGCACCGAGTTGCCGGAGAGCGTGCCAGGGTCCTCTGGCTCGAAAGAAGGATCGTAGGGGTAGGACGTGAAGTCGCCCGTCTCTCGGTTGAGAACGTTCAGCCCCCCGTAGCGCGTCCCCACCCAAAGCGTGCCCTCCCCGTCCTCCGCGATCCGCGTGACCGCCGGGCTGCCCAGGGCGCGGGAGTTGTCGGGTTGGAAGGCGGGGTCGTCGTCGTGCACCGGCGGGTCGTACTGGTAGCCCCCAGGGGGGAAATCGCGGTACGGGTAGCGCACGAAGCCGTCCGACTCCGGATCGTAGCGGTTGAGACCGGCCTCGGTGCCGATCCAGATCGTGCCCTCCTGATCCTCGTGGATCTGCCAGACAATGCGGTGGCTCAGGCTGGTCGGGTCGTCGGGGTCGTGCCGGTAGGAGCGGAAGGTGTCCTCCTCTGGTTCGTAGCGCAACAGGCCGTCGCCGAACGTGCCAATCCACAGCCGTCCCTCTCCGTCGCCGTGCAGGACGCGAAACTCGCTGCCGCGCTGCTCAAACGGGTCCTCCAGGGCCAGATCGTAGCGGACGAAGCGCTCCGTCTTCGGCTCGTAGCGGTGCAGAACACCGTCCCGGGTGACCAGCCAGACCACGCCTCTCCGATCGCGCTTACACCCCATCACGTAGCTGTTGCTCAGGCTGTGGGGGTTCTCGGGTTCGTGCCGGTAGACCTTGATCTCGTAGCCGTCGTAGCGGTTGAGGCCGTCCTGGGTGCCGAACCACATAAACCCCTGGGCATCCTGGACGATGCAGTTGATGGAGCTCTGCGACAGGCCGTCGTCCAGCGTCAAGCGTCTGAAGACGACGTCTCGACCGGCGCGCCCCGCGGGTGGGGCAAGGTTCAGATCGACGGAGGGGGATGGAGCCTCGCCAGCGGATTCATCGTCGGCGGCCGCCAGGTGGAGGGCAGCGAGTGCGGGGGTGCTTCTGCAGGCTGCGCCCAGCACGATTATCAGGATATGCAGGAGCAGCAGGAGCCGGAGCGGCGTCGATCGCCCACCGGCGCAGCCGCGCTCCGTCGACCTCCCCATCGCCGGCCGATGAGGCGCCTGAGCAGGGCCCAGTGAGTGGGTGTGGGCGGTGTGGTTAATCATCACAGGCGGATCCTCGCGCGGGTATCCGCCGAAGGACCTGCGTCGCTCGTTCACGGCAGGGCCCCCGCTCGCGGCTCTAAGGGGCGGCAAGCCAATTGTCGCCTAAGCCCAGTATAGCACAGATGAGGAGGCAAAGCAATAACCTCCTCATCCACCCAGCAATCCTGTAAATCCTGTGAATCCTGTCAAGAAAAAGCCCGCCGCCAGGGGCCTCAGGCGTCCCGCGCCGAGCGTATCCACTCGGCGATCTCCTCCTGGCGTGGGATCCGGCCGGAGGCCTTTACCTCCTCGTCGATGACCAGGGCCGGCGTGCTCATCACGTCGTAGGCCATAATGGCCTCCATATCGTCGACCTTGGTGAAGTTCGCCTCAACGCCCATCTCCCGGGCCGCCTCCCTCGCCAGAGTCTCCACACGCTTACATTTGGGGCATCCCATGCCCAGAACCTTGATCTCCATAACAACCTCCTCCTTCAGTAGCGGACTAAGTAACGCTGCTTCTTGCGACGCGTCGATACGACGCGTCGTGCGGAGTCTCGGCGGACCCCGATTCGCTCAGCCTGGATCGCCAGATCCAGGCCATGGACGGGGATTCGGCAACCTCCTGGGAGCAAATCTAGATCCAGTGCGTCTATGACTGTGCGGCTCTGGCGCCCTCCAGACCTCATCCGGCCTCCTCCGCCGTCGTCGGCACAGCTCGCCGCTGCCCACTGGTCCACGCCGCCAGGGCCACCAGCAGGCCAACCGACCCGAGCAGGATGGCCGCGACGACCCAGGTGCTCATGCCCTCCAGCCAGCCACCGAACAACAGGCCGGCCAGGGTGCTGAAGATGGTCACCAGCACGACGTAGAGGGCCGTCTTCTTCCGGCCGATGACCGAGTTGGTGATCAGGATCGACTGCAGGCTCAACTCCGGGTCGGCCAGCAGGTAGGCCAGCAGGACGCCGCGGTGCATACCCAGGGAGAGGAACGTCTGGGCGATGGGCACCTCGACCAGCGTGGGGAAGTACATGAAGACCCCAAACAGCACGCCGGCCAGGTTGGCCCAGACCGTGTTCCTCCCAGCCAGCGTCTCGATCCAGCGCCGGGGGATCACGGCCCGGGCGATGCCGGCCAGGAAGACGCCGACCAGCAGCAGGGGGATGATCTGCTTCACGAAGCGCCACATCTCCCAGAGCCACTGTTGCATCTCGAAGACGTCGAAAGCGTTGGCCGCCATCCACCAGACCGCGCCGATGAGCACCACCTCCACCACCAGGCGGCCAGAGAGGCCGATGCGGAGCCCGCTATCGACCGCCGCCACGTTGAAGGAGGCCACCAGCAGGGTCAGCGTGATCAGACCCAGGGCGCCGTACGTCCAGCGACTGAAGCCCTGATCGACATCGTTCAGCCCCAGCCACGACGTGCCCCCGATGAGGAGCAGCAGGCCGATCAGGAAGACCCCATGAACGCTGACGCCCTCGATCCCCATGGACGGATTGGGCGGCACCACGCCGTCGAGCCACGCCTGCAGCGAGCCGGCCCACGATCCCGGCAGGGTGACCGTGGCGTAGCTCTGGGTCAGCAGCCCCACCCGCAGGGTCCCGGCGATGAGCACGCCGAGGAGAAGGATGAAGAAGACCCACGTGCGCGCGGGCACGCTGGCCCCGCGCGAGAAGGCCCGGCCCCCGTTGGCCGCCTCGCTCCGCACCCGGTCGTCCTCGCGGAAGAACCAGGCCATCAGCATCCCGATGCCGATGCCAAAGACGACGGAGAGGATGATGCGGGCGATGGCAATGTCCATGCCGATCATGGCCCCGGTGAAGGTGATGGCCAGGATGTTGACGGCCGGCCCGACGAAGAGGAAGGTGATGGCCGGGCCGAGCCCGGCGCCCTTCTTGTAGATGCTGGCGAAGAGGGGCATAATGGTGCACGAGCAGACCGCCAGCACGAAGCCGCCTACGGCGGACATAGGGTACGAGACCCATTTGGGCGCGTCGCGCCCCAGATACCTGGTAATCGCCTCCTTGGGGATCAGCGCCGAGAGGGCGCCGGCGATGAAGAACGCGGGCAGCAGGCACAACAACACGTGTGCGGCCAGATAGGCCGCCAGGCTTCCCAGGCCCGCCTGCAGAAGCCCCGTGATCGATTCCATAATGGGCACGTCAGACCTCCTCCTGATGGGCTATGCGCATGATACGCGCGTGACGTATGCACGCCAATGAATATGCTTGGCGAAAAAAAGAGCCACGATACCCGCGGCCTCCGGGCCGCGCCTCAGCTCGACGCCGACTCACAGTGGGGACAGGGACAGCCGGGCACCGGCTCCGCTGGGCCGGCAGGTCCTAGCGTCTGTCCCAGCAGTCGCTCCACCTGCTCGTCGGCCAGCTGGTAGAAGACGAACAGCCCCTCGCGGCGATCGGTCACCACACCCGCGTCGCGGAGGACAGCCAGCTGCTGCGAGACGTAGGCCTGCGGCTTGCTCAGGACCGTCTGCAGGTGACAGACACACGCCTCGCCCCGCCGCAGCTCGTCCAGAATGCGCAGCCTGGGCGGGTGCGACAGCAGGCCAAACAAATCCGAGGCTTCTTGGTATCGCTTCTCCATGGTAGATGCATGCTTTCTAATATAGGCTATGGTGCATATAGTCTAGCACCAACGTGGACGTCTGTCAAGTTGGGAACGAGCCCGTTCGTAGTGCGCTACGGAGCCGAAGGCACAGTAGCGTCTGCTCGGCACTTCGCCCAGGCTGCCCCAGCCCACCGACGTGCCTGACTACGAATCCAGCGGGAGCATCGCCTGTCTTCGGCTCCGGGCGGATTCGTAATCCGCCCCCGCCCTCTGGCCCTGTCCCAAAGGCCGTGCTGCACGACTGACGTGGAGCCTCACTCGCCCAGCAACAGCCGCTCGGCCGCCTCCAGGTCGGGGTCGCGGCCCTGACGGACGTCCTCGACGGTCCAGCGCACCTCCAACTCGGGGGTCAGGCCGACACCCTCGATGGGCGTCCCGTCGTTGCGGATGAAGTTGGCGGTGGAGAAGCGCACGTTGTGCGGAGCGGGCAGCCGGAAGAGGGTTGGATTGCCGCTGGCTCCGCCGGTGGCCCGACCCACCGTGCGCACCCGGCCGCTGTCGACCAGGGCGATGAGAAACTGCTCGGCGCTGCTCATGTTCTGGGTCTCCATGATGACCACCACCGGGCCACCGTAGATCGGCTCCCGGGGCGTCACCCGGAACGTCATCCACCGGCGCCAGGCCCGCGTCGGCAGCTGGGCCGCGTAGGTGTCCCGGCCGTAGGCGAAAGGCTCGCTGAGCAGTCGACCCGCCATCTGGTCCCCGTAGGCCGAGTTTCCCCCGCCGTTCCCCCTCAGGTCGAGGATGAGGCCGGGGGCGTCCATCATCCCGTTGAGAGCGGTGTCGAACGCGTTCACCAGGTCGGTCCCCAGCGTCGGCACCCGGATGTAGCCCACGCCCGAGGGCAAGCGCTGGCTGACGAGCTTCCGCTCCACCGCCGGGACCAGGAGATCCCATAGGTCGCCGCCCTTCCGCGCCTCGGCGGCGTCCGCCGGGTCCGCCGGACAGACCAGGGTGGCCGTCGCCCGCTCGCCGGACGGGGTCTCGAACGTCACCTCCCGCTCTCCACCGAGGGGCGTCTTGAGCAGGAACTGGAACGCGCGGGCCCGGCGCTGGCGCGGCGTGGAGCCATACGTCAGCCGCGGATCGACCGCGCTCAGGGCTTCCTCCAGCGGCCGACTGTCGACGGTCAGGATCGCGCTCCCCACCGTCAACCCCGCCTCCTGGGCGCTACCCCCGACCTGCACGACGACGGCCTGTCCCTCCATCTCCCGCGCCGCGGCGAAGAAGCAGCCCTCGTTCTTGAGCGGGGAGGGGACAACGCCAGTGTGAGCGTCGTTCAGCTCCGCCAGCATGCTCTCGACGGCAGAGACGTACGCCGCGTCGCTCTGGGCGGCCTCCACCCGCGGGCGGTAGCGCGCCACCAGGGCGTCCCAATCGACGTCCTTCAGCTCGACATAGGGGTAAGCGACCTCCATAGCCCGGATCAGCCGGTCGAAGGCAGCGACCCGGTCCTGAGGGAAAGGTTGGAACGTGCCGATGCGGTAGAGCTGGAGGCCGGAGACGGCCCCGACGACCAGGACGATCGCCAGATGGGCCAACAGGAGGCGGCCAAGCCAACGCCGGGCGACGCCCCGCTGGCCGCGCACCGCCGCCATCTGCTGCCGCAGCCAGAGCCCGCCGTGGAGCGCAGCCCCGGCGAGACCCAGCAGGACCATCACGGGCCAGCCGGCCATCAGCGGCCCCCAGGCCAGGAAGGCGCCGCTGGCCCCTCCCCAGGCAAGGGCGAAAAGGATCCCAAGCAGCCGACCGGCGGCGCGCCAGGGGTGCTGGGCGGCCCACGTCTTCACGTCGTGCAAGCGATTGTCTCGTCTCTCCATCTCTCTTCTCCTAAGTCGCAGTATGGGAAAGCTTCCGGGCCACGGCCATCAGACGGGGACCCAACACCAGCTCGTCCTCCGTCAGCCAGGCGACGCTGAGGATCACCTCCTGCCGGGCCTGCTCGACGTGGTGAGGGACAATGTCCACCAGATGCACCTGGTAGCCCAACCCCGCCAGCCAGAGGGCGTAGACGCCCGTGGCGCCGCCGACGTCGAGGTTGATCTATTCGCACTCAGATTCAGTATAGGACCACGACATCCCGGCCGCACCAGCCTTCCGGATAGTCTGGCTCCTGGTCAGGTGGCTAGTCTCGGCGCGGCGCCGTCCGGCCAGGCTCCAACCGAACGCCAACTCTTTCCAACCAAAGCCAGCGGGAGGACCCACCCAGGACAACGCCTTCGAGCTCCAGAATGTGGTATACTGACGAAGACTGACCCTGAGGCCAAGGCCCAAGATCTGGTACGGCAACCCGCCAGTGCAGGGCATGGTCACCGTGCGCGAAGATGCCGGGAGAGCGCCCGTTCACCGCGAACCGTCGGGATCTCAACGGCGATGTTGGACCGGATCTCACGAAGGAGGTTTCGGATGACAATCCAGATTGTCCTGCTCTTCATCTCACTTCTGATCTTGCCCGGCTATCTCCTCTTCAACCTGTGGAGGGGGCGGGAGGATAGCACGTTTCTCTGGCTGCTACGGGTCGGCTTCACGGGGGCCTTTATGGTCTACCTCTTCATGGCCGGACCCTGGTCGTGGATTAGCGCCTACCTGCGGTACGTCTGGCTGGCCCTCACCGTGGTCGCCGCCGTTGTCTCTTACCGGCAGCTGGAGGAGAGGCCCTTCTTCGCCTCCGACGGCCGTGGACGCTGGCTCGGCCTGGCTAACTACGGTTTCACGCTCCTGGTGGCCCTGGTCCTGCTCGGGCTGGTCATCCGCGGTCACGTCTACGAGGACCAGCCGGTGCGGTTGGCGATCCCCTTCCAGGAGGGCCGCTACGTCGTCGGTCAGGGCGGCAACAGCCTGGTGCTCAACTACGCCAGGAACAGCCGCTCACAGCAGTTCGCGGTCGACATCCTCCAGCTGAACCGCTTCGGCGCGCGGGCGAGGGGGATCTACCCCTCGAATCCGGAGAGGTACGTGATCTTCGGCCAGACGTTGCATAGCCCCTGCGACGGCACGGTCACCGCCGCCGTGGACGGCCTGCCGGACCTGGAGCCGCCCGAGAGGGATCCCGAGAACCCGGCCGGCAACCACGTCGTCATCTCCTGCAAGAACATCGACCTGCTGATGGCGCATATGCAGAACGGCAGCGTGGCCGTCGAGTCGGGCGCGACGGTGACCACCGGGCAGCTCGTGGGACGCGTGGGGAATTCGGGGAACACGACCGAGCCCCATCTGCACATCCACGCCGTGGAGGGCGGCAGCCCCAGCGTCTTCGAGGGCGACGCGGTTCCGCTGCTTCTTGGGGGCAAGTTTCCCACCCGGAACACGGTGCTGGTGGGCGACTGACCGGGGATCGCGCGATGGCCCAGGATGGAACCCCGCCACAGGGCCGGTCAGCGCAGCCGCAGCCAGCCGCGGGCTGGCTTCCCCTCCCGCGTGCGGCGATCCAGCCGCTTTCGCCCGGCGTCGGTGATGGTCAGCCGTCCATCCTCAAGCAGCCATTCGCGCGCCAGCAGCTGGTCGATGCTGCGCTCGATCGTCTCTTCAGTCACAGGCGCCTTCTCCACACCGAGCGCGCGCAGCGTGGGGTGGTCGCTGAAGTCGAGCGCCTGGCGGGTCTCCGCCACCAGCCCGGCGCGCGTCCGGACCCCCTCCACATCGACCAGGTGAAGCATCCAATCGCGGAGCTGAGCCTCCCGGAACTGCTCGTACCACCCCGCCAGCGCCATGTCGTAGCGGGAGAGATCCGCACCCTCCTCGCCCAGGGAGCGCACCGTCTCGACGGCCAGCTCCACCGCGCTCTTGAGGATCAGCACGGCCACCCCCAGCCCCACCAGCGTGTCGAGCAGCGGGAACTGGACCCGGGAGGCGATCAGCCCGGCGGTGACGCTGGCGGCGATGATGACGTGGTTGCGGGAGTCGACCGACTGGGTGATGAGGGCCATGCTGCCGCTGCGCACGCCGACGAAGCGCTGGTAGAGATAGAGCGCCCAGCAGACTATGGCGGAGAAGATGGTGGCCACGAAGGTGAAGACGTCCACCTGCGGCTCGACGGGGACGAAGAGACGGCGCACCGCCTCGTAGAAGGTGAAGCCCCCGGTGCCCAGCATCATCAGCACCAGCACCACATTGGCGGCCCTCTCGCGGTCGAAGCGAAGCCCCAGGTAGACCAGAATGCTGGAGAGGCCGTCGAGGAGCGTGTCGGTGGCGTCGTTGAGCAGGCCCACGCTGCCGGAGAGGAGGGCCGCCGGCAGCTTCAGGGCGGCCAGGCCCAGGTGGACGGCCAAGCCCACCTGGGAGACGGTCTGAGGCTGGGCCAGCCGCCGCAGCATTTTGCGGGTCCTGCCCATGTCCTCGATGGGCTTGCGCGCCTCCTCCCGCCCGGCGGGTGTCAGGGCGTACCGCTCGCCCTGGCGCTCCACCCAGCCGCGCTCCACCAGCGCCTCCACCGCCTCCTCGATGCGCTGCGCCATCTTGGCGTGACGCCGCTCCATACGCTTAGTGATGCGATAGAGGCCCAGCAGGCGGATGTAGCTGTAGAAGTGGTCGACGATCTGGGACAGGGTCTTAGGCCCGTCCCACAGCGCCGCGGCGATCTCCCAGCTCTGGCCGTACTCTTCCAGCTCGGGTCTGTCTTGGTCCTGGTCCGTCATAGCACACTCCTGTATCACGAATGGTACGAATGGCACGAATGACACGAATTAGCGTGCCCTGTATCACGAAAGGACGAATAGCACGAATCAGCTTTGAAAGGATTGACAGGATTTCTATGGACGCTGACGACAGCAAGCCTCCCATTTTGTCAAACTCGTGAATCCTGTCACGAAGGAGCACGAACGACGCGCGTACCCGCCACGCGATCGCCAAAGCGGGCGTTCTCCGGCGAGCGGAGGATCAGGACCACGCCCAGGATGCTGAAGGCCGGCAGGCCGTCGACCAAGCGCAGCAGGTTGCGCGCCGCGCTGCGGGCCAGTCCGGGCCTTTCCCCATCCTCGCGCACGACGCGCAGCCCCAGCAGCCCTTTGCCCAGCGTCGCGCCAAGCAGGCCCTCCACCAGCACGAAGTAGGCCACCATCACCGCCAGAAACGCCAGACAAAGCGGATCGGTGATGAACAAGCCCATCGACCAACGGTGATCTGCAGCCCCCATGAGCCAGACGCCCTTCACCAACCTAGTCACGGGGAAGAAGACGGCGCAGAAGAGCAGCGTGTCGATCGCCAGCGCGGCGAAGCGAATGCGGAGCCCGGCGTAGCGTCCCTCATCACGGTCCAGCGTCACACTGCCCTCCTTACCGTGGGTTGCTTCGTCGTCCAGCTCGCCTGGCCCAGAAGATGGCGCGCGGGGACGACTCGGTGTAGGTGCCGCCCTGGTGATCGCCCAGGATACGCTCGATGACCATGTCCTGGTCCGACAGCCACGCCGCCACCTCCAGCGTGCTGACCGGATGCTTCTGCTGGACCATCTCCCGCTCCAAGACGTCCCCGTCCGAGAGCGTGATGCGGGTCCGGCAGCGAAAGCGGATCAGCCGCCGTTGCGAATCGTCCCACATCACACGCCAAGAACTGTCGAGGCGCGCGCCGTCGTCGCACGTGCCGGTGGGAAAGACGCCCTCACGCTCCAAAGGCTGATACCACGACGGGTCCAACGCACCACGACGGTGTGGCCGTCTAGAGCCAAAGGCAGGAGGATGCGCCCGGTGCCGCAGAACGGCTCCAGAATGTGCCATCCCGTTCGCGGGCCGATCGAGCGCAGAATCAGGGCCACGTCGGCCGTCTCCGTCTCCGCCTTGTCGTAGATCTCCGGTACGTGGCTATCCAGGTCATACATCACCGCTGTCACCCTCTTCCTGCACCAGCGCCCGCAGAAACCCATCCACCGCACGGCGGAAGATCGCCGGTCGCGTCCACATCAAAGGGTGGCCGCCGCCGTTGACCAGCACCAGCTGGCTCTCCAGAACCTGCTCGGCCATGGCCACCATCTGGGCCGCTCCATCGTGAAGCGTAGCGTCCTGCAGACTGCCCGTCAAGAGCACCGGGCAACCGATCTCGGATAGGTCGCGTTGGAACCAGCGGCCGCCGCGCTCCGCCAGGCGGAGCAGCAGGTCGCTGTCGGCCTCCACCACCTGCTCCCAGCCGTCCCCGTGGGCGTGCTGCCAGAACGCTACTGCCTCCGGCCGCCGCCGCCGACGGTCGGCTACCTCGGCCCGCAGCACCTCCGGCGGCTGGCAGATCACGCAGCTATCGGCAATCACGGCGTGCACCCGGTCCGGGGCGTGCTGGGCCATAAGGAGCGCGGCCACCGCGCCGCCGCTAGCCCCCATTACCACGGCCTGCGCCGCCGAGAGATGATCCAGCAGCGCAATAGCCGCCCGCGCGCCCTCCAGCCACCAGTTGTCGGGCCAGACGTCAATGCGGTCCGATTGCCCCGTGCCAGGCAGGTCGAGGGCCACGGCGTGGACAAGCTGTCCGAAGTGGGCCAGTTCCCCGACGTGGACAGCCGAGGAAGCGGTGTTCCCAGGCAGGATCAGCAGGAGCGGTCCGTGGCCTTCGTCGCGGTAGAACAGATGATCATTGCTATACGAAAAACACGCCATCGCGCCTCCCAATTGGAGCGTTGGAACGTCAGAACGTTCGAACGTTGAGATGTGGAGCGATCTCCCATGGCGTCGGCGCTCGCCCCCAACCCGCAAGTCGATCTCCACCAGTGTACCGCAAGCGGCGATGGTGGGCGCCCGCCGATCGGGGAGTCCCGCGCCTGGTCAGAGCGTCAGCCTGGGACCTGGTCAGGTGGCTAGCTGCTCCAGGCCTCTTCAATGGCCTCCATCACCGCGCTCGGATGGAGGAACATCAGCTCGTGACCAGCCCCGTCGACGACCATCAGATTTGAGTTCGGCGCCACACGATGGAGCCGGCGGGCCTGGTCGACGGGCACGTTCCGGTCGGCGGTCCCGTGGACGATGACCAGCGGCACACGCAGCTCATCGTACCGCCTCGCCATGTCGTGGCCGGCCGACCTCCCCCAAACCTGATCGTGGGCGTGAGCCAGTAGCTGGTCGGGCCGCAGCTCGTAGGCGGCGTAGACGTCCACGTAGTCCGGCGGCGCCGGACCCTCGGGGGCGAAGGCGGCATCGAGGCCGGCCTCGACGGCTCCGCGTCCGAAAGGCACGTAGACCGTGTGCGCCAACAGCGGCCCCACCACCGGGACGGTCAGTAACCGATTGTGGAGCGCGATCTTCCCGCCGTAGGGGGCCGCAGCCAGTGTCACCACCCCCGCAAGCTGGTCCGGATACGCCAGAGCGTAGGCCAGGGCCACGTTCCCGCCCCGCGAGTGCCCCACCAGCACCGGCCGCTCAACGTCCAGCTCCTCCAGGGCCTGGTGGATGAGACGCGCCTGCACGAAGGGGGAGCCGCCCTCGCCGACCGGCCGCTGGCTGTAGCCGAACCCGGGGCGGTCGAAGGCCATGGTATGGTACTGCCGGGCGATTCGGTCGAAGATCGACGTGGTCCAGTCGTAG
The DNA here is from genome assembly GCA_964514285.1 of uncultured Anaerolineales bacterium. GTDB lineage: Bacteria > Chloroflexota > Anaerolineae > B4-G1 > B4-G1 > SKLM01. The sequence goes on along the minus strand of CAZEQC010000035.1, from coordinate 8,916 downwards.
GTCGAGCCCCCATCGCCGTGGATCATCACCACCGGTCGGCCGGCGCCCCGGCGGACATAGTGGAGCCGCAGGCCGTCCACCTCGACGAACGCGCCCGCCGGGGGATACCGAGCCTCGGCGCGTCGCACGCGCGCGTTCGTGTACAATTCCAGCCCGACCAGCAGCAGCGCCAACGCGCCGACCAGGATCAGGGTCACGCTCAAGTGCTTCGGCATAGCCTCCACGGCCTCCCCCCCGATCGAGGTCGCAGATCCCTCCAAGCCAATTCGGCCCCAGGCCTCACTAGCTACCGATCCCCTTCACGTGTTCGTCGAAGAAAGCCACGGAGCGCTGCACGGCCATGCCGAAGTTGGCCGAGATGTTGTGGTTATCCCCCGGGTAGACGTAGAGCTCCGCCGGCTGGCCCGCCTCCTGGAGCCGGGTGTACAGCGTCTTGGACCAGGCGACCGGCACCGACGGGTCGCCCTCCGCGTGGTGGAGTTGCACCAGCCCCGACAGATCCTCCAGATAGGTCACGGGGTCGATGGCGGCCCAGAACTCGGGATTCTCGTCGAAGGTGCCGTAGGCAAACAGGCCTCGCGGCTCCGGCGTCGGCGTGGCCGTGGCGTCCGGGTCCGGGCTGGCGCCCGGCGTCGGGCTGGGTTCCGCGCCCACCCAGCGCGGCCGGTCCTCGAAGATCCTCTGGAAGCTGGCGACTGTGCCCGCCCAGATGACCCCAGCCTTGACGTCGTCGGTGACCACCATCACCCGCAGGGTGATCCCCCCGCCCATCGAGTGGCCCCACATGCCGACCCGCTCCGGGTCCGCCTCGGGATACCGCTGCAGGGACGAGACGGCGTTGAGGACGTCTACCGTGTAGCCCGGACCCCGGGATCCGCCATCGGTGTCACCCTCCGAACGCCCGTGGCCGCGGTAGTCGGGTTTGAGCGTGATGTAGCCGTTACGCGCGAAGGCATCCTGGTAAGCCACATACCGCTCGGTGGTGCGGTATTGGTCCGGCGGGATGTAGCCGTGGTTGAGGACGATGATGGGCCAACCGGTTTCCGGCGCCTCGCCGCGGGGTACGGTCAACAGCCCGTAGATCGTCAGCCCCTCCGACTGGTAAGAGGCGACGTACCGGTCGTAGTTGGCGCCGGGGGAAAGGGTCTGCTCAATGACGACATCGCTGCCGGGATAATCCTGCTGGCGCATGTAGTCGATGTCCATCGGATGCATCGGCGTCGGCGACGGAGTCGCGGTGGGGGTGCGGCTCGGGGTCAGGGTCGGGGCCGGTGTATCGGTGGGCCGAGGCGTCGCCGTCGGAATGGGACTGGGCTCTCGGGTCGGCGCCTCGGTGGCCGCTGGTCGGGGGGTGGCGGTTGGCACCAGGGTGGGCATCGTGCCGCAGCCCATTAGCGCGATGATGACCAGCATCAGCAAAGGCCATACGACGAGGGACGAGAGCGAGCCACACAGGGTGCGGGCTAGTCTAGACACATCCATCTCCTTCGCGGGGGTCCTCCAAGGACCATGCATCGGCTTCTACGACGTCTCACATTTCAGGTCCGTATCGGGGCGTATTCTGCCCAGAAAGCGGGCTTAGTCAAGCGGGCAAGGTGACGGATGACTACATCGACCCCGGCACTTGTGACGCCATCCTTGCAGGGGCAGAGACGCGCGTCACAGGCGTTCCTCGTCGCCCTCCAGTGGAACCCGCAACGTGCCCGTCACCTTCGGCTACGGCCGGTCATCTACGCCGCACCTGCTAGGCCAACACCTCCGCCAGCGGACGTCGCGGGGTGTGATCCTCCTCCTGATCAGTATACCCTAGCCGGAAGGTGTGCTGCGGCACGACGTCCGGTGCAGGAATCAGGTCGGCGACCTGCACCTTGAGCTCTGGGATCTCCAGGATCTGGCTCATAGGATGGTCGCTGACGCCTAGTGCCGTCGCCATCAGGGCCACCCGCTGGAAGACCTGGCCGGCCCGGACCTGCGACGCGCGGTCGTCGTCTAAGGAGCTGATAACGGCCAGCAGCGGCGCGCTCATCAGGAGCTCGGAGTCCTTCTTCCCCGTCCCCTTCCCCATGTTTAGATAGGTGACCGCCAGCTGTGAGACCTTCGACATCAACCACGGCGTGCCGAAGACCCCCTGGCCCATCCAGTAGCCCAGCTCCTCGCGCCAGTCCGGATCGGCG
>CAZEQC010000035.1:0-6732 GCA_964514285.1 uncultured Anaerolineales bacterium | reverse complement strand
GGCGAACTGCATGGCGTCAGCGCGCACCACCAGCTCATCCACGGCGCGCTTGATCTCTGGATCGTCGGTGAGGTGGAGCAGGAGTCCTTCCTCGACACAGCAGGCCTGGAGGCGCTCCACATCCTCGGCGGGCAATGGACGGCCATCGTAGGGATGATGGTTGGTGCGCCGAACCGGGATGGCCTCGAAGAGCTCCGGCGGACGGAAGCTCGATGGCTGCCCTTTCCCCTCGAAGGTGACCAGAGCGATCAGCTCGTCCTCTTCGCCCTCCGGCAGATAGGCGACCTGGTGCGCGTAGCCGAAATGCTCGGCGGCGATCAGCAGGTTCTCCAGTGCGCAGCCGATGCTGACGTGGAGCTCGCGCTGGTCGGGGTCGGCCACCCTCAGCCAGCGCGACCGGTCGGCGTAGATGCGGATCGACCTCGCGTCGACGCCAAACAGCCAGGGTTGCGTGTTATGGCTGGACGGGGCCAGTATGGCGTAGCGCAACAGGTGGGTCAGCCTGTCGACAGGATCGCCGCCGCGGGGGAACGATTGCTCATCGATCTGCCAGGGCGTCACCTGGGGGTCGTATCCTTTTGTCACGTCTACCTCCCTTGTCCGTTCCTCGTCTGGCTCATACACTGTCCTCCCCTTCGCTCCCCAGCCTCTCCAAGGCGCGGCTCAAGCTGGATCGCTTCAGCCGCTTCCTCTCGATCAGATACCGCCAGTCCGGCGGGTAGTCGTACATCAGCTGGATGTGATAGTAGTTCACTTGCTCCAGGAGGGCCAGCCCGGCCATGCCCAGGCCCGCGACGACGTCGACGGTGGAGCGGAAAGGGCTGCCCAGCATGGCCTGGCCCAGCGGGAGAAGGGGCAGCAGCCCGATCAGGGCCCAGTTCACGCGCTTGAACGTGGCGAACGGGCGAAGGTGCCTCTCCGCGATCCGACCGTCTTTGCGCACCGCCTGGAGCTTGAGCCACCAGTAGGCCGCGCCCTGCCAGAGGATCCACGTCACCAGGGCGCTGCCGTAGATGCTGAAGAGGCCCAGTGGCTGCCCGTATCTCAACGAGCCCAAGATCACCACCGCGGGGAGTAAGAAGCTGTCCAAGAGCTCGAAGGTCCACAGGTAGCGCAGCCTCCTGATCAATCTGTTCTTTCGGGACGGATCATCGTTCATCATGCGATGATGGTACACCGAAACCGGCCGCGGCGCATCTGCCAATTGGAGAGGCTCAACCCTGGTCAAGTGACCAGGGCCGAGCCTGCCTGACAACGCCCTCGGATTGAATCGTGCACGACTGATCTGCAGGCCGCAGAGGACGTTAATACCTGCTTACAGCCAACGCTGCCGTCGCATCCAGATGGCCATGGCGAGCGGGGAAAGGACCATCGCCAGCATCATCAGCACGAAAGCCATCCGCCCCGTCCATCCCTCCAGCGGTACCGCCAGCTGGAAGAAGTTCATGCCGAAGAACCCGGCCAGAAACGAGAGCGACCAGGGCGTCGTCGACGGCCAACGGGTGAAACTTGAAGACCTGGCGAAGGATCGGTTCGCACGATTCCTGTGGTTCGTCGGAGAAGTCCACCCAGAGCAATCCCTCCGCGTCCTGGAGGGCCGTCGGGATGGAGGCCGGCGTCAGGTCGATCTGGATCTCTCCGGCGCCGGTCCGGTAGAGCAACTGGATCATCCTTCGCTCCTTTCTGATGGGGCCGTTGAGGTGTCACGCAGCTCACGGCGGGCCCCTCCACCAATCCGGGGTCTGACGCGCTCCCAAATCGCATTGTAGCTCGCCAACACCAGCGGCGTGAAGATCATCAAATTGAGGATATCGGTGGCGGCGGCCGGCGCGAACTCGCCGACCAGGGACGTGATGAGCGTGTACTCATTGATCCAGATGTGGGCCACGGAGACGAAGCCGTTGCCAACGACGATGCCCAGCGTGCCCCACAGGTTGACGGCCGCCAGTGCCACGCTGACCTGCTCCAGCAGAAAGCGGTTGGCCACCATCACCGCGCCCCCGATGATCAGGGCCCAGCCCCAGAAGGAGAAGTCCTTGATCTCATCCGTCCAGGGCTCCGGCGCCAGGGGATGGACGAAGACGATGATCGCGGCGATGCCGACCAGCAGGATCACCAGGGTGGACAAGTAGGCCAGATTATGCCTCTCCTCGGTCAGAAAGGTCGTCAACCCTGGGATCAGGCCCGACAGTCCGCTGCCGATAGTCCAGGCCGGGAAGACGCCAAAGGCGGTGAAGACGTCGCCCAACAGCGCCCCCACGGCCCCCGTGAAGAAGCCGACGACGGGGCCGAAGGCGTAGCCGAAGAGGATCGGGATGCAGACCATAGGACGGATCGCCACCTGCCCCACCGAAAGGGCCAGGCGGGCGTCGAAGACGTAGGCCAGCCCGGCGTAGAGCGCTGCTCCCACGGCCATGATGATCACGTGGCGCGGTCGAATCCTCCAGCCTCTGCTCCTGGCGGTCGCCCGGTAGACGCCGACGAGGCCCACCAGGGCAACGGCGATGACGACTATGGTGGCAACGCCCGGGAAGGTCTCGCCCTCGGTAAGCCAGTGGGCCAGGGCCAGCAGCACCACGAAGATGAGCAGCGTGGCCAGCCAGGTGATGGTCCGGTTCCTGATGAGGCGTCTCATTCCCTTGCCTCCCTTCAATCGAGCACGACCGATAGCGTGGCCGACACCTCGGGGGCGACCGACTCGACCCCTCTGAGGACCTGGGTCCTCTCCCCCTCACCGACCCTGACGGTATACGACCCCGTCTCAAACACCTTGGGGCGATAGGATGTCCCGTTGATGCGCAGCGTGTACACGATCTCTCCGCGGGACTCATCAATCACCTGCACGACCGGATCGTCCGCACCGCTGATCTCGAGCGTGGGGAGATAAGCCACCGGCCGGCAGCCGTAGTTGTCCTCCTGCGAGATGGTGACCGGCCAGCCGGGATACTGCTCACACGCCGGACCGGCGACCGCGTCCGCTCCGGGCACCCGGCAGCCGCGGGGCCAACACGCCATCGTGATCTCCCGGGTGCGCTTGTTGAACCGTATGACGCCATACCCGGCGGCTTGAGCCCGCCATTTGTCGTATCCCCGTCGGCTCAGGTCTGGATTGGCATAGGCAACCATGGTGACCTTGTTGCCGAAGCCGTCCGTGTACTCCCCCGCGTGCTCCAGGGCGCCCTCCGGCAGCGGCAGCGCTCGCCCGGGTTCCAGCGGCTTCCACCAGCGCCGATAGTGGTTCACGACGGAGGGCGCCGAGAAGGAGAACGAGGCATCCCCCCAGTCATCGACGCCCTGGTGGATGACCGTCGCCAGGTGCTGGTCGCCGTTGATGTGGAGCGCGAAGCCCTTGCGCATCTCTCGCAGCGCCCTCTCCCGCCCACGCTGCGGCCAGCCGTTGGTGTCCAGGTCGGCGGCCAGGCGCTGCCGGGCGGGGCCGTGGACGTGAGCCGGAGCGGCGAAGGGCGCCTGTGAGAGGACGGCCTTCATATCCTGGCCGGACCAATCCGCGGTCCAGTCGCGGAGGAAGGTGAGCTGTCGATCGCCCAGCAGCGTGGCCGTGGGGACGTCGACCATCCGCGGGTCGGGCAGCTCCTCGATGTGGTCGGGCCGAGCGAACGCGACGCCCTGCCGCTCCAAGGCCTGGCGATCCAGGACGTCGATCTGGGACTTGAACTTGCGATCCTCGATGATGGCGAACCCGATCCGGCCCCAGGTCAGGGAGGTGTAGTAGACGCCGATGCCTCGCTCAATGGGCGTGGGGTCGTAGGGGTCGGGGAGATGGCTGGTCTGGGCTCTCTCGACCATCCTGACGTAGTCGGGATCCTTGTAGCCCCACGGTCCCGGCTCGCCACCCTCGCCCCACAGGTTGCGGTTTCCCACGTCGTGATCGTCGGGGATGACGACCGAGGGCCGGTTGCGCGTGATCTCGCCGAACTGACGACCGAACAGGAGCCAGGCCGCGAAGTGATCGTGATGGTCGTACACCTGGTCGCCGGAGAAGAAGAGCAGGTCCGGGTCCTGACGCTCGACGTTCTCGATCACGTCGGGGCGTGGACCTCGGTCGGCGTTCGAGTTCCCGGTGAAGGCGGCGACGACGATCTCCTCCTTGTCCACCGGGTCTCTGCGAATGAGACCGGTGTAGAAGGCGCTGTCACCATGAGCAACCCGGTACTCGTGGTCCCGGGTCGCATTCCAATCCTCCACCCGGAAGAGGGCGACCCAGTCGCGCCCGCTGACCTCGGTCTCGGCGATCTGAGTCCATTGCCCCTCCCTCTTGATCTGCAGGCGGACCGTGCGATCGGCCTCGGGAGGCAGCTCATAGAGCTGGGCCGTCAGCTTCAGAATCCCATCGTGGACCGTGTAGAGGGTGAAACAGATCACCTCATCCTCAGGGACCTGGGTGACCTTCCAGGGTGGGTTGCGCAACCTGGCTCGCACCCTGGTCACGCCGACGATCAGGATGGCGGCCAGCGCGGTGAGGACCATCAACGAGACCAGTGTTCGAAGGATTCGCTTCCTCTTCATCCTCTCCAGACCTCACTCCCTTGCGGCTTCCTCCTGCGTCCAGGACATCAAGAGACCGGGGGCAGCACGGCAGTCGTCTTTCCCACGCTCACGTCCTCCATCCTAGCGGTTCGCCTTCGTCGTCTCTGATTCCACCTCGTGGGGCATCCGGATATCGCCCTGGAGCGGCGGAAAGCCGACAATCTCGAACGTCGCGGAGGCGACGGTGATGTCCGGCTCCTCCTCGAAGTGCTGGAGCAGCTCCTGATGAAGGTTTCCGGTCACCTTCCGCCGTTCCCTGGCCTCGACCACGTAGCGCAGCGTCAGCTCGATCCAGTTGTCCGTCATCACCGTGTAGAGCCTGGGCGCCACCGACGCCTCCCGCACCGGATACCGCTTCATGAACGCCTGCAGCTCGGCTTGGGCGTCTGCCTGGAGGTGCGCGGTGTACTCCTCGGCGTGGTCGAGCATGATCTCCCGAGCGCGTCGCCAGTCGCTCTCGTAGGCAATGGGGATCGTGATCTCATCCCAGAGATAGGTCCAATGTTGCGTGTAATTGAACACCGGGTCAGAGAAGACGGAGCGATTGGCGACGGTCACGACGCGTCCGGTGTACTGCTCGGCTTTCACCCACTCCCCGATCTCCATGACGGTGGTGCGCAGCATCGAGATATCCAGCACGTCACCGGTCACGTTCCCGATACGCACGCGATCGCCGATGCGGTAGAGGTTCCCGGTGACGATGCTCAGGTAGCCGGCGAACGACCCAATCACCTCCTGGGAGGCGAAGGCGATGCCGGCACCCAGGATGCCCATCGCGACGGTGAAGTTGCTGCCGAAGCCCAGCCAGATGAGCAGGATGACGCTGGCGCCGGCCAGAAACACGGCGTTACGGACGAGCATGAAGACCGTGTGGGCGTGGGGCGTGTCCCGGAACCGCGCTCTGAGCAGGTCACGCAGAAGGCGGTTCGCTATCAGCGTCAGTGCCAACGCTAGAAGCGAGAAGACGAGTTTCAAGACGACGGCTGCATACGCTGGTGGTAGATCGAGCACAGAAGCCCTCCTTGTTCACTCACCACTCTGCAGGGTTGCGGGTAGGAGCAGTCGAAACGCTCAGGCTCCTGAATCCCTATCGCGGCGGTCCTGGGCCGCGAGGGGGATCCCCGCCGACTCGGCAGCTTCGTGCATCGGTCTCTATTGTACGTCAGCAAGCACATAGGTCAAGAACTCAAGATCTTCGCTTGCCGAGCTCGTCCACGCCCAGTTTGTATCTTGTCAAGTTGGGTCAACAAGTCGTGTTCCGCCAGCCAGACGTAGGCACATCGCTTGTCCAAGGGCCGGTTCCGGAAAGCCTCCACCTCATCGTTCAGCGCCTTCGTCATCCGGCTGACCCTGCTCTTGTCGAACCCGTTCAGCCCCAGCTCTTCCACCGCCCCCTCCATCTTGCGCATGCTCACCCCAACAATGTAGGCTTGTTGGATCACGTTCACCAGCGCCTTCTCCGCTGGTCGTCGTGGCTCCAACAACCAGTCCGGGTCATACGTCCCTCGTCGCAGCTTGGGAATCTCCAACTCAACCTCTCCCGCTCTCGTCTCCCAAGTACGATCCCGATAGCCATTCCGTCGGGTGACGCGTTCTGGCGTCCGTTCGTGCTTCTTGGCTCCAATCTGATGCGATACCTCGGCTTCCATCAACAGCTGCACCACCATCTTCAGGCTGTCTCGAAGCAGATCAGCGTCCGGCTCCATCGACAGCTTGTCGAGATACTCAATCAGGTCTATACTTAGGTCGGTCATCGTGTCGCTCCCTTCTGTGAGATTGTTTGCTCCCACTTAAGGGAAGCACACGACAACTTCTTCGTCAAGTCACTCTGCAGCTTTTACACCACAACATGAGACATCATCGAGGGTTGTGCCCAGGTGGTTGATATATACCACGACAACATGGCGTTGGAGCCCCGCGCCCATTCTGGGCCAGCGCCATTGCGCTGAGCCGGCCCGGGAGGAGCAGGAGCCTCACGGCGCCTTGGAAAGGAGAATACCATGGATAGGAGAGCTGTACAATCGAGGATCGAGAAGGCGTTCAGAAGACAGACCCGGAAGGACGATAGAGTAAGAAACGCATATCTACTGGTCTATTCGGATAAGCTCGGCATCGATTTGCGCGTTGCCGAGGGGAAAACGGGGAGCTTCGCGGCAAGTACGGAGCAACCGCTCTATCTGGCCA
>CAZEQC010000034.1:0-36174 GCA_964514285.1 uncultured Anaerolineales bacterium | reverse complement strand
CACGCCCCCGGAGGAGGCCCTGGTCCCCCAGGGCCCCTTCACGCCGCCGCCGGCCGGCTTCGCGCCGACGCCGCCCCCGCCGCCCGACGTCGGGAGCGACGAGGCCGACGCCTGGGTGCGGGACTACGTGGCGCTGGTGACCGCCATGCTCAACGGCGGGGAGAACGTCGAGGCGGTGGTGGAGACCCTCGTGGCCTGGTCGACGCCCGCCGAGGGCGCGCAGGGCGATGCGGCCGCGGCCTTCTGGGCCGAGCCCGCCGATCTGGACGGGGACGCCGCCGAGGAGTGGCTGATCAGCCTGCCCGTGCCGGAGCGCGGCTGCGGGGCCACCTGGTGCCCGGCCTATCTCGTCATCTACGAGCTGGACCAGGGCCTCTTCCGGCCGCGCTGGGTGATCCCCGGCGCGCCGCCGCACGATACCCAGGCCCACCATCCCGAGCTGCGCCGCGTGCAGGACCTCAACGCCGACGGCGAGCCGGAGGTCCTGATCCAGCAGCGCTGGTGCGGGGCCCACACATGCTACACCGGCCTCACCATCGGGCGCTGGGACGGCGCGCGGTGGCACGACCTGGCCGCCGACCCCATCAGCCAGGCCTACACGGAGCTGACGGTCGAGGACCGCGACGGGGACGGCGTGGTGGAGGTCACCATGCACGGCGGCATGATCGGCTCCGTGGGCGCCGGGCTCCAGCGGCCGCACACGCTGGTCTTCGACTGGGTGGACGGCGCCTACCGGCTGGTGCGGGACACGCCGGATCCCTCCGACCATCCCTACTTCCTGATCCTGGACGCCAACGCGGCCCTGGCGGCGGGGAACTGGGAGCGAGCGCTGGCGCTGGCCACGCAGGCGGTGGAGGATCCGGACGTCTCGGATTCGATGGCGCCGGTGGAGGAGGTCGACAAGCGGCGCATCATCAGCTACGCTGCCGTGGAGGCGATGCTGGTCCACGCCCAGCGCGGCGACGCGGCGGCGATGGAGGCGGTCCTGGAGCAGGTGCGGGGCTACGCCTTCGTGGAGCCCAACGTCTACACCGACGCGGCCGAGCGGTTGATCGACGCGTACGGCGAGACGGGCGACGCGGTGGCCGCCTGCGCCGCCATGGAGGCGGTGGTGGCGCAGCGCCCCGACGAGGCGGTCTTCTTCCAGTGGTATGGGTACAACACGCCCCGGATGACGGTCGATCAGGTCTGTCCACTGGACGCGCCGGCGGAGGGTCAATCGCCGGACATCTGATGAGAAAGCATCGTCAGCATCAAATGAGGAGGGCAGTGATGTTCAGCCTACCTGAAAGGAAAACCGTAGTCTCCCTAGTAAGCACCCTGCTTCTGATCCCCCTCTTTCTGACCATCCGTGGAGCGATTGCACAGGCGCCTCCACCCGATGATGGGCGAGGTATCGCCGAAGAGGCCTCTCTCGCCGCCACCGTGAGGCGTCGCATCAACTACCAGGGCGTGCTGGAGGAAGACGGCTCGCCCGTCGATGACACACGCGACATGACCTTTGACTTCTACACCAACGACACCTGTTCCGGCAGTCCTGTCCATCACCTCGTGGAAGGCGGGGTCCCCATCAGCGACGGGTTCTTCGACGTCGACGTCGACATCCCCCACGACGTCTTCCACGGTGAGGGCATCTGGCTGAAGGTCACCGTCGGTGGCACCGTCTTCGGCTGCGAGGAGATACTGCCGGTCCCCTACGCCCTCAGCCTCCGTCCAGGGGCCACGATCGTCGGCGAAACCGCCGGGAGCGCCTTCGGCGACGGCGCGCTCAACGTAGAAAACGCCGCCTCGCCCCACATGGCCATCGCAGCCGGTATCTTCGCGCGCACCGCCACGGGGAGCGCCGTGAGGACCGAGAGCGACAGCGCGGGCGTCTACGCAGAGAGCACGTGGCAGCCAGCCTTCATCGGCAAGAGCACCAACGCGACGGCCGCCGATCTCCACAGCGACTCGGGATACGGCATCCGGGTCGAGACAGACGGCGATGACCACTGGGATCACGCCGGATACTTCACCGCCGAGTGGGGCAACGGCGTCTTGGCGTCCAGCACGCACAACGTCGGCATCCGCAGTGAGGCCGGCGACATCGCCGGCCTCTGGCAGCCTGCGGGCAAGGTGGGGGCCGCGGGCATCGGCGAGGCCCGCGGCCTCTACGGCTCCGGGGGCACAGGGGCCGGGGTGACGGGCGTCAGCAGGGAGGACAGCGGCGTGGTCGGCGAGACGGAGAACGACGATTCTGAGGCAGCCGCCGGCGTCGAGGGGCAGGATTGGTCCGGATCGGGCACGGCGGTCCGGGGGAACAAGTACGGCACCAGCGGCGTCGCCGTCTACGGCACCAACCGGGGGGATACCGGCTCCGGCGTGTGGGGCGCCAGCACCAACTACTACGGGATGTTTGCCGAGAGCGAGGCCTCCTCGGGGATCTACGCCAAGACCGCGCGTGGAGACCACAACTATGGGCTGTACACACCGGATAACGTTTACTCCAGAAACTACCACATGACCGGGGCCCTCATGCAGGTGGTGCAGAACGGTGGAGAGACGACCTTGGAGCCGGGCGACGTCGCCGCCTTCGACGGCGTGACCACGTCGACGGACGCCGGGGGTCTTCCCATCATCCAGGTGACCCACGCCGCGCAGGCGAACGATCCCGGCGTCGCCGGCGTGGTCCACGCCCGCCTCGACGAAGCCGTCCTGACCGAGGGAGCGCGGGCGACGGGGTCCGGGGAGGGCATGCGCCCCCAGGAGATGGCCTCCGACGGGCCCATACGATCGGGCCAGTATCTGCTGCTGGTCGTGCATGGCCCCGCGCGGGTCAAGGTGGAGGCCTTGAGCGACGACCTACAGCCCGGCGACCTCCTGGCCGCCGGGCAGGCGCGGGGCCTTGCGGGGAGAGCTCTCACGGTCTCCCTGGCAGGCGTCGACACCGCGGTCCCGGGGATCGTGTTGGGCAAGGCTCTGGAGCCGCTGAACGCCGGCGAGGAAGGCGACGTGCTCGTCTTCGTCACCCTGGATTGAGGGGGGTGCCCGATGAATCGCACGTCGATCTTGCTCATCACGGTCGTCCTTCTGCTCACGGCGGGCGCGGCGCTGGCTGCGGGTGGACTCACCATCTCGCGTCGCGTCATCGGCGGTGGCGGCGGCGAGATCACGGCGGGGGATCAGACACTGAGGACGACGATCGGACAGCCCATCAGTGGCCGGATCGCCGCCCCATCCGCCGACCTTTGTGCTGGCTTCTGGTGCGGCCCGGGGCGTTACGACGTCTTCCTGCCGTTGACCCTGCGTCAGTGACGCTTCGGTGAAGCGGACTGTGGAGGCAGCGTCGCGTCGCGCGTCTTTCGTCGAGGCGTGGCCCCGCCTGTGCCAGGGCCATCGGATGGGAAGCGCACCGGCCCGCAAGAGCCGCTGCTGGGCTTGGTCTCGCTCCTCTGCAGGATACCAGCACCAGCGCGAACAGCTGGTGCTGGTCCGTTCCCTCCGCCGGCGATCACCCCGCGTCGGACGGATTCACCCAACTGCCTATTGTACCCCCTCCTATTACGTGCTATAATGTGCCTATAAGGGTCTTGGTGGCAAGGGTCGAGGGTTTGGCCCCCCATATGAGTCAGAGGAGGCGTGCAACCATCCAAGGCTCGGCCTGAACGATCAGCAAGGGATCTCCGCCCGCCCCCGTCGGGGGGAGCTTAAGCAACCTCTCACACCCCAGACGGTGGCCGAAGGGCGTCGACCACCACGCCTGCCCGAATCAGGACGCGAGCCAAGAGCTACCACTCCCCCAACAGACGAGCTTCTCCAAGGATCCTCGTGGCCGCCTTCGTTGTCGCGAGGCTGTTTTATCGCCAACCATAGTCGGGTTCTCTAGTCCGTCCTGTCCGGAGGTTCGCCGTCGCGGCGAACCTGATGGCAGCGACTCGATTCAGCGGACCCCAGGAGAACGAGGTTTATGAAGAATAGACTGATTGCCCTATGTATTGTTGGACTGTTGATGGTGTCGCTGCTGGTGTCGTCTGTTCTGGCCAATCCGTCCGATCCCTCGCCGTGGGCCGATTCGTCCGACGTCGAGTTGGCGCTCGATCGAGAAGCCCCCCTTCTCCCCCCCTGGGCATCCGAGGGCTCATCCCCCGAGCTCTTCGCGGCGTCCACGAGCATCCCCGAAGGCGCAGACCTGGAGGCCCTCAGTGCCCCCGGAGAGGGCGTCTCCGCAGACGTCAGCCCTCTCTCGCTCACCGGCAGCTACTATGAGTGGGGATGGGCCAAAGGATGTAGCTCTGTCGATACCTCGACGTCACCCTACGTCTGCGTCGGAGAGACCGATGAATTCGCCTGTGACGATGAGAAGGCCTACTTCCTGGCTATGCTTTACAACGTCACCCAGGGGGGCCAGGCGCGCATGCCGTTGTACAGGCCCGACGGCACGCTGTCCGGTCAGTGCCAGTTCGACATATCGGACCCCCACGACTACGGCTACGATTCCTGGAGCAGCTATTCCCTGCTCTGCAGCGTCCCCATCGACGGCACGGACCGGGTCAACCATCCGGGTAGCTGGCACCTGGACGTAGAGGTCTACGACTACGGCCAGTGGGTCACGGAAGAAACCATCTGGTGGGATCTGGTCTGCGATGACTGTCCGGGGGCCGCGACCCAGACCTACCTCACCGAGGTAGACAACGAAAACAACAGCTACACGGGCCAACCGGACCACGACATGGGCATGTCGAATGAGGACTGCATCTACAACGAACACTACAAGTCGAAATGTCCGGACAAACAAGACGCCCGAGCCCCCATCGAGTTCAACATCTTCGCCGATTCCGTGCCGCCCTCCGTCACCAGCGCCCAGCTCAGCCTCTTCGCGCGGGACGTCGATGAGGAGGGCGACCCAGATAACCTCAGCAGACCGGCAGAGGTAGACGAGGTTTACTTCAACGGGCGCTTCGTGGGCACCCTCACCGGCGCCGACGAGACGTACAGCACCTCCGTCTTCGACATCGACCCCTCGTGGATCAACCAGGGCAAGAACACGGTCCAGGTGCTGGTCGATACCGAGGACGGCTGCTGGTGCGTAGAGATCGAGTGGGGGCAGCTGATCCTCAACGGTGGAGGCGGAGCAGCCTCGATCCGAGAGGCCTACAACGACCGCCACTGCTACGCGCCCGGGCAGACCGTGAACATCTTCGTGGAAGTGGACACCACGCTGGACAGCCAGGAGGTACGGGTCGAGACGAGCCTCATCGATCCCAACAACGTCACCGTCGCCTCCAAGACCCGGACGTTCACCACGCACGGCTCTGAGGACGACGCCTTTGTTGAGTCTCTCACCGTGCCGTCCAACGCCGTGTCCGGCATCTACACCAAGCGCGTGATCGTCTACGACACCTGCAGCGACACCCAGAGCGACATCTGGACCCACACCTGCGAGGTGAACCCCAGCTGCGGGACGGCCACGCCGGTGATCACCGACACCCCGACGCCCAGCCCAACGCCAACGAAGACCCCAACCCCGACGCCGACCCAGACCCCGACCAGGACCCCCTCGCCGACCCCGACGCCAACCGCCGAGACCCCCATGACCTGGAAGTCGGGCGGCTGGGAAGACTACGCCCCCAGCGGGATGCCCGACTTCGACCAGCGGCAGCACCAGTGGGATTATCCGCCGGGCAGCGGCAACTGGTCCTACTGCGGCCCCCTGGCGGTGGCCAACTGCCTCTGGTGGTTCGACTCCAAGTTCGAAGCCCAGCCGACGCCACCTCCGACCATCAGCGACCACTACCCGTTGCTGGCGTCGAACGTCTACCCCCTGATATGGGACGACCACGACCCCGAAAACGTGGAGGGCTTCGTGGCGGACCTGGCCTATCGCATGGACACCGATGGGATACGGACCGGCGATCCCAACCACGGCCCGGGGACCTACGTCAGCGATATGTACGCCGCCGTGGTCCAGTACCTCACCGACAAGGAGCTGGAGGACGACTACACCGTCACGATGGTCGAGGAACCGACCTTCGAATGGGTCGCCTCGGAGGTCGAGCGCTGCGAGGACGTCATCTTGCTCATGGGCTTCTGGACGCAGGAGGGAGGCAGGTGGGAGCGGCTGGGAGGCCATTTCGTCACGACGGCGGGGGTGGATCGAACGGGCCGGCGAATCGCCTTCAGCGATCCCATCAACGATCGGGCGGAATCGGGATGGCCGGGTCGGGTGCTCAACGGGCGCCTGATCAACCACAGCCCCATCCCCGGCCACCCATATAGCGTGCACAACGACGCCGGCAACGTCTCCCACGACATCTACGACGTGGTGGACACGAACAGCCCCGGAGGAACGTGGGGGCCGGCTCGCTACGCCGATTCCGTACAGACGATGCGGTCATTCGTCAACCAGAACTTCCCGCGGGACTTCCCGGAGGTCTACCGACCGAAGCTGAAGCTGCAGAGCTACGAGCAGGCGGCGATCCAGACCGAGGTGGAGTACGCTATCGCCATCTCGCCGGCCTCTTGCACGGTGGAGGGCGACAAGCAGGCCAGCCCCAACCAGGTCCAGGCCGGAGACGAGACCACCGTGGTCATCACCCTGCACGGTCAAGAGGACTGCCCCGAGTCGACCCAGAGCGCGGACGTGATGCTGATCATCGACCGCTCGGGCAGCATGGAGGGCACCCCCCTGCAGGACGCGAAGAAAGCGGCCACGACCTTCGTCGATATGATGGATCTGAGCCCGGATCGTGATCGGGTCGGGGTGGTCTCCTTCGAGACCGGAGCGCATCTGGATCACGCCCTGAGCCGGAACGGGGCCTCGGTCAAGGCCGCCATCGCCGGACTGTGGGACACCGGGTTCACCAATATCGGCGACGGCATCAAACTGGCCAATCAGGAGCTGACCCAGAACGGGCGCCCGGGAGCCAAGCGGGTGGCTATCCTGCTCACCGACGGCGTTCCCAACCGCCCCTACAGCATGGGGAGCAGCTTCAGCGAGACCGATGCCGCGTATGCCCGCGGCTTCGCCCAGCAGGGGCGCGCTGACGGCATCACCCTCTACACCGTCGGCCTGGGAAGCGGCGTCTCCCACTACTTCCTGGACGACCGCCAGGCCGTCAGCCACACCGACCACCCAGGTGACCCGGCAGGCCACCCCTACAATCAGGACGGACTGGCCTTCGTCGGTGGAGGGCGGTACTACGCCGCGCCGACCAGCGCCGATCTGGCGGGGATCTACCAGGGCATCGCCGGGGTCATCAGCGCGGAGCCGTGGGCCAACGGCACCCTGGTGGACGTGCTCTCCGACGAGGCGACCTACATCCCCGGCTCGGCCTCGCCTCCTCCCCACTCGATCAGCCCGGACAACAAGACGCTGACGTGGAAGATCCCGCTGATCCGCCGGGGCGAGACGAAGAAGGTCACCTATCGGGTGAGGCTGTCGCAGGATGCCCAGGGCTTCGTATGCCTCAACGACTCCACCCGGGGCACCTACACCGACTCCAGCGGACAGCCGGCCACCCTCGACATCCCCCCGGCCTGCGTCACCGTCGAATCGGGCCTGCAAGACGTCTACTGCAAGGATCACGACACCGACGATGGCGAGGTCCCGTCCAACCGCAACGGAGAGGACTGGTGGGTCAGCCCGGACATCTGGGTGCGACACCAGCAGGACGGGGTGCCGCGGCATCAGAACCCGCAGGGCGGGCAGACCAACTACGTCTACGTCCGGGTGCGCAACCGCGGGAACGCGACGCTGAACAACGTCGACGTCACCGTCCACTGGGCCGTGGGGGCGGCGTCCATCCGCTGGCCCGACGAGTGGACGGCCATCAGCACCATCACCATTCCCAGCCTGGCGCCCGGCCAGGCGCGCACCATCAGCGTCCCGTGGCAACCGAGTGTCACCGGCCACTACTGCTTCCTGGCCCGCATCCACGCCTCGCTCGATCCGGTCACGTTCGAGGGCCTGGTGCCCTTCGACAACAACCTCTGCCAGAGGAACATCCACATCCTCCCGCCAGACGAGCAGTGGCACGACAACGATGTCGTCGTCGGAAACCCCTACGGCAGCCCCGTGCAGACCGACATCGACCTGGATTCGGATCATTATCCTCCCGACGGGTCGATCACCGTGTCCATGGACCCGGAGACGTTCGATGCATGGCAGGACAACGGCGGCGAGCTGGAGGGCGGAACGGCGAACCCGGGCACGAACTCCATCGCCATCACCATCGGCTCACAGGGCGGCGGAAGCGTTGACGCCCGCATCCAGGGTCTCCCCTTGAGCGCCGGCGCGACGACGGCCCTGGGGCTCCAGTTCGACGCCCCGGGCGACGGGGAGCCGGAGCTGACCGTCAAGCAGATGATCGACGGCGAGGCCGTCGGAGGGAGCGCCTACCGACCTCCGAAGCCCCTCCTCCAGGTGTACATGCCGCTGGTGCTGAAGAAGAGCAACTGAGGCATCCGCACCGACCGCCGGCAGTAGCGGCGCCCTATCGGGGCCACCAACCAGAGGCGTTGGTGGCCCCTCGTTCTCCGCCACGGCGCGGGGGCGGATCGGGCAGGGACGACCGCGGCGCCGGCCCATAGGCATCGCCTCGCCAGCCGGGGCCGTCGCGGCTGCCCGCCCCTCGCGCCCATCCTCTCGTCAGGGTCTCGTTTGCCCTCCTGCGCGATTGTCCTATAATCCACTGGACAAACCGTCCAGTCCACGACCCAGGAGGAACGAGCGTGTCCGAAGCGACCAGCGAGGGTACAGAACGTCCCGGTTTGCTGCATCTGGCGTGGGGCATCGTCGCCCGCCCGCGCAGGGCCCTGACCCTGATCGGCGAGCGGCGACGGCGCTCCTGGTGGCTGCCGGCGCTGCTGATCCTGCTCCTGGCCACCGCGCCCGTGGTGGCCTCCGGCCCCATCCGAACCCGCCAGGTCCGCGAGGAGATGCGCGCGGCCCAGGAGGAGATGGCCGATCGCATGGGCGACCAGCTCTCCGAGGAGGATCTGGAGCGGGCCCAGTCCATCACCGCCTCCCCGATGATCACCGTCGTCTTCCCCGCCGTCAGCCGGGCGGTGGGACAGGTGGCAGGCTGGTTGATCTGGGCCGCCGCCCTCTACCTGGCCAGCATGGCCCTGGGCGGACGGAGCAGCTTCGGCCAGATCTTCCCCGTGACCGTGTGGGCCGGGCTGCCCTACGCGCTCCGCGGCCTGATTCAGACCGTCTACGTGCTGGCGAGCGGTCAGTTGATCGCCAACCCGGGCCTCTCCGGCCTGGTGCGGTCGGATCGCCCGGCCGCCGACATGATCGCCTCGCCGCCGGGCACGGGCGAGAGGCTGCTGAGCGCCCTCCTCGGCCGCGTCGACCTGTTCACGATCTGGCATCTGATCCTGCTGATGGTCGCGGTGGCGGCCGTCACCCACCTCGCGCGGCGCAAGTCGGTGCTGGTCACCCTCGGCGTCTGGGTCCTCTTGACGGCCTTGAGCCTGATCCCCACGCTGATTGGCGGCTTCTTCACCGCCACGCGCATGGGGATCTAGGGGCGCAGGGAGCCCAGCGCCCCGCTCCGATGACCGGCCAGAGCCCCCTCATCCGCGCCGAGAATCTGCACCGCGACTACCAGATGGGGCAGACCACGGTCCACGCCCTGGACGGCGTCGACCTGACGGTGGAGGAGAGCGAATTCCTGAGCATCCTGGGCCCCTCCGGGTCGGGCAAGTCCACGCTCCTCCACCTGCTGGGCGGCCTCGAGCGGCCCACGAGGGGCCGCATCTGGGTGGGCGGCCGGGAGGTCACGGCGCTGGATGAGAATCAGTTGGCCGCCTACCGGCGCCAGGAGGTGGGCTTCGTCTTCCAGGCCTTCAACCTGGTCTCCACCATGACGGCGCTGCAGAACGTGGCCTTCCCCATGTACTTCGCCCGCGTCCCTCCGGCTCGACGTCGGGAGCGGGCACGCCGGCTGCTGGAGGGGGTGGACCTCGCCGACCGGGTGGACCACCAGCCGACCGAGCTCTCCGGGGGCGAGCAGCAGCGGGTGGCCATCGCCCGGGCGCTGGCCAACGACCCCTGCATCATCCTGGCGGACGAGCCGACGGGCAATCTGGACAGCCAGACGGGCGCGGAGGTGATGCGCGTCCTGGAGCGGCTCAACCAGCAGCAGGGGCGGACCATCATCGTCGTCTCCCACGACCCGACGGTGATGGATTTCGTCAAACGGAGCATCCATCTGCTCGATGGTCAGCTGACCGACGACGTCAGATCTAGATGAGGAGAGAGACTATGCCGAAGGCAACCGTGCGCAAGATGGCCGTATCGCTGACCACGCTGGTCGCCGTCCTGGCGGCCGCGCTCCTGGTGACGACCATCGCTGCCGCCAGGCCACTGGATCAGCAGCCGGCGCTGAGCGGCGTCGAGCCGAGCACGCTCTCCAGCCAGAGCGGGGGGACGCTGAGCGTCTACGGCAGCGGCTTCACTGCCACAGCGGTGGCCCGCCTCGTCGGCCACGGCTTGCTGGAGACGAGCTACGTGGACGGCACGGCGCTCAAGGCCGCGGTGCCCCCGGGCGTCCCCGCCGGGACCTACGACCTTCAGGTGCTCCAGGACGGGCTCTCGGACACCCTCCCCTCGGCGGTGACCATCGCCGCGCCCACGGCCACGCCGGCGCCCACGGCGCTCCCCACGGCGGAGCCGACGACGCCGCCCGGGCAGCCCAACCTGACGATTCTCAACTACCGCACAGAGCCGGCCCGCCCCGTGGCAGGGCGCGAGTTCCTGGTCACCGTCGAGATCTACAACAACGGCAGCCGGGCCGGGGAGAACACCCTGGTCACCTTCCCCGGCGGCACCTTCGTGCCGCTGGGCCAGACGGGGCACCAGCTCTGGCAGCTCCACATCAACCACACCGCCGTCGTCACCCAGCGGATGCGCGTGCCCAGCGACCTCGCCTCCGGCACCTACAACCTGCAGGTCCACCTCAGCGCCAACGACTACGAGGGCCATCACTACGAGTTCCCGGACGCCATCGCCGTGGAGGTGGCGGGGGTGGGCCACGGGCGCCCACAGCTGGTCATCGAGAGGGCCACGACCGAGCCCGCCGTCCTGGGGCCGGGCGACGCCTTCAGCCTGACGCTGACCCTGGCCAACCGGGGCAGCCGCACGGCGACCCAGCCGTCGCTGGGCCTCGCCTCGTCGGAGCTGGCCGTGCCGCGGGGCGGCAGCAACGTGGTGGCGCTCGACGCCCTCACCATCGGACGCTGTGCGACGGTGACGCTGCCCCTGGTGCTGGGCGAGGTCGAAGAGGCCGGGCGCCGCAACCTGGGGATCGCGCTGACCTACAGCGACTACGACGGCGGCTCCTACACCGATCAGCAGAGCGTGGGGCTGGAGGTGCGCACCGCGCTGGAGAACCGCCCCCAGCTGATCATCGACGGCTACCAGACCCGGCCCGACGCCCTGGCCCCGGGCGACGCCTTCACCCTGACGCTGGAGCTGACCAACGTGGGCGGCGGCGGGGCGCAGCGGCTGATGCTCACCTTGGGCGGTGAGGGGCAGGCCACCAACCTGGGCCCCTTCGCCCCCCTCCAATCGAGCAACGTCAAGTTCATCCCCCGCCTCGCGGCCGGCGCGACGACGGCGGTGGAGCAGCGCCTGGCCGTGGACGGCTCGGCGGGGCCGGGCTCCTACAGCCTGCCGGTGGCGCTGGCCTTCGACGACGCCCGCGGCACGCGCCACACGGACAGCCAGCTGATCAGCCTGATGGTGCGCCAGCGGCCCCACTTCCAGATCCGCTTCTACCGCCCCATCCCCACCACCACGGTGGGCATCCCCTTCCCGCTCCCGGTCGAGGTGACGAACATCGGGCGCTCCATGGTCAACGTCAGCACCCTGGAGCTGACCAGCGAGCAGCTGACGATCGAGGACGGCTCGCTCTACGTGGGGCCGCTGGACGGGGGCACGTCGGCCTCGCTGGAGGCCACGGCGGTGGGCCGGACGGGCGGGACGGCCGCGGTGGTGGTCCGGGTCCACTACCTGGACGACTTCGAGCAGCCCCAGGTGGTGACGGAGACGCTGACGGTGGAGCTGGAGCAGCCGGCGGCCCCCACCCCGGCGCCCACGGGCGAGGCGCCCCCCAGGCAGCCGCGGGGCGGCCTCCTGCGGACGTTGGGGCGCATCCTGCGCGGCCTGCTGGGCCTGGGAAGCTGATGGTCTGGCCATCGTTGACGGGGAGAGCCCATGGCGACGCGTGACCTGTTGAGCCTGGTCTGGAGCAATATGCTGCGGCGGAAGGCCCGCGTGGCCATGACGGCCATCGGCGTCGTCATCGGCACGGCCGCGGTGATCGTCCTGGTCTCGCTGGGCGCCGGCCTGCAGCGGACCACCCGCCGAGACCTGGGCTCCATCGGCCAGCTGACGGAGATCAACGTCTACTCCCGGGGCAGCCTCCGGGCCCCCGGCGCGGAGATGGCGGCCGGCGACGAGGCCAGGCTGGACCAGGCGACGCTGGACGAGCTGCGGGAGCTCCCCGGCGTGGTGGCGGTGACGCCCATCGAGTCGCTGAGGGGCTCGGGGGTGCTGCGCCTCAACCGGCTGGTGGGGCGCGCCCAGATCCTGGGCGTCGACGCTTCACAGGTGAAGGACCTGGGCATGGAGCTAGCCAGCGGCACGAGCCATCTGGGGAACTGGCAGGCGCTGGCCGGGGCGGGCGTGGCAGAGAGCTTCTTCAACCCCCAGACGAGACGGGCGGTGGGAGGCTCCGGCCGGGGCGCGCCCGGGGCCGGGCCAGGGCGCCCGGCCGAGGAGACCCCCGACCTGCAGGGCCAGCCGCTGCAGCTGGTCCTCAGTAAGCAGAGCAGCGACGGCAACCCCGTGGAACGAACCATACGCCTGCGGGTGACGGGCGTCCTGGAGGAGACCGGCGGCCAGGGAAACGAGGCCCTCTACCTGGCGCTGGACGACGTGCTGGAGCTGAACCGCTGGTTCACCGGCGCGCGCTACAACCCGGACCGCGACGGCTACAACCGCGCGCTGGTCAAGGTCGACACGCCCGACCGCGCCCTGACGGTGGAGCAGGAGATCAACAGCCGCGGCCTCATCGCCTGGTCGGCGGGTAGCATGCTCCAGACGATGAACACCTACTTCCTCATCATCCAGGCCGTCTTCGGCGGCATCGGGGCCATCGCCCTGGTCGTGGCGGCCTTCGGCATCGCCAACACCATGCTGATGGCGATCTACGAGCGCACCCGCGAGATCGGGCTGATGAAGGCCGTCGGGGCCACCAACCGCGACGTGATGTCCGTCTTCCTCACCGAGGCCGGCGGCATCGGGCTGCTGGGCGGCATTGGCGGCATCCTCCTGGGGGTGGGAGGCGGCGCGCTGATCGACCTGGTGGCCGGCACGTACCTGGCGGCGCAGGCGGTGCAGAGCGGCGCCGACGCCGCCGAGGCGACCATCTCCATCATGCACACGCCCGTGTGGCTGCCTATCTTCGCGCTGCTCTTCTCCACACTGGTAGGGGTCGTCTCCGGCGTCTACCCGGCCGTGCAGGCCGCCTCCCTCGACCCCATCGCCGCGCTGAAGTACGAGTAGCCTCGGAAGGACAACATCAAAATGCCGCTCTCCGTGCCCTCCGCACCTCTGCGGTGAGCCCATATTGCCCGCAAACGGCTGAAGCAGCTACGCCCCCCCCCGATCGACGAATCCACCTATTGTCGCTTGTCTATTGACAAATTACACATAGTATGCTATACTTAGAACCGCTTGAGAGGAACGGTATGACACGACGGAGGAGATAGAATGCCCGGTCGAGGTCGAGGACGAAGATGGCGACAGAGAGGCTATTCGCGCCGTGCCGTACGGTTCTTGGAGCCGACGCTGCTGCTGCTCCTGCACTACGGCCCAGGGCACGGCTACACACTGATCGACGGATTGGAGGAGTATGGACTGCACGACGTGGACCCCAGCGCCGTCTACCGCGCGCTGCGCGGTATGGAGGAGAAGGGGTGGGTAGCCTCCAGCTGGGACGAGGAGCAGACCCAGGGCCCCCCACGCCGCGTCTACCGCCTGACCGAGCTGGGCGACGAGGTCCTCCAATGGTGGACCCGGGATCTGGACGAGACGCGCAGCATGATCGACCACATCCTGGGGACCTACCGGCAGCACATGGAGGAAGGCGAGGGGGACCATCATTGACGGGCCATAGAAAGGCCAAGGAGACGCTGCGGTCGTCAATCACAACGCAAACGGGCGGCCGATAGACTGACGAGGGAGACTATGACAGACAAATCACAACTCTTGGAGGCATTGCGCGGGGTGCAGCACCCTGAGATGGACCGCGATCTGGTGTCGCTGGGGATGATCAAGAGCGTCAGCGTTGACGGGGACGACGTGTTGGTCACGCTGGCCCTGCCCTTCAAGGAGATACCCATCGCAGACGACCTGGTGCGCGGCATCCGCAGCGCGCTGTCGGAGCTGGATCCCGATCTCGACGTGGACGTGGAATCGGTCGAGATGACCCAGAAGCAGCGTGCGGCCTTCATGGCGGAGGCCGAGGGCGGCCCCCAGCCAGCCCAGGCGGGGAACGAGATCGAGCACGTGGTGGCCGTCCTGAGTGGCAAGGGAGGCGTGGGGAAGTCGTCGGTGACAGCGCTGCTGGCGGTGGCGCTCAACCGGAACGGACACCGGGTCGGCGTCCTCGACGCCGACATCACCGGCCCCAGCCAGCCGAAGATGTTCGGGGTCAATCAGCGCCCTCTGGGAGGACCGGAGGGCATCCGGCCGGTGCAGACCAGCCAGGGCATCAAGCTGATGTCGATCAACCTCCTGCTGCCGAGCGAGGACGAGGCCGTGATCTGGCGCGGGCCCCTGATCAGCGGCGCCATCAAGCAGTTCTGGAACGAGGTGACCTGGGGCAAGCTGGACTACCTGGTGGTCGATCTGCCCCCGGGAACGTCGGATGCCTCCCTGACGGTGATGCAGTCGATCCCCCTCAGCGGGGTGGTGCTGGTGACGTCGCCGCAGGACCTGGCCGGCATGGTGGTGCGCAAGGCAGCCCGCATGGCGCAGCAGATGAAGGCGCCCGTCCTCGGCCTGGTGGAGAACATGAGCTACGCCACCTGCCCCGACTGCGGCGCCAAGATCGAGGTCTTCGGGCCGAGCCAGGCGACCCACACGGCCACGCAGCTGGGCGTGCCGCTGCTGGGCCAGATTCCGCTGGACTCGGAGCTATCGCGCCACTGCGACTTGGGCAAGATCGAGACTTATGACGCCGAGGCCTTCGAGCCCATCGCAGAGCAGGTGGTCGATCGTCTGTTGGAGTAGGACACCTTCGAGGAGAGCGGGGCGTGAGGACTTATCTCGACTGCTACCCATGCATCCTCGGCCAGGCCCTGGAGGCAGCGCGGATGGCCGGGGCCGACGAGTCGGAGCAGCGTCACATCCTGGAGCGGGTCCTCGACCTGCTGAAACAGGTCCCGGCGTCGAGCAAGCCGCCCCAGATCAGCCAGCCGGTCCACCGCATCGTGCGGGAGGAGACCGGCAGCCGGGATCCCTATCGAGAGGCGAAGGCGCGCAGCACGGAGGAGGGGCTGGCCCTCTACCCCTGGATGGAGCGCGCGCTGGAGAGAGCGGACGACCGACTGGAGACCGCGGCGCGCCTCAGCATCGCGGGGAACATCATCGACGCGCGCCCGGGCCGGTCGTACGATCTGCGCGAAGAGCTGGAGCGGGCGCTCAGCGAGCCGCTGACCATCGACGACGGGGAGGCCCTGCGGGCTTCCCTCGACGAGGCCGACTGGGTGCTCTTCCTGGCCGACAACGCCGGGGAGACGGTCTGCGACCGGCTGCTGATTGAGACGATGGATGTGCCGGTGACCTACGTGGTGAAAGGCGGCCCCATCGCCAACGACGCCACGATGGAGGACGCCCGGGCCGCCGGCGTCGATCAGGTGGCGGAGCTGATGAGCAGCGGATCCGACGCTCCGGGGACGCTCCTGGAGCAATGCGCGGAGGAGCTCCGGCGGGCGTATGAGGAGGCGCCGCTGATCATCGCCAAGGGACAGGCTAACTACGAGAGCCTGGACGAGGCAGGGCCGCGGGTCTTCTTCCTGCTCCAGGCCAAGTGTCCCGTCCTGGCTCGCGACGTCGGCGTCCCGGCGCGCAGCCTGGTCCTCCGTCAGGGGAATTGACAACTAGGAGAGTGAGCTGTGAAACGGATCGGTATCATCATCTGTCACCGCTACCACACCTGCGCCGGCGGGAAGTGCCTGCGCTCGCTGCGGAACCGGGAGGGCGCCTTCGCGCGCTACGAGGACGAGGAGGTGGCGCTGGTGGGCTACGCCACCTGTGGGGGCTGCCCGGGCGGCAACGTCGAGTACGCCCCGGGGGAGATGAAGAAGAACGGCGCCGAGGTGATCCACCTGGCCACCGGCCTGGTGGTGGGCTACCCACCCTGCCCGCGCCTGCAGGCGTTCTGCGACTTCATCCCTGCCAAGTACGATCTGGAGGTGGTGATCGGCACACACCCCATCCCGCAGAGCTACTATCTGACGCACGGCGAGCTGGGCACGTGGCAATCGTCGGTCTGGCAGGAGCGCATCGCGCCCGTGCTGAGCGACGAGGAGACCCGTCTGGCGTACAATTGAGGCGTCCCCTGCCACGCCGCCGGCCGAGAACGACGGCGTGGCGCGGACGCCGCACCAGACGGACGAGTATGCGATGAGGTTTGACCGCAAGAAGGTGCACGCACCGATGGGTGCGCCGACCGACAACGCTATGGAGAGGAGGTGAGATAAGATGCCAGGGTTTGATGGAACAGGACCGAGCGGCGGAGGCCCGATGACGGGGGGCGCCCGAGGATGGTGCAATCCCCAGAGCGCCGCGTCCCAGGGCTACGCCGCCGACCGCCCGATCAACGCGGCACCGGTGCCGCCAGCGTCCGGCGCCCAGGTGACGGGGCAACCCCGTCGGCCGATCGTCGGCCGTGGGCGTCCGCGCTGGGGCCTGAGAGGCCTGCGAGGGCGCGGCTTCCGCGGTGGACGCGGGCGTGGTCGAGGACGCCGGTAGCACAGCCCAGCACGTCCATGCTCCCTCCGGATTCGCAATCCGGAGGCCGGCGGATCACCGGCGGAGGCAGCATACGGACGGCAGGCACAACGCTTCAGAACCAAGCCGTGCTGGGTCTCCCGACCCAGCACCGCCCCCGCACCGACAGTGCGGGCAATAAGAGACGAAAGCTACATATTGGACCAACAAGCAGCAAGCTTAGAGGTCACCAAGGAGGTGGATCGAGATGCCAGCAGGAGATAGGACAGGACCCATGGGGATGGGCCCGATGACAGGACGAGGTGCCGGTTACTGCGCCGGATACGAGGCGCCGGGCTACGCCACCCCATGGCCGCGTCGAGGCCGAGGCGTTGGGCTCGGCATGGCCTGGCGCCGTGGCTGGAGTGGCGGTTGGGGCGGCGGCTGGGGCCGCGGCCGGGGGCGCGGATGGGGGCGTGGATTCTACGCCGTCGGCCAGCCCTACGGCTACGCGCCACCAGCAGCGGCACCGCCGGCCGGCTACGCGCCCTACGGCGCGCCGTCGACCGAGGAGGAGGTGGCCTACCTGCGGACGCAGGCTGAGTGGCTCCGCGACACCCTGGAGGCCATCACCAGCCGCATTGAGGAGCTGGAACGCGGAGAGGCGTAGCCAAACCAGCGTCCCTCCAGCATAGGACTTCGGGGCGGGTGTCATCGCGGTGAGCGTTCTCACCCGCCCCGAGCGCCCGACCGGTGAGGGGCTTCTCGGCCCCTCGCCCGCCGGTAAGAGCCATTATACGTCTCGCTCGGAAGGAGTGCAAATGAGAATCGTCGTCACAAGCAGCGGCACGGATCTCGACGCCCCGGCAAGCCCAATCTTTGGCCGTTGTCGGGCCTACGTCTTCGTCGACACGGAGACCATGGAGACCACAGCGGTGGAGAACCCGGCCGTCGGATCCGCCAGCGGGGCGGGCATTCAGGCCGCCCAATTCGTGATCCAGCAGGGGGCTCAGGCGGTGATCACCGGCAACATGGGCCCCAACGCCTTCAGCGTCTTTCGGGCGTCCGGCGTGCCGATCTACCCCTTCGAGGGAGGGACCGGGCGACAGGCCGTCGAGGCCTTCAAGGCCGGTCAACTCCAGTCGGTGGCCGATGCCACCACCCAGGCCGGCATGGGCATGGGCCCCGGCGGCGTGCAGCCCGGCACGGGTATGGGCCGAGGCCGCGGACGCGGGATGGGCATGGGCCGAGGCCGACGAAGCGGCATGGGGCGAGGGAGATGGCCCGGCATGGGGGCCGGGATGGGGGCCGGTGTGACCAGAGGCGGCGTCGAGTATGGCGCCGGCAGGCCGGCGTCGCGCGAGACCTCGGCGCCACCGACGAGACCCAACCGGGAGGAGGAGATCGCTGCGCTGAAGGAGACGGCTCAAGAGCTCCAAGGGCAGCTGGCCCAGGTGTTGGAGCGGCTCGAGCAGCTCCAAGAGGAGACGTGAGGTAGAGAGAACGAACGAGGGAGGTGCAGCGGACAAGAAAACCCTTCACGCGCTCGCCGCGCGGGCCACTCGTCCGCCCCGAGCGCACATCGAAAGCGGACCGTCGGTCCAAGCGACCACAGGCCCCTACACGAACGAATCAAGGAGCGACCTATGAAACAGGCTGACATCGTCGTCATCGGCGGAAGCGCCGCCGGGCTGACCGCCGCGATCACGGCACGACGCCACTATCCAGACCAATCGATCCTTATGGTGCGCAAGGAGGAGCGAGTTCTGATCCCCTGCGGCATCCCCTATATCTTCGGCACCGTGGGCGCCCCGGAGAAGGACCTGATACCGGACGCGGTTCTCGATAAGAACGACATCGAGCTGCGCATCACCGAGGTCCAGACTGTGGACACGGAGGAGAAGGTCCTCCAGACGGAGGAGGGCGAGATCGGTTACGAGCGGCTGGTCATCGCCAGCGGCTCGAAGCCCGCCGTCCCCCCCATCCCGGGAATCGACCTTGAGGGCGTCTACACCGTCGTCAAAGACGTGGACTACCTGCACGAGCTGCAGAACGAGCTGGAGGGCGCTAAGGACGTGGTCGTCATCGGCGGCGGCTTCATCGGGATCGAGTTCGGCGACGAGATCAACAAGATGGACGGCAAGAACGTCAGCATCGTCGAGATGATGCCCCACTGCCTCATGCTGGCCTACGATGAGGAGTTCTGCGTCACTATGGAGGAGGTGCTCGAATCGCGCGGCGTCAACGTCAGCGCCCCGGCCCGGGTGCAGGGCATCGCGGGCAACGGCCGCGTGGAGAGGGTGGAGCTGGCCGATGGCTCCTCCATCGCCGCCGAGGTGGTAGTCGTCGGCGTGGGCGCGGTGGCCAACGTCGACCTGGCCGAGGAAGCCGGCCTGGAGATCGGCCCCACCGGTGGCATCCAGGTGGATCGCACGATGAAGACGTCCGTCGACGACGTCTTCGCCTGCGGAGACTGCGCCGAGAAGCTCTCCTTCTTCGGTGGGAAACCCTCCCGCCTGAAGCTGGCCTCCATCGCCTCCACCGAGGCCCGCATCGCCGGCGCGAACCTGTTCGGCATTAAGCGCGAGAACGTGGGCACCGTCGGTGTCTGGTCCACCGCCGTGGGCGACCACGCCATGGCCACCGCCGGCCTGACAGAATCGATGGCCGAGGAGATGGGGTACGACGTCGTCTCCGTGGCGATCGAGGGCATCAACCGCCATCCGGGGCTGATGCCCGGGGCGACGAGGACGAAGGTCAAGATGATCTTCGAGCACAACTCGGGCGTGGCGCTGGGCGGCCAGGTGATGGGCGACGCCACCGCCGGCGAAATCTCCAACGCCATCGCCGCCTGTGTGCAGAGCCGCATGACGGCCGAGGAGATGGCCACGTTCCAGATGGGCACCCATCCGGCCCTGACCGCCTCACCCATCGCCTACCCGCTGGTCAACGCCGCGGAGATGGCCCTGGTGGAGATGCGGAGGTAGCGTGCCTGTGACACACCTGCCCGGCAGTCAGCTGGGCTCGCGCCTGATGGCCGGACAGCTGAAGTCGCACGCTATCGAGAGGGTCTTTGGCGGCGTACTGCTGGGTGTCGCCGGGTTGATCATCGTCAAGGATGTGATGCTGAGCTAGGAGGGTATGGGATGCAGATCGAGATTCTGGGGGCCGAGTCGCTGGGGGTGCGCGGATTATCGTGTGCCATAGAGGCCGCGGGGCACAGGATCGTCATTGACCCGGGCCTGGCGCTGGGCTACCACCGGCACGGTCTGCTCCCCCATCCCGCCCAGGTCGCCGTCGGCGAGCGCGTGCGCCGCAGGATCCTGACCGCGCTGGAGGAAGCCAGCGACGTGGTGATCAGCCACATCCACGGCGATCACGTCCCCCTGCCCGACGCCAACCCCTACCAGCTGAAGGCTCAGCGGGTGGCGCCGCTCTGTCGCTCGACGCAGCTCTGGGTGAAGGGACGGAGGGGCCTCTCGTCCCACATGGTGCAGCGACGAGCGACCATCGGCGACACGCTGCACAGAGTTCTGCCGGCGGCCGACGGCGAGGCCGAAGGTCCCCTCACCTTCTCGCCGCCGGTAGCCCACGGAGAACCGGACACGCACCTGGGCACCGTGATGATGACGCGGGTGGAGGACGACGGGACCGTCTTCGTCCACGCCTCCGACATCCAACTCCTCCACGCCGAGGCCATCGCCATCATCCTGGACTGGACGCCGGACGTCGCCCTGGTGGGCGGGCCGCCGCTCTACCTCTCCCGCTTCATGGGCGCCCAGCGGCGGAAGCGCGCCTGGCGGAACGCCGAGCGGCTGGCCGAGCAGATCCACACCTTGATCCTCGACCACCACCTGCTCCGCTCCACGGAGGGGTTGAGCTGGCTGGACCGCCTCTCGTCGAGGACGGGCCACCAGGTGATGTGCGCTGCCGATTTTATGGAGCGGCCGCGGTGCCTGCTGGAGGCGCGCCGCGAGGCGCTGTATGAGAAGATGCCGGTCCCCTCCGGCTGGCACGAGGCCTACGCCCGCGGGGAGGCCGACACCAGCGGCTACCGCCGCTACGTCGACACGTGCTGCTGAGCCTCTATAGCGTCCAATAGGATCCGGCAACCACTGCCCCCACCATCGGACGGCCAGGAACCAAGGAGGATTCGTGCTTGATTTCAAGATGACGACGCCTGAGCAGGCGGACAAGCGGCCGGAGGGACTCACCGTTGATCACGATCAGATGAGCGACATCGTCATCAGTGGGGCCGGGCCCGCCGGCCTCACCGCCGCCCTCTACGCCGCTCGCGCCGGGATGAGCGCCGTGGTGCTGGCAGGTCCCGGTCCCGGGGGCCAGCTCTCCACCACCAATCACATCGAGAACTTTCCCGGGTTCCCCCAGGGCATTGAGGGCGCGGAGCTGGCGCAGCGCTTCCGCCGTCAGGCGGAGCGGTTCGGCGCTCAGATCGTGCAGGATACCGTGACGGCGGTCGACTTCTCGAACGCGCACTTGGTGGTGCGCACAAACGATCGGGCCTATGAAGGCCGGACGGTGATCATCGCGACCGGGGCCGCGCCGCGCCGGCTCGGCGTACCGGGCGAAAGAACGTTCTTCGGCCGCGGCGTCTCCACGTGCGCCACCTGCGACGGCTTCTTCTATCGGGACAAACGCGTGGTGGTCGTCGGCGGAGGGGACAGCGCCATCGACGAAGGGCTCTTCCTGACCAAGTTCGCCAGCGAAGTCATCGTCGTGCACCGTCGGGACGAGCTGCGAGCCACCGGCGTCTATCGGGAACGGGCCTTCGCCAACCCGAAGATGACCTTCGTCTGGCACAGCGTGGTCGAGGCGATCGAGGGCGAGGAGACGGTCGCCGGCGTGCGGGTGCGCAACGTCCAGACGGACGAGACGTCCCTGGTCGAGGCCGATGGGGTCTTCATCTACATCGGCACAGTGCCTCAGACAGAGCCGTTTGTCGGCCAGGTCGAGCTCGACGAGAGAGGCTACGTGGTGACCGACCGCCGACAACGCACCGACGTGCCGGGCGTCTTCGCCGCGGGCGACGTGCGGAACCCGCGCTTCCGCCAGGTCGTGGTGGCGGCCGGGGAGGGCGCGAAGGCCGCCATGGAGGCCGAGCGTTTTCTACAGAATCTGACCACGGCACCGGCTCAGGGCAGAGTGCAAAGGGAGAGCTATGAACGAGAGAGCGTTGGGTAGGGATCCACAGACGGGGTTCCAGGACCGCTGTATCGTATCCTGCGGCATGCTGCACCCGGAGTTGACCCATCTGATGGCGACCGGGTTCATCAACCCCAAGCAGGTCTTCTTCACACCGCCGGGCCTGCACGCCGTGCCGGAGACCTTGGAGGAGAAGCTCCTCGACCGTCTGAATCAAGCCCGGGCCGTCTGCCCGGACCAGAAGATCACGGTGGTCTACGGTGCCAAGTGTTACACCAGCACGGACGAGCCGCTGAAGCACGTGGACACCATCCTGGATGAGCAGAACAAGGCCATCGTTCGGGTCCAGGGCGATTACGGCTACGACATGCTGGTGGGCTTTGAGGAGCGGCAGCGCATCAGCGGAGGGCGGCAGAACAAAGTGCTCTGGTTCACACCCGGGTGGCTGCGCAGCTGGAAGACCGTCTATCAGCGGTACTTCGGCTGGGACGCCGCCGACGCCAACGCCAACTTCCCCGGCTTCTACGACAAGATCGTCGTGCTGGACGCCCTGGGGATGGCCGACACCTTCATGGCGGAGCACCCGGAGGAGATCCTGGAGCTGTTCGATTGGACCGGCCTGGAGGTCACCTTCGAGGCCGTCACGCTGGACCGCTTCAAGCGGCTCCTGGCGGAGAGCCTCGTCGACGGCGATACCCCGCCGCCGGCTTAGTGGGACGGTGCCAGGCGGGGCGGAGGTGCCAGAGCAGGCTTAGTAACACGCGTTAGTTGCCCCCGAGACGGGGGCTGGGAGCAGGCAAAACAGTCAAAGTTCGTTGTATGAAAGAGTACTAGAGAGCCGTGCAGAAAGGAGGGCAGATCACGTGACGATAGAGCATACCATGACGGCTCAGGTCAGCCTCTATCCGCTGCGACAGATCTCGATTGGACCCATCATCCGCCAGGCGGTCCGGGTCTTCGAGCAGCACGGCCTGGACGTCCGCGTGGGCGAGATGAGCACCCTGGTCTGGGGCGCGGAGGACACGCTCTTCGAGGCCCTCCAGCAGGCCTTCCATCAGGCAGCGGAGGAGGGAGATGCCGTCATGTGCGTCACGCTGTCGAATGCCTGTCCCAAACCCGGCTAAGGCACAGAACCCAAATATGAGCACTTTCGACGAGCAAGCGGCCGCCGCGTACGAATCCTGGTACCAGACGGCGGAAGGGGCGCGGGCCGACGCGCAGGAGAAGGCTGCCCTCCACCAGCTGTTGGACGGCTTCCGGGAAGCCGAGACCGTGCTGGAGGTGGGGTGCGGCACCGCACACTTCACCCGCTGGCTGGGGGACATCGGATGGACGGCCGTGGGGCTGGATCTCTCGGCGCCGATGCTGCGGGAGGCACAGGCGCTGAACGGGGTGCCCCTAGTGTGGGGCGACGCGTTCCGGCTTCCCTTCGCCGACGACGCCTTCGGCGTGGCGACGCTGATCACCACGCTGGAGTTTCTCGACCGGCCGCGGGTAGCCCTGGCGGAGGCCGCGCGGGTGGCCCGAGATGGCGTGCTGCTGGGCGTGCTCAATCGCTGGAGCCCGCTGGCGCTGCAGCGTCGGCTGAGCGGGCTGTTTCGGCCCACCATCTACGACGACGCTCAGTTCTACAGCGTAGGTGCCGTTAAGCAGCTGCTGCGCGCCGTGGGCGACGATGGAGCGTGGGTGGCGTGGCGCACCACGCTCTACCCGTCGTGGTGCGAGGGTTTATTGCCGCGATCTGGGGCCCACCTGCCCTGGGGCGGGTTCATCGCCATAGCCCTGCACCAGGCGTACGGCACAGGAAGCTGAGACGCGCACAAAGACGCATCGTGGACCGTGACGGACACGGCCCGCGAGGGACGGACCCCAAGGTTGGGTAGAGGGAGGAACGGATGGCTGAGATAGAAACGGTATGGATTGACACGGAGCGCTGCACGGGGTGTGGCTTGTGCGCGGATGCCTGCCCCGACGGGGCGATCACGCTTGTGAACGACAAGGCACACGTCGATGAGGAGACGTGCACAGGCTGCGGAGCCTGCCTGGAGGTCTGCCCCCGGGAGGCGATCCGCCCGGTGGCGGAGGGCAAGCTGATTCCCCTCGACGAATCGCGCCCGGAGAGCCGACTTCCCGTCCGCTCGGTGAGCCAGCCCCCGGCTGTCCAGCGCTCGCGGCCTCTAGTAGAGACCGCAGCACCAGCGCTGGCCGTCGCAGGGGCGGGGCTTCTGGCCAAGGCCACCAGGGCGTTGGCCCGGGCGGTGGGCAGCTGGCTGACGCAGCCCTCATCACGGGGGACCGGCGTCGCGGAAACGCCGGAGGTGAGCGAGCATCCCGCCCGACCCCGCGCCGGTCGGTCCAACGGCCGCGGTCGCCGTATGAGACGGCGGCGGCGTGGACGCTGACGAGCAGTTCCGGAGAGGCCACTCAAAGCCACTCACGGATCCGCTGGGAGCAGCAGGTGAACAGTTGTCACAGGGCAAAGCTCAAGCCGCTGGGCCCACAGACTGTGCAGGCTCGTCTGGCTAGATCCAAGAGACCCGAGAACGTGTACGTGAGACCAAGGAGGTGCTGATGCCAATCTATGAGTATCGCTGTGCTGACTGCGGCACGTCGTTCGAGGCGCTGATCCGGGGTAAACGAGACGTCACCTGCCCCCACTGTGGCAGCTCATCGCTGGAGAAGCTGCTCTCGGCCCCCACTATGTTGAGCGGCAGTACCTCTCGGCCTGCCGGCCGTACCTGCTGCGGTCGCGCCGAGCGGTGCGACGCGCCGCCGTGCTCCGACGGAAGCGTCTGCCGACGTGATTGAGCAGCGCATCGAGCACCCGCTGGCCCGTGCAGCTCGATTAGTTGAAGACCGTGGAATCGAGAGGAGGGCATGGCAACATGAGGAAGAGAATCGGCTTGATCGTCAACCCGGTGGCGGGGATGGGCGGCAGCGTCGGCCTCAAAGGGACCGACGGCGAGATGCACGAGAAGGCCCTGGAGCTGGGCGCCGAGCCCGTCACGCCCAAGAGGACCAAGGATACCCTGGCCCATCTGGAGCGCACGGACGAGATGGCTTTCCTCGCCGCCCCGGGCAGGATGGGCGCGGCGTACCTGGAGGCGCTCGACGTGCCGCTCACCGTGGTCGGTGAGATCGGCGAGCAGACGACCGCCCAGGACACCAAGCGGATCGCCCAGGCTATGGTCGACCGGGGCGTCGACCTGTTGATCTTCGTGGGGGGCGACGGCACGGCCCGCGACGTCTGCGACGCGCTGGACACGGACGTGCCGGTGGTGGGCGTGCCCGCCGGGGTGAAGGTCTTCAGCGCTGCCTTCGCCGTCAGCGCCCGGGCGGCGGCCGAGATGGTAGACGACTTTGTGGCCGGGGCCACGCTGACGGAGGAGGAGGTCCTCGACATCGACGAGGACGCCTACCGGGACGATGTCCTCGCCTCCCGGCTCTACGGCACCCTGATGGTGCCCGACGTCCGGGCCTCCCTCCAGCCGGCCAAGGCCGCCTCCAACGTGAGCGCGCCGTCGGAGGAGCTCAAGCAGGACATCGCCCGCTCCATCGTCGAGAGGATGGAGCCGGAGATCCTCTACCTGCTGGGCCCGGGCACCACCGTGCGGGCCATCGCCGACGAGCTGGGCGTCTCGAAGACACTCCTGGGGGTCGACGCGGTCCAGGGTGGAGAGATCGTGGCCGCCGACGTCAACGAGGAGGATATCCTCCATCTCCTCGAGCGCTATCCCGAACGGAAGATCATCGTCACCCCCATCGGCGGCAACGGCTTCATCTTCGGCCGAGGGAGCAAGCAGTTCACCCCGAAGGTGATCCGAAAGGTGGGCCGGGACAACGTGGCCGTGGTGGGGACGTGGAACAAGGTCAATAAGCTGGACTGCCTGCGCGTGGACACCGGGGACCTGGCCCTGGATGAAACCCTCTCCGGCTACATCAAAGTCACGGTAGGCTACCGAGAGTGGATGATGATGGAGGTCACGTGCTGACGTCCCCCGTGCGCCTGGATCGGAACGAGGTGCCCTTCCCCGCTCCGCCCGCGGTGATCGCCGCGGCCCAGCGGGGGCTGTCCCGCCTGAACCGCTACGCCGACCCGGAGGACCTGGCGCGGCTGCGCCAGCTGCTCGCAACCTACGCCGGCGTCGAACCCGACCAGGTGGTTCTGGGGCCAGGCTCAGACATCCTGCTCCGAGAGATGGTCCACGCCTTCGGCGGCGACAGGACGGTGGTGATGGTGAGCCCGTCGTTCCTGCCCACCGTCGAGGTAGCCAGGGAGACGGCGGCGCGCTGGATCGGCCTGCGGCTGAGCCCGCCGACCTTCGACCTCCAGCCGGAGCTCCTGCTGGCCGCGGCCAGCCAGCCATGCCTGCTCATCATCGATCATCCCAACAACCCGACCGGCCAGATGATGCTGGAGCGAGAGACCGTCCGGTCTGTGTTGGATCGCCAGGGAACCCTGCTGGTCATCGACGAGGCCTACCACGAGTTCGCCCGGACGAGCGCGCAGGAGGCAGAGGGTCAGCGCGGGACCTTCGTCGACCTGGTGGCAGACTACACGAACCTGGCGGTGACGCGGACGCTGGACAAAGCCTTCAGCCTGGCCGGCGCCCGCGTCGGCTATGCCGTGGCGGGGGAGGCCCTGCGGACGGCCTTCAGCTCGTTTTACCCGCTGCTGCCCCAGCCCAGCCTCCACGCGGCGTTGGCGGCGCTGGAGCATCCCGAATACGCCCGGCAGAACGTGGCGCGGCTGGTCGAGGAGCGGGAACGGTTGCGCCGGGCGCTGGCGGAGACCGACGTCCGCGTCTATCCCAGCCACACGAACTTCCTCCTGGTCAGAAGCCCCGTCCCCGACGTGGCGGCGCAGCTGCGGGACCGCGGCGTGCTGGTCTCGGACGTCTCGAATCAGATGCCGCCGGGGTTCATC
This sequence comes from uncultured Anaerolineales bacterium, assembly GCA_964514285.1. Lineage (GTDB taxonomy): Bacteria > Chloroflexota > Anaerolineae > B4-G1 > B4-G1 > SKLM01. The sequence goes on along the minus strand of CAZEQC010000034.1, from coordinate 9,097 downwards.
AGAGTTTCGGTGGGCACGCGCCAGGAGAACGACGCTTTTCTGGCCGCTCTTAAACACATCAGCGGGGGAGACGACGTGGCTTCCCCGTCGAGGAAGTCGTGATATGCATAAGGAGGACGCGATGATCGCTTTTGGACCCGTGCCATCCCGGCGCCTGGGTCGCAGCCTGGGGATCAACAACATCCCACCGAAGATATGCACCTACTCCTGCGTCTACTGCCAGCTGGGACGGACGATCAAGATGCAGGTGGAGCGCCAACGCTTCTATGACCCGGAAAGAATCGTGCGCGAGGTGCACGACAAGGTGGAGAAGGCCCAAGAGAGAGGCGAGACCATCGACTACCTCACCTTCGTCCCCGACGGCGAGCCCACCTTGGACGTCAACCTGGGGCGCGAGATCGAGGCGCTCAAGGATCTGGGCATCAGCATCGCCGTGATCACCAACAGTTCGCTGATGGACCACGAGGACGTGAGGGAGGCACTGGCCAAGGCGGACTGGGTGTCGCTCAAGGTGGACGCGGCCTCGGAGGCAACCTGGCGCCAGGTCGATCGCCCCCAGGGCACGCTGCAGCTGGACAGGATCCAGGAAGGTATGCTGACCTTCGCCCGGGACTACCGGGGCGTGCTGGCCACCGAGACCATGCTGATCAAGGACCTCAACGACGACCGGGACGCCGTCGAGGAGGTCGCTGACTTCCTGGCGCGTCTGGCGCCCGAGGTGGCCTATCTGTCGGTCCCCACGCGGCCGCCAGCCGAACCATGGGCTCAGGCGCCCGGGGAGGAGGCGCTCAACCGGGCCTACCAGATCATCGGTGAGCAGGTGGACCACGTGGAGTACTTGATCGGCTACGAGGGCAACGCCTTCTCCTTCACCGGCGACGTCGAAGAGGACCTGTTGAGCATCACCGCGGTCCACCCGATGCGGGAGGACGCGGTCCGCGACTTCCTGGAGCGAGCCGAAGGGGCGTGGGACGCCGTTCGCCGCCTGGTGGCGGAGGACAAACTCGTGGAGGTCGAGCACGGGGACCATCGCTTCTACCTGAGGAAGCTCAACCGGCACCACCAGGACCGAGGAACGGCAGATTGACATGACAGAAACGCAACACAGGCTATAATTGAGGTCAGAAGCACTCATAAGTCCATCAGGAGCGAGAAAGGAAAGGAGCACCATCTATGTCGAAATTCTCACTCGACGTCCTCCAGCAGCGGGTCTTCCCCTACGTCCAGGCCGAGGATCCCGACGTGCTCCTGGGCGCCGCCTTTGGCGAGGACGTGGCCCTGACGCGCGTCGGCGACGAGATCCTGGTCTCTCACGTGGATCCCATCGTCGGCGCCGTCGGCGACATCGGCTGGCTGGCCGTCCACGTCGCCTCCAACGACATCGCGGCCAGCGGCATTCGGCCCCGCTGGCTCCAGCTCCTGGTGCTGGTGCCGACCATGGAGGACGTTGAGCTGCTGGAGCAGATCATGCAGGACGCCAACCGGGCCGCCAAGGAGATCGGGGCGTCCATCATCGGGGGACACACAGGCTACTCGGCGGGGCTCTCGCGGCCGCTGGTCGCCGTCACCGCTATGGGCACCGCGGCCGACCAGAAGCCGGTGCTGACCGGCGGCGCCCAGGTGGGCGACCGGGTGCTGGTCACCAAGGGCATCGCCCTGGAGGGGACGGCCATCCTGGCGCAGGACTTCGTCGACGTGGCAAAGAGACAGGGGCTGACCGATGACGAGCTGATGAGAGGGCGCCGCGTGATGGCCGAGGTGAGCGTCATGCCCGAGGCCCTGCTGCTGGCGGCCAACGGCGTGACGGCCATGCACGACGTGACCCGAGGCGGCATCCTGGAGACGCTGCTGGAGATCGCGGACCTCTCACAGGTCGGCATCGAGCTCGATTACGCTCGACTGCCCATCCCCTCCATCGTCTCCCGCTTCGCCGAGGCCTTCACCTTCGACCCGCTTCGCATGATCTCCTCCGGGACGCTGGCGGTCACCGTTCCGCAAGAGCAAGTGGAGGACGTCAGCGCGGCGCTGGAGGAGGATGGGACGCCCTTCGCTTTCGTGGGACGAGTGACCGAAGGCACCGGCGTGCGCGTTCTCAAGGACGGTGAGACGAAGCACTACACAGAGATTCGCTGTGGCGAGGATGAGTTGGCCCGCCTTTGGGCCCTCTATCCTCGGGACCAGTAACTCGAGGAGGCATAAAATGGCTGTCAGAGAGATCGTCGTCTACCCCGAGCGGGCGGACGTCCTACGCAAGAAGAGCGAACCCGTCGGTGACGCCGCCGGCCCGGCCAGGAAGGTGGTTCGGGACCTGAAGGATACCCTCAACGCTCATCCCGAGGGCATCGGGCTGGCCGCGCCCCAGATCGGCATCAACAGCCGGGTTGTGGTCGTTCGGCTGGGTGGTCACGAGGACGAGGAGAGCGAGCCGGGCCCGCCCAGGCCGCTGATCAACCCGGAGATCGTGGAGGCCCGGGACGAGAGGAGAGATTTCGACGGCTGTCTCAGCCTCCCCGGGCTCTACGGCGAGACTATGCGGCCCCACTATCTACGGGTGACCGGCCTCGACGAAAGCGGCGCGCCCTTCGACGAGGTCTTCGAGGGATTCGACGCCGTGGTGGTGCATCACGAGATCGACCACCTGGAAGGGGTGCTCTTCATCGATCGGGTGGATCGCCCCGAGGACCTCTACCACGTGCGCGAGAACGAGGATGGGGAGCTGGTGCGGGTGTCGCTGTCGGGGGAGGATAAGTCGTCCTCGAAAGAGCGGGAGAGCGCGCTCGACAGTCTCAGCTTGTGAACGTCATAGACGGCCTCTGAGGAGCGTGCGGATAAAGAGGAACCAGAATGTCCGATCTGATGGATTGGCTTTGGCTGACCGTATCCATTCTGCTGGCAGCGCTCTGGCTTTGGACGCTCCTTCGCCGCCGCAGTCCACAGGACCAGTCATTCGAGTCCCACCACGGCTACGAGCAGGTGGAGGCTGAGGATGTGCTCAAGGCAGCCTACGGGCTTGAGGAGGAGCAGGGTCGGATAGACGCTGACGCTCTGGCGAGAGCTGCCGAGCTGCCCAAGACTTTGACCAAGCATGCCCTGGAGGGCCTGATGGCCTTCAATTGGGCTGAGGAGGACGAGGCAGGCACTGTCCATCTGACCGACCAGGGAGCAGAACGCGCTCAGAACCTGATCCGCGCCCACCGTCTCTGGGAGCGCTATCTGGTGGATCAGGAGGGCATGTCCCTGGACGCCGTGCACGCCGAGGCCCATCGACGGGAGCATAGCATGACGCAGGAGGAGCTAGAGGCACTGGACGCCGAGTTGGGCCATCCGGCGTGGGATCCTCACGGTCACGCCATCCCGGGCCCTAAGGGCCGGGTGCCCTCGTCGCCAGGTCATCCACTGGCTGCCGAAGCAGAACCGGGGCGGCGATTCCGTATCGTCTCCGTGGACGACCACCCGGCCCCGCTCCTGGCCCAACTGGTGGCGCTAGGGCTTGCGCCCGGTGTAGACCTTGAGATCGTGGATCGAGAGGACGACATCGTCCGGGTGCGGACCAACAGCGAGGGCCAGCCATCTGTGATCCCTCTGGCTCCCGCGTCTGCTGAGCGTATCTTCGTCGTAGCAGCGCCCACCCTGCCCCTGGAGCTGGGAAGACTGCCCGTTGGCACCCGAGCGCAGGTAGTGGAGATAAGAGGGGGCGGGAAGCAGCAGCGCCGCATGCTGGATATGGGCTTTGTCCCCGGCGCCGAGGTGACCGTGATGCGGAAAGCATCCCTCGGCGACCCTATCGAGTATCGCATCAAGGGCACGGGCGTCGCCATGCGGCGCTCTGACGCCAACCATGTCCTGGTGGAAGAGATGGAGCGTGGATAGCGGGGCCATCACGGTAGGCGTTGCCGGTAACCCCAACGTGGGCAAGAGCGTCATCTTCAACGCCCTCACTGGAAGCCGGCAGCATGTTGGCAACTGGCCGGGCAAGACGGTGGAGAGGGCCGAAGGGCTCTTCATCCATCACGGCCGGGAGATTCGTTTGGTGGACCTGCCAGGCACCTACAGCCTGGCCGCTCAGTCCCCGGAGGAGATCGTCGCCAGGGACTACATCCTCTCCGGGAAGCCGGACGTAGTGCTGGATGTCGTGGATGCCACCAGCTTGGAACGGAACCTCAACCTGACCCTGCAGATCCTGGAGCTGACCACTCAGGTGGTGGTGGCGCTCAACCTCATGGACGAGGTCAAGCGACAGGGCTGGGAGATCGACGTCGAGGCTCTGGAGGCGGACCTGGGCGTGCCGGTGGTCCCCACGGTGGCGACCGAGCGGGATGGCCTTCCCCAGGCGATCGCCGCTCTGGTGGACGTGGCCACCGGTCAGCGATCCACCAGCCCTGCATCGGTCGACTACGGTCTGACGGTGGAAGGCCACGTCGACAGTCTGAAGGCCCACCTCGACAAGGCAGGGATCGACCAGCGCAAACGTTGGGTGGCCCTTCGGCTCCTCGAGGACGACCCGGAGCTGGTCGGGGCGTTTAGCGCGGGGGATCTGTCTGACTGCTGTCTGACGGAGGATGCCTCGCCGATCCCCCCTGAAACCCTCCAGGCCATTGTTAGGCAGGCGGAGCGGCTTCGGGAGTCCACCCGGCCTGACGCCAAGGTGGAGATCGTCCGCCGCCGCTATGAGCTCGCTCACGACGTGGTGCACCGGGTAACCCACCGCGTGAGGCAGGACCAAGAGAGCCTGACCGAGCGGATCGACCGAATCGTCACCCATCGGGTCTGGTCGTGGCCCATCACCCTGGCGGTGTTTCTCGCCATCTTCTGGATCACCATCGAAGGAGGCGAGATCGCGGGAGGTTGGCTGGACGCTGGCTCCTCATGGTTGATCGACGCCGTACGAACATGGTTGACCAGCATCCAGGCGCCCTGGTGGGTGAGCGGGGCTCTGGTGGATGGCTTCCTTGTAGGCGTGACGACGGTGATCACGGTTATGCTGCCCCCGATGACGATTCTCTTCACCGCCTTCGCCCTGCTGGAGGACCTGGGTCTGTTGCCCCGGCTGGCCTTCAACATGGACCGGCCCATGCAGGCCTTGGGCTCCCAGGGCAAGCAGACGCTGACGTGGGGCATGTCTTTTGGCTGCAACGTGACCGGCGTGATGGCCTCGCGGATCATCGAGAATGAGAAGGTGCGACTGGCGGCCATCTTGACCAGCCCTCTGATCATCTGCAGCGGAGGCTACGGGGCGGGTATTGCCTTGGTGATCGCCCTTTTCGGCGATCGAGCCTTGCCGGTGATGCTCTCCCTGGTCTTCCTCAGCCTGGGTGCAGCTTCCCTGGCCACCCTGATCCTGAACAACACCCTCTTCCGGGGCGAGCCCGGGGGTTTCCTATTGGAGATGCCCGCCTACCGCCAGCCGAAGTGGGGACAGGTAGCATGGAGGGCACTGGTGGACCGGGTGGCGCATACGATGTGGCGGGCGGTGCAGTTCGCAGGGCCTGCCTCGCTCCTCATCTGGCTCCTGGGCAACCTTCCCCCTGGCGCTCCCTTCGAGCAAACGCCCGTCGGCTGGCTGGTGCGCACCTTGGGGCCGCTGGGGCGCCCCTTCGGGCTGACCGGCGAGATGATAACCGCCCTACTCTTCACCTGGCCCGCCAAGGAGATCGTCGTTCCCGCTCTGGCGATGACCTACGGACTGCAAACCACGCTGGTAGAATCCGAGGGGCCGCTCAGCTATCTTCCCCAGGTGTGGGGACCGCTGTCGTCGTACACCTTCATGGTGTTCTTCATGCTCTCCCTGCCCTGCCTGGTCACCGTCTGGGCCATCTGGAAGGAGACCCGCAGCCTTAAGTGGACGCTGATGGGCATCCTGGTGCCCCTGACGACAGCCAGTGTGATCACCCTTCTGGTCTATCACGGCGGGCGCCTTCTGGGGTTCTAGACACTGCACATCACCTCGACGCCCCCGCGACCCTCTCCGTAGGACGCACGATCGGTGTTGCGCCCTTAGGGCGTCCTGGTGATTGTGGACTGGGCCGCCCGTGGTCCGACAGGCTGCTTAGAGGGCTACTTCTCGCCCCCGGATGCGCTGATCCTGGCCAAGCAGGGTAGGCTCAAGCATCTCGTTCCGCAGCGCGGCGCAGGGCGGCCCGAGCCAGCCAACGCTGGTACGCCTTCTCGGAAGCGGCCAGGGCCGCCTCCCGGAGGCGGTACGTCGCCACGTAGCATCGGCCGCAATCCTCTTGATGATCATCGCCCGTGTACTCGACCACGAAAGGGCACGCCTCATCCAGCTCCATCCGCGCTTGATTCAGATCATCCAACAGCTGCTCCCGCAGCGTCGCGTGGTTGGAGAACTGACCGGTGATGGTGGCGATGATCTCCCTCCAGAGCATGTCTCCAGGATCGAAATCCACCGGGATATCGCCGACCTCTAGTTGGGACGCCAAGCTCAGAGCTCTCTCCACAGCGTCAATCGGGCATTCTTCATCTACCATCATAAAGGACTGTCAACGACTCAGCGCACGTCGCCCAAACACAACCTGACGGGTATCCAACGCCCTGGGGCCCATCAGGTACAGAATCTCAGCAGGCCCAATTTGCTCAGCCTGGATCGCCAGATCCAGAGCAAAGACGGGGATTTGACAATCCCCTGGGAGCAATCTTGGATCTACTGAATCTACTTACTTAGTATAGCACAGAAAACCGCCGGCAACCTACGGGCTGGGTTTGATCTCCGTTTGATTTCCGTTGGCCGCTCATCCTTGACAGATACCCGCAGCCTTGAGATAATCAATGATGACATCAAGGCGGGCCGAGTGGAGCAAAGGATCGAGAGACTTCTCCAAGCACCGAACAGCTATCGGGACAGCGGCTCAAGGCTGCGGGAGCAGGGGCGAGCCCGCAGCATCAGATCGCCTCAACGTATACGGTCGATGGGACGTGTTCGACGCTCTACGGCGGGTTTCGCGCCGACGTTTCGCTAGCGCGTCTCGCGCCATACGTCTACGACGGGTTGCGTTCAAACTCAAAGGAGGTGTTTATGGGCACCATCGCGATCCTTGGCAGCTTAGACACCAAGGGATCAGACGACGCGTTCATCAAGAATCTCATCGAGGAGCGAGGCCACGAGACGCTGGTCATCGACACCAGCGTCATCGGCGAGCCGGCCTTCGCGCCCGACGTCGACTGCAGCCAGGTGGCGGAGGCCGGCGGCAGTTCCATCGAGGAACTCCGGCGGAAGGAGGACCGCGGCCAGGCCATGGAGGTGATGTCCGCCGGGGCCGCCAGGGTCGTCCGCGAGCTCTACGACCGGGGACGCTTCGACGGCATCATCAGCATGGCCGGCAGCGGCGGCACGTCGGTCGCCACCGCAGGGATGCGAGAGCTGCCTGTGGGCGTGCCGAAGGTGATGGTCTCCACGGTGGCCGCGGGGGACGTCGGTCCCTACGTGGGCACGCGGGACATCACCATGATCCCCTCGGTGGTCGACGTGGCCGGCCTCAACCAGGTCAGCCGCCAGATCTACGCCAACGCCGCGGGAGCCATCTGCGGCATGGTGGAGACCAAACCGCCGGAGGCCGAGGAGAAACCCCTCATCGCCGCCTCGATGTTCGGCAACACCACGCCGGCCGTCGACCGGGCCAAGGCAACGATGGAGGAGCACGGCTACGAGGTCCTGGTCTTCCATGCCACCGGCACCGGGGGCAGGACCATGGAGGCGCTGATCGAGGACGGCTACATCGACGGCGTGCTCGACATCACCACCACGGAGTGGGCCGATGAGGTCTGCGGCGGGGTCTTCAGCGCCGGCTCCACCCGCCTGGAGGCAGCGGCGAAGACCGGAACCCCCCAGGTCGTGGCCCCCGGCTGCATCGACATGGCCAACTTCTGGGCCATCGAGACGGTGCCGGAGCGGTACCAGGATCGAAACCTGTACAAATGGAACCCCAACGTGACCCTCCTGCGGACCAACGTCGAGGAGAACGCCGAGATGGGCCTCATGTTCGCCGAACGGCTGAACGAGGCCACCGGGCCGGTGGCGGTCTTCGTGCCGCTGAAAGGCGTCTCGATGCTGGACAGCGAAGGCGAGCCGTTCTGGAACCCGGAGGCAGACCGGGCCTTCCTGGAGACGCTGAAGGAGAATCTGCGCGAGGGCATTCCGATCTACGAGATGGACGATAACGTTAACGATCCGGCGTTTGTGGACGCGGTTTCGAGCAAGCTATTGGAGTTCTTGGGGAGAGCATAGGGCATCTCCCCGCAAGAGAGGAGGTACTGCCATGCCTTTCATTCCACGAGACGAATCGCTTCGCCGGCTGCGCGACAACGTGATCCGGCGGGAACCCATCATCGGATGTGGTGCCGGAACCGGCATCTCGGCCAAGTTCGCCGAAAGGGGCGGGGCCGACATCATCATCATCTACAACTCGGGCCGCTACCGCATGGGCGGCCGTGGCTCACTGGCCGGCCTGCTGCCCTACGGCGACGCCAACGGGATCGTCGTCGAGATGGCGGCGGAGGTGCTGCCCATCGTCGAGAACACGCCGGTGCTGGCCGGGGTCTGCGGCACCGATCCGTTCCGGCTGATGCCCGCCTTCTTGCAGGAACTCAAGGAGATGGGCTTCGACGGCGTTCAGAACTTCCCCACCGTGGGGCTGATCGACGGCGTCTTCCGCCAGAACCTGGAGGAGACGGGGATGGGCTACGACCTGGAGATCGAGACGATCCGGCTGGCCCACGAACTCGACATGTTGACCTGCCCCTACGTCTTCAGCGAGGAGGACGCTGTGGCCATGACCGAGGCCGGCGCCGACGTGCTGGTCCCGCATATGGGACTGACCACCAAGGGTGACATCGGCGCGGAGACGGCCCTGAATCTAGAACAAGCGGCCGAGCGGGTGCAGGCGATGCACGACGCAGCGAAAGAGGTCAACCCAGACGTGATCGTCCTCTGCCACGGCGGCCCCATCGCCGAGCCCGAGGATGCCCAGTTCATCTACGAGCACACCGAGGGCGTCGCCGGCTTCTTCGGCGCCTCCAGCATCGAGCGACTGCCGACCGAGGTCGCCATCCGCCAGCAGACGGAGGCCTTCAAGACAGCGACCCT
>CAZEQC010000033.1:4462-36979 GCA_964514285.1 uncultured Anaerolineales bacterium | reverse complement strand
GCTGCGCCCCTCTGCTCGCTCTGGATCGCCAGATCCAGAGTTTAGTCCCACTCACAGCCAGGATCTGGCGATCCAGGCTGAGCGAAGATGCCAAATGCGATTACCCTGCGCGCCTCACACGTGCGCATTGACAAGTGACATATCCTGTTGTATAGTAGGGCACATCTAGAGCAGCTTCGTTCGAACCTTCTACAACACACACTCTCCGTAGCCGTCCTACATCCCTGTCATCTGATCCTGAAGAGCGCTCAGGCAGAAGCGGCTCACGCATTAAGTCATCTCGTTAGAAACTGAATAGAGGGCTGGTACCTCACCTCATCGTCTCCTACTGCCGGCTGGGGGCGATCTCGGCACTCTGCTGAATCCAAACTCGTCGGGGCAGGAGGTGAGCAGGTACCACGTGCGATCGCCTGGCTGGCGATCGGTGATCCGTGCACCCCTGCAGGGGTGCGCAACGGAAGGAGGTGATAACAATCCAACAAGACTCGGTAGACCGAGGGTCGCTCGACGTGGATCACGAGCCCACGTGATGCTCGAGGGGCACACCTGGATCTACTGAGGCCAACCTCAGCCCGGCAGGACGAGGGCAAGCCCTCGAAAGGAGGATTCTATGCGCAACTTTGCGACGCGAGCGGCGATGGGGTTGCTTCTAGCCCTCATCGCCCTGACGCCGCTGAAGCCGGCCACCGGGCAGGAACCGTCGATGCCCGGGGCCTGCGGCGAGCTGGCCTTCTCCACCGAGGAGGATTTCGTGACGCACGGCCCGGAGCCAGCGGATGGTAATCCCTACATCTCCGACGGGGATCTTCTCGGGGATAACTGTATCGTCTGCGCCCGAAACCTGGACTTGCTTATGCCCTTCGACGTGACGGTGGACCTGGGCCTGGACGCCGTCGACGTCATCAATCCCGAAGACTACCTGGTCGCCTTCTCCACCGAGCTGGACAGCCCCCACGGCGATCAGTTCACCGCTGGCGATCTCCTGGTCAACGCCTACGGGTTGATCATCCCCAACGTGGCCCTGACCCACCAGTTTCAGCTGTGTAGGATGGAGGATCAATCCCAACCGGAGGACAACTACGGCTTCTTGTTTGGCGACGAGCCCCAACGCTGGCAGGCGTTCATCCCATCACTGGACAACATCAGCGCCATTGACCTCATCCTCCACAAGGACGGCACCCCGCCCGGGGATGTACTGGTGGAGGTCAGGACGATGGATGACACCGTGTTGGGCCAAGGCGTCGTTCCGGAAGCCAGTGTTCCCCAGCTTAGCGGCTGGGTGACAGCCGATTTCCCAACGCCTGTACCCGTGTCGCCGGGCAAGAAGCATCGGATCTACGTCTACGCCACCCAGGCCTCGCCAGACAACAAGTACTTCTGGCGCGGGGACCAGACCTCATCCTACTGTCCAGACTGTGACACGGACGTCGTGAGCGCCTGGCCGGACTATCGCTACGCCTTCAAGACCCATGGGTTCGCACCCTGCGGGCCGGGCCAACCGATGGTCGGCCCGCCGCGGGAGGACCTGGGGCTGGACGGGCTCCACTTTGTGGGCCCCGAGCAGAGCATCAACGCGTTCCTGTCCGCCGTCAGACAGTCGCAGATGAGCCGCGACGACTGGCTCCAAAACCCAGGCCAGCTTTCCGGGATGCTGGAGGAGTACGAGATCGACATCTGGTTCTCGACCGAGGGGACCTGGGGGCTCGGCGGCGCAGCCGGCTTCCTGGACGGCGACGTGTTGTCGGCGCGCGATGGGGTCGTCGTCGCTCCCATCGAGGATCTGCTGCCCCTCGACGTACCGGCCGGCATACCCCAGCGAGGCGTCGATTTCGGCCTGGACGGTGTGACCACCGATCGGAGAGGCAACACGGAGGGAATCCACTTCTCAACCGAGATCCTGTACGACAACAAACGCAGCTTCACCGATGGGGACGTGCTCCTGGCGGGGAGCGGCACGGTGATCCACCCCAACCAGGGTCTGATCACCTGCTTCGAGCCAAGGGCTGACTTCCTGGGCCTGGACGCGTTCCACTCGATAGCTGTCGAGAAGCCGACCAAGGACGTCTATCTACCTGTGGTCTTGAAGGCCCTTAGGCCGTTGATGCGGTAAGAGAAAGGAGAGTAAGACATGCGGAAGCAGATCAGGATTATGGCACTGACCGTGGCACTGCTCGCGACACTTGTGCTGCCGGCGGGCATGGCCCGCGGCCAGAACCGGCTGTCAGCGTGCGCGGATCTCGCTTTCTCCACGGAGGAAGACTTCGTCACGCAGGGACCCGAGCCATCTGACGGGAACCCGATCATCTCCGACGGGGACCTGCTGGGCATCAACGGCGTGGTGTGCGCCCGGAACTACGACCTGCTGCACGATACCTTCGACGTCACCCAGGATCTGGGCTTGGACGCCGCCGACGTGATCGACGCGGAGAGCTACCTGGTGGCCTTCTCCACGGAGTTGGACAGCCCCCACGGCGATCAGTTCACCGCCGGCGACCTGCTGGTCACCAACGGCGCCATCATCGCCAACGTGGCGCTCACCTACCAGTTCAACGTGGGATACGACATCGGGCTGGACGCGGTACACTTGATCGGGGAGAGAGAGGCGATCACCGGCTTCCTGAGCGAGGTTCAGCAGTATGACCGGGCCTATTGGACCGAGGACGCCAGCAGGCTGTACCAGCGGCTGAACCGACACGGGATCGACATCTGGTTCTCCACCGAGGGGACCAAGTGGCCCATCGACGAGAAACGGTTCCTCGATGGGGACCTGCTGTCGGCCCGCGACGGCGTGGTGGTGGCCGAAAACGGCACCCTGCTGCCGGGCGGCGTCCCGGCCGACATCCGAGATGGCGGGGTCGACTTCGGCCTGGATGCCTTTGCCGCCTATTCCCGGGCCGAGAAGGGAGCGCTCAAACAGGGCTTCTTCTCCACGGAGATTCTGTACAACGATCCGGAGGGGATGGGCAGTTTCACGGACGGGGACGACCTTGAGGTTGGCGACGGGATCTTCAAGACGAACGGAGATCTTATCGCCGCCTTCGATCCGCGGGTTGATGAGCTGGGGCTGGACGCCCTGTCGCTCCCGGTCTTGGGGGAGCCAGATGACTGTTACGCAGCACTCCTGGCGTTGGGAGGGACTAAGACGCCCTTCGCGGACGTGAACGCGGCGGGCATGGCCGACATGGGCCACCCCACCCGGCACCCATTCGGCAACGACGTGCCCTTCTGGGGCTACCTGGCTCCCTGCGTCACCGACTTCCGAGTGGTCTATCGGCCGGCGGGGAACACGGGCGACGGCACGCCGATCGTGCCCGGGACGTGGCAGGTGGGCGACCCCACCACGTGGAATCCGGCCACGCATCAGTGCCAGAACACGATGCCGAGACCGTCCACCGGGGCCGACGACTACTACGACGCCGCCGAGTACCACAACCTGCTCAAGTGCGACCCGCTGCCGTTCACCAGCTGGCACACGCCGAACGCAGCAGATCCCAACGGCCAGTACGAGGTGCGGATCGACTACAAGACCACGGCGGGGACCTTCCACGGTCCCTGGCACGCGGTTCAGCTGGACAACGAGGATCCGGAGATCGTCCAGCTGGCAGTGCGACCGAAGGTCAGCGGGCCAATAAGCGGCACCGCCCAATGTCCGATCTACTCACCGGCGGATATGCCGATGATGCTGCGGGGCGAGTTCAAGGACGAGCACTTCTGGCGGTACCGGGCCACCATCGACGGCGATCTCCTCCCGGCGCACACCTATACCCTGACCCACTACTACGACAGCACGCCGGCTGCCGCCAACCTGGACGACACCGGCACCGCTCCTGACGCCACGCTGATGGACCTCCACGAGGTGAGCGTGTATGACCTGACGGGCATGCCGCCCGACTGCTGCTACTCGGTGCGGGTGCGGATATGGGATCGGACCATCTGGGGGAACTTCCACGGCTATCGAGCCGTGGTCAGCGGCTACATTGGGCGCTGGGACCATGAGGATGACATCTACTTCGCCTTTGTGCCGTGAGATAGAGAGGAGAGCCTAGCCGCACCCCCGGTCTTATGATGGGCGACGGGGGAGAACAGGACGCCATAGGAGGCCGGGGCATCGGTGGACGCGGTGCCCCGGCCTCTCGTCGTCCGACAGGATTTTCTGCTGTTCTATCTGCGCGCCAGACGGGATGCCAGGCGTCTCAGGCAGTCAGGTCGGCCAGCAGATCCACGACGCGTTCCAGGACTATGTTGCTGACAGCCTGCTTGGTCATGAGGGGCAGATCCTCCACCTGATCGTCACGGTCGATGAGGAGGACGCGGTTGGTCTCCACGCCGAACCCGGCGTCTTCCGCGGTGACGTCGTTGGCCACGATCAAGTCCAGGTCCTTGCGAGCGAGCTTGGATCGGGCATTATCAACCAGATCCTCGGTCTCGGCGGCGAAGCCGACCACGACGCGCGGGCAGCCGGTCTCGGCACGCTGTTGGGCGACGGCGTGGAGGACGTCCGGTGTGCGCTTCAGGTCGATGCTCAAGTCGTCGGCTCGCTTCTTGATCTTCTGGGCAGCCGCTTTGGACGGGCGGTAGTCGGAGACGGCGGCGGCCATGAGGAGCGTGTCGGCGCCAGCGCTGGCCTCCAGCACGGCCTCCTTCATCGCCTCGGCGGTGGTGACGTCGACGCGCCGCGCGCCGACGGGCGCGTCGAGGTGGGTCGGCCCGGTCACCAGGGTGACCTGGGCGCCGCGGTCGAGCGAGGCCTGGGCCAGGGCGAAGCCCTGCCGCCCGGAGGAGGGGTTGCTGAGGAAGCGGACCGGGTCGAGGGGCTCCCGGGTGGGCCCGGCGCTGACGACGACGCGGCGGCCAGCCAGGGGACCCTCCTGGCGCCCCAGCACCATGCGGATGTGGCCCAAGATCTCGTCCGGCTCGACGAGGCGCCCCGGACCCTCCAGCCCCGAGGCCATACGCCCCCAGGCGGGGCCGGCGACGTGCACGCCCCGCGAGCGGAGGGTGTCGGCGTTGGTCTGGGTGGCGTCGTGGCCCCACATGCCGACGTCCATGGAGGGCGCCACGAGGAGCGGGCTGCGAGCCGCCAGCGCCAGGGTGGTGAGCAGGTTGTCGGCGAGGCCCTGAGCCAGCTTGGCCAGGGTGTTGGCGGTGGCGGGGGCGACGACGATCAGGTCGGCGGCCTCGGCCACGCCGACGTGGGTGATGTGGGTCGGCAGCCCTTGCTCGGCCGAGCCCCACATGCTGGCGTAGGCGGGACGCCCGGTAAGGGCCTCGAAGGTGAGGGGAGAGACGAAGCGCCGGGCCGCCTCGGTCATGACCACGTCCACCTCGGCACCGGCCTGGGTGAGGTGGCTGGCCAGGGTACAGACCTTGTAGATGGCGATCCCCCCGGTGACGCCCAAGACGATGCGTTTCCCCTTCAGCAACGGAACGGTCTCCATGGCGAGCCTCCTGACCTCTGTACGTGTGTAGATCGTGAGTGCCATTATAGTGGGTTTTGGCAGGTATGGAAACCTGCCCCATAGATACTCGGTGGGTAGGCGGCATCGCGCCATAGGTAGGTCGGCTTTCAGTAGCCGACGATTCCTCCGCTGGGTTCTGGCCGGTGCCGCTGCGCTCACAGAAACCGAGAAGCTTGACACCGCTATCGCTCGTGCTATCATAGAGACGACCGACATTGAGAACATCTTTCTTTTCGGCGAGCTATCTTGCATGAGGAGGGGGGGGCTATGAGCGCACCGAAAGTTGAGAGCTACGCATTTGGAGAGATGGTCGTGGACGGTCAGGCCTACACCAACGACGTGATTCTGCTGCCGGAGCGGGTGGTATCCAATTGGTGGCGGGACCAGGGCCATCGACTGAGCGGGAATGATCTGACGGAGGTGTTCGAGGCCCAGCCCGAGGTCCTGGTGGTCGGCACCGGCGCGCACGGGGTGATGAAGGTGCCCAGGAAGACGCGCCAGGCGGTCCAAGAGGCCGGGATTGAGCTGCGGATCGCTGAGACCGGGGATGCGTGGCGGACGTACAACGACCTGCGCGAGGAACGGGAGACGGCTGGAGCGTTTCATCTGACGTGTTAGTGCACGACAGTGGTAGCGCATCACTTACGCGCGCGCCGGGTCGACCTTGGTTGGCGCCGGCGGCGGGAATCTGGCAATCCACTCAGAGCGGATGAGGGGTGGATGGGTTGTGGATGACGATGGGACAACCAAGACCAGTATGAAGAGAGCGTCGGGCGCCTGGGCCCTTCTCATCGCCATGCTGACGTCCCTTCTGCTGGGCCTCGCCGTCCCCCCGTCGGCCACCGCCGACGGCATCCCGGACCCACGCTTCGGAGTGGTGGAGGCCCACGAGGCACCGGCGGCTGCCACGGCGCTGGGCGCTGGCTGGACCCGGATCCGTTTCGAATGGAACACCATTCAGCGCAACGACGCCAGCGAGTGGACCATGCCGGTGTCGGACCAGACCCTGAACCGTGAGCTGGCCAGCGGCCGCCAGGTGGTGGGACTGTTGGTCACCACACCGGGCTGGGCCACCGACGTGAGCGCTGGCGCGGGCGTGCCGCGAGGCCTATACCTGCCCATGGACGACCCCAACAACCTGTGGGCTGGCTTCGTGCGCCGCATCGTGGGGCAGTACGCCGGTCGCATCGATCACTGGACGATCTGGAACGAGCCGGAGATCCCGGCCAGCTCCCCAGATATGAGCTGGGGCGGCTCTGTGGAGGATTACGTACGCCTGCTCCAGGTGGCTCACACCGTGGCCAAGCGGACGAACCCGAACGCCGTCATTCACCTGGCCGCCGTCTCGCATTACCACGACCCACACTGGTTTGGACGCTTCATCGAGACGTTGGTGGCCCTGCCGGGGGCTGCGGAGAACGGGCACTACTTCGACGTGGCGACGCTCCACCTTTACCACGAGCCAGAGAAGATCCACGACATCACGGCCCACTACGCGGGGATGATGTGGGGCCACGGCCTGCGGAAGCCGCTCTGGATCGCCGAGACGAACGCCTACCTGTCACGGGCCACGGAGGAACAGCAGGCCTTCTTCATAGTCCAGGCTCTCAGCCTGGAGATCGCCGCCGGCGCGCAGCGCATGGCCGTGTACAAGATGGCGGACGCGGCAAGCGACGCCGCCGCCGATCCCGAGCCCTTCGGGCTGGTGCGAATGGACGGCAGCCGCCGGCCCGCCTTCACCGCCTATCAGATCGCCACGACGTACCTGGCGGGCTTCCGTGGGGGGAGCTGGGACCGCCGCGACGAGATCGCCATGGTGACCATCGACCGCCAAGCCTGGACCACGACCGTGCTCTGGTCGCGCGGGCCGGAACCGCAGACGGCCATGGTCCCGGCGCGCACGACCCAGGCGCTGCTGGTGGACGTCTGGGGATCGGCCCGCTACGTCTACCCGGAACGCGGCTACTTCTACGTCGACCTGCCGGGCGCCACCTGCAATCAAGGCTGCGCCATCGGTGGGGCGCCGATCATGCTGGTTGAGCAGGCGCCGGCCCGGGCGGAGACGGCGCCGACGCCCCGCTCGCCGACGCCGCCACCGACGTCACCACCGCCGACGGCGACAACCGAACCGGACACAGTGCCGACGCCCAAGGTGGCGACGCCGACCGTGGTGCTTCGCACGACGCCGAGCCCGACGGCGACCCGTACGGCGACGGCAACGGCGAGCGCAACACCAAGCGCGTCGCCGAGCGCGTCGCCGAGCGCTAGGCCCTCCGAGACGCGGACGCCCACCGCCAGGCCGACGCGTAGGCCGTCCTCCACACCAACGCCCTCGCCCTATGCGAGCCCAACGGTTACGTCATCGCCGGCCTCAGCGCCCATAGCGCTGGACACCGAGGCCGAGAATCGCTCCTGGATCTTGATCGGGATCCTTCTCCTCGGCCTGGGCGGCGCGGGAATGGCAGTGTGCGGCCGCAGGACGTAGCGCGTCGGCCCAATACCGCTGCGGGCGACTCATCGGTCGCTCAGACAAGAGAGGTGATAATCGAGATGCCAAACGTCGAAATCGCACCTTACGGATCCTGGGACTCGCCCATCACGGCCGAGCTGATCGCAGCCGAATCGCTGCGTCTCCTCGAGATTGCCCTGGTCGGCGGGACGACGATCTGGATTGAGATGCACCCGTCCGAGGACGGGCGCTACGCCATCGTCCGCCGATCCGCAGACGGGTCGCTGAGCGAAGCCATCCCCGAGTCCTTCAGCGCCAGAACGCGGGTGCACGAGTACGGCGGCGGTGCCTACGTCGCAGACGGGGAGACGCTGTACGTCTCCAACTGGGAGGATCAGCGCCTCTACCGTCAGGACCCGGGCAGCGCGCCCGTCCCCATCACGCCGGAGAAGGAGGCCCGCTACGCGGACGGGGTGATCGACGGGTGCCGACAGCGCCTCATCTGCGTGCGCGAGGATCACAGCGCGGAGGGTGAGCCGGTCAACGCCATCGTCGGCGTTCCCATAGAGGGCCGTCACGAGGCGACAGAGCTCGTCTCCGGCAACGACTTCTACGCCTCGCCTCGCCTGAGCCCCGACGGCGCCCAGCTGGCGTGGCTGACGTGGAACCATCCCCGCATGCCCTGGCAGGGCACACAGCTGTGGGTGGGGGAGGTGGCGGAGGATGGATCGATCGGCCGGAGACGACGGATCGCAGGCGGACCCGATGAATCGATCTTCCAGCCCCAGTGGTCGCCCGATGGCCGGCTCACGTTCGTCTCGGACCGGGGCAACTGGTGGAACCTCTACCGCGTCAACGAGGGGGAGATCGAACGGCTGGTGGACGTGGAGGCCGAGTTTGGGAAACCGCAATGGGTCTTCGGGATGTCGACCTACGCCTTCGCTTCTGCCGACCGGATGATCTGCTCCTACACCCAGGACGGCATCTGGCATCTGGCGAGTCTGGACCTGGAGACACTGGCGCTGAAGCCCTACGAGCTACCCTACACGGACATCGCCTACGTGCAAGCGACGGCGGAGCGAGCCGTCTTCCGCGGCGGATCGCCGACGGGTCCCCAGTCGATCGTGGCGCTCGATCTGAGCACGGGCGAGACGGAGGTCCTACGCCAGGCCACGGAGGTGCCGGTGGAGGAGGGGTATCTATCGCTGCCCAGGCCGGTTCAGTTCCCGACAGAGGAGGGGTTGACGGCGTACGGCTTCTTCTATGCGCCGAAGAACCCCGGCTACAAGGGTCCGGAGGGGGCCCGACCGCCGCTGCTGGTCATCAGCCACGGCGGGCCGACGGCGGCGACGGCGGGGACGCTCAACCTGGCGATCCAGTATTGGACCAGCCGGGGCATTGCAGTGCTGGACGTGAACTACCGGGGGAGCACGGGCTACGGGCGGCGGTATCGCCGGCGGCTGGAAGGGGACTGGGGCGTCGCGGACGTGGAGGACTGCATCCACGGCGCCCGGTATCTGACCAAGCAGGGCGAGGTGGACGGGGAGCGGCTCCTCATCCGCGGGGGGAGCGCCGGCGGCTACACCACCCTGCGCGCCTTGACGACCGGGCAGTCCTTCGCGGCCGGGGCCAGCTATTACGGGGTGAGCGACCTGACGGCCCTGACCGAGCAGACGCACAAATTCGAATCGCGCTATCTGGACAGCCTGATCGGCCCCTATCCGGAGCGGGAGGCCATCTACCGCGAGCGCTCGCCGTTGTACCATGCGGATCAGATCTCGTGCCCGGTGATCTTCCTGCAGGGGACGGAGGATCAGGTGGTGCCGCCGGAGCAAGCGGAGATGATGGTCGATGCCCTGCGGCAGAAGGGGCTGCCGGTGGCCTACGTGCTCTTCGAGGGTGAGCAGCACGGCTTCCGCCGCGCCGAGAGTATCGAGCGGGCGCTCCAGGCAGAGCTGTCGTTCTACGGACAGGTCCTGGACTTCGAGCCGGCAGGGGCGATTGAGCCGGTAGAGATTGAGAATCTATAGGCCGACGTAAGAGACCTGCACCTTGGCGGGCGACGGCGGTGACCATCGTTCGACAAGGCAATCGGCATCGTTGAAAGACAGTCCACACAAAGGAGTTGGAGAGATGGGAACGAAGAAGATCTTGATGCTCGTTGGTGACTACGTCGAGGACTACGAGGTTATGGTGCCCTTCCAGGCCCTGCAGATGGTGGGCCACGAGGTGCACGCCGTCTGCCCGGACAAGGAGGCCGGGGAGGTGGTCCGCACCGCCATCCACGACTTTGAGGGCGACCAGACCTACAGCGAGAAGCGGGGCCACAACTTCGCCCTCAACGCCACGTTCGACGAGGTGGAGGCTGCCGACTACGACGCGCTGGTGATTCCGGGGGGACGAGCGCCGGAGTACATCCGCCTCAACGAGAGCGTTCTGGACATGGTGCGCCACTTCGCCGAGGCCGACAAACCTATCGCGGCCATCTGCCACGGGCCACAGGTTCTGGCGGCGGCCGGCGTGCTGGAGGGCAGAGGCTGCTCTGCCTACCCGGCCGTCGGACCGGACGTGAAACGCGCTGGCGGGGAGTTTGCGGAGATCGCGGTCGACGAGGCCCACGTGGAGGGTAACCTGGTCACCGCGCCGGCGTGGCCGGCCCACCCGGCATGGTTGGCGCGGTTCCTGGAGGTGTTGGGAACAGAGATCGAACCGTAGCGACCCATGTCCCACGTTCCGAGGACTCAGGAGATCCCGGCCGAACGGGTTGGATCTCCTGAGACTCGATGAGCGGCGTTCGCACGCCATGCCCGCTCCCCGGCCCAAGGGCGCCATCCTCGTCGCTACTGCAGCACGCCGGTGGAGACGGAGGTGAGACAGGGAACCTTTGGAGCCGATTCGTCGTCTTAGAGTTAGAGGACCGTAAATCATAGTACGATAGCAGCGTAAGGAGGCCAAGATGGCTAAAGGACTGCGGCTTGCAGGCTTGATGATCATCCTCTTAAGTCTGGCGGCACCTGCGGCGGCACAAGGCCCGGTTCGCCCTCAGCACAGCGATCCGACGTGGCACGCTCAATACTGGGACAACCGGTTCCTCGATGGGTCGCCCGTGCTGACCCGTGAGGATGCGAACATCGACTTCGATTGGGGCACCGGCTCCCCCGGAGCTGGCGTGCCGGTCGACCAGTTCTCAGCGCGCTGGACGCGGTACATCGACGTGACGCCGGGCACCTACCGCTTCAGCGCTACCAGCGACGACGGGATCCGCGTATGGATCGACGACGTCCTGCTGCTCGACCAGTGGTACGACCACTCGGCCGAGACCTTCACCTTCGAGCGGTACCTGGGGGAGGGACATCACCTGGTCAAGGTGGAGTTCTACGAGAACGGGGGCGATGCCGTGGCCCGTCTCTCCTGGACCCGTCCGGGCGATACCCCCCCACCCAGCGGCCCCTGGGACGCCGAGTACTTCAACAATATGGTACTGAGCGGCACGCCGGCCCTGACGCGCCAGGAGAGCGCGGTGGCCTTCGACTGGGGGACTGGCTCACCGGCGCCCGGCACCATCAATGCCGATCATTTCTCGGCACGCTGGACGCGGACGGTGGAGCTGTCCCCGGGGATGTATCACTTCTCCCTGACCGTCGATGACGGGGCGCGCCTGTGGGTCAACGGGCATCGGCTGGTGGACGCCTGGTACGAGCAGGCGGCGACCACCTACACGGGGGACATTCACCTCTCCGGCGAGGTGACGATCAAGCTGGAGTACTTCGAGAAGGGCGGCTTCGCCGTCGCCCAGCTCTCCTGGGACGGAGATGGCGCTCCGCCGCCACCACCGCCGGGGGGTACCGTGGTCGTCGACGACAGGGACGCAGGGTTCACCAAGGGTGGTTCGAGCAGCGGCTGGCGCTACGTCGACGAGGGATACAACGGGACGCTGACCTGGACGAGGAACAACGACTGGGCGCGCTACAACTACAACTGGGCGCGCTGGTATCCCGATCTTGAGGCGCGCAACTACGAGGTCTTCGCCTACATCCCCTACCGTTACACCACGACCTCGCATGCTCGCTACTGGGTGCGGCACGCCAACGGCTACACGCTGCGCGTGGTGAACCAGAGCACCAACGGCGACCGCTGGGTCTCGCTGGGGACCTACCGCTTCCTGGGGGACGGCTCGGGGTACGTCTCGCTGTCGGACCCCACCTACGAGCCGCGGGTCACGCGGTTGATCGCCTTCGACGCGGTCAAGTGGGTGCCGCGGTAGACTGCAGGCGATGGGCCGCGAAAGACGACTGGGTCGTCTCGATGCCAACGATCCCCAACTCGCCCTTGACCGGCACTTGGGAAGAACCCCTCAGTGTCCTAATCGGCTTCGGCAGGCGTCGGGCTCGGCTTGTCGATGGCATGGCCTAGGTGCCGGTCACCTTGGCGAAGACGAATCAGCCTGGACCTTGTAGTGACGCCGATGTGCGGTACAATTTGGCTGAATACATCAGCAAGAGCCGCATCCTTCGGCGAGCTCAGGATGCTTACCCTATTAGATGTCGGGAGCCGCATCCTTCGGCGAGCTCAGGATGCTTGTCTTCGACAAGCTCGGGACGCTTAGCACGTGGATAAGGAGGAGAGATGGCCAAGATCGACGTCAGCACGTCGGAACGGGACGATGGGTATCAGTTCGAGGTGACGGTGCGCGAGGGCGGTGGGCAGAGCCGCCACAGCGTGACGCTGAAGAAGTCGGACTACGAGAGGCTCACCGGGGGCGACGTCAGCCCCGAGGATCTGGTGGCCGAGTCGTTCCGCTTCCTGCTGGAGCGGGAGCCAAAGGAGTCGATTCTGAGCTCCTTCGACCTGACGGTGATCAGCCGCTACTTCTCCGAGTACGACCGGGAGATCAAGACGCGGCTGTAGCTCCTTGAGGCGCGTCCGGGGGGGCACTTGACATCCCGCCAACCCCGGTTAGAATGCCGAGCCATGGATATCGCTGACGTCGATCTCCCTGGTTGGAGATCGCTGCTCTGGCGGCTGATAGCGTGCTTCCTCGCCACCCTCCTCGTCACATCCTGCGCGATCGGGCCCGGGAAGGGCTCGCCCACGCCGCCTGCCCTGCCCAGCTTCCCGGCGATGACCCCCATTAGGCCTGGTGGGGAGCCATCGCTCACGCCACCGCCACCGCCATCGGCATCGCCCACCGCCGCGCCAACGGCGGAGCCACCGACGACGACCGAAGGCGGCACTCTGCACACTGTTCAGCCCGGCGACACCCTGCTGGGGCTGGCCAAGCAGTACGGCGTCTCCATGGCCGCGATTCAGATGGCGAACGAGATGGGGGCATCCACGGTGGTGAAGGCCGGCCAGACCCTCACCATTCCCTCGGAGAAGGCCTGGGAGGGCGCGTCGCCGTTCTGGATCGTCCACGAGGTACAACCTGGCGAGACCTTGATCGGGATCGCGGGGACCTACGACGTCGAACTCCATGACCTGCAGACGGTGAACAGCCTGGACGACGCGGACCGGATCGTGGTCGGGCAGCAGCTGATCGTGCCGCTGAGCGGTCCGGGCCCGGCCCCCACGGCGGCCCCGACGGAGGCCCCGGCCCCCAGCCCGACGCCGCTGCCGGACCCGACGACCACGCCCTCGACCACCAGCACGGTCGCCTCCGAGGCGACCACATCGTCCTCCGCCGTCCCCACGTCGGCGCCGCCGGCCGCTCCCCCGGCCGACCTGTCGGCCTGGCCACAGCAGATCACCCAGCTGATCAACGAAGTGCGGGCGGAGCACGGCCTGGAGCCCTTCACCTACGATCAGACCCTGGAGCAGGCCGCTCAGGCTCACGCCAACGACTGCGCTCGGCGAGGCTGGTGCAGCCACACCGGTTCCGACGGGGCGGACATCAAGACGCGCATCATCCGCGCGGGCTATCAGGCCAGTGGGTGGGCCGAGTGCTGGGCCCAGACGCAGACGCCCCAGCGGGCAGTCGAGGTCTGGATGGACGAAACGCCGCCTAACGATCCCCATCGGCGCACCCTGCTCAGCGACTGGCTCTCCGAGATAGGGCTCGGTGTGTCGAAGGCGGACTGGGGGCACTACATCATCGCCGATTTCGGACGGCCCTGACGGTCTGCGCCATCTTGACGCCCCCACGCCTCTGCCTATAATAGCCCCACTATGAAACAGAGCTTAGCGTCTGCCGTGGAGGACTTCCAGCGCGCGCGGCTTCAAGGGAAACTGGAGGGCGTTGTGGCTCGCCTAACGGGGCGCTCGGCGGAGCTCCTTTCCTACGAGGAGGTTCGACGCCAGTTGAAGGCCCGGGAGGGCCACTCGAGGCGGCTGGAGGACATCCCTCTCGACGCCATCGTGGGCAGCGTGGGGCGCTACAAGGACTTCACCCGCAGATTCCTACCGAAACAAGAGAGCGCCAGGGACCGTTGGGCCCGTATCGAGGTGGCGATGACGGGACTCGAGGGCGTGCCCCCCATCGAGGTGTACAAGATCGGCGACGCGTACTTCGTCCGCGACGGCAATCACCGCGTCTCGGTCGCCCGACGGCTGGGCTCGGACCACATCCAGGCCTACGTGACCGAG
Source organism: uncultured Anaerolineales bacterium (assembly GCA_964514285.1). Lineage (GTDB taxonomy): Bacteria > Chloroflexota > Anaerolineae > B4-G1 > B4-G1 > SKLM01. Next base: position 22,489 of record CAZEQC010000033.1, on the reverse strand, counting down.
GTCGACACGAAGGTGCCCCTGTCGCCCGACGTCGAGCCCGACGATATGATCATCAAGGCCGAATACGCCGACTTCCTGGATCACACCAACCTCCACGAGGTCCGCCCGGAGGCCAACCTTCGGCTCACCGTACCCGGGCGGTACCAGATCCTGGAGGAGCACATCAAGGTGCACCGCTACTTCATGGGCATGGAGCAGGAGCGCCACGTGCCCTATGAGGAGGCGGTGGCCCACTGGTACAACACCGTCTACCTCCCGGTGGTGCGGCTGATCCGCAAACGAGGCATCCTGCGGGACTTCCCAGAGCGGACGGAGACCGATCTCTACCTCTGGCTGTCCGAGCACCAGACCGAGCTGGAGGAGGAACTAGGCTGGCAGGTGACGCCCGACATGGCAGCCAGCGACCTGGTCAACCGCTTCAGCCAACAGCCCGGGCACGTGGTGCGACGGATCGGGCAGAGAGTGCTGGACGCCATCACGCCGGACGAACTTGAGCCTGGCCCCCCGACGGGCCGGTGGCGAGAGGAACGCCTGGCCCCCCGCCAGGACGACCGTCTCTTCGTCAGCGTCCTGGTGGCTATCCGCGGCGACGATAGCGGTTGGTCGGCTCTGGAGCAATCGCTGCACGTGGCCCACCGGGAGGGAGCACGCCTGTGGGGGCTCCACATCCTGGGCTCCGAGGAGGAGATGGGGCAGCCCGAGACGCAGGCCGTCCGGACCACGTTTGAGCGCCGGTGCAACGAGGTGGGCGTCGAGGGCAGCCTGGCCTTCGACGTCGGCCCCGTCCACCGCCGGATCTGCGATCGAGCCCGGTGGACAGACTTGGTGGTGACGAGCCTCAACTACCCGCCGATGCCCAAACCGATGTCGAAGCTGAGCTCGGGCATCGTCACCATCATCAGGCGCTGTCCCCGGCCGGTGCTGGTCGTGCCCGACGATCCATCCCCGCTCCAGCATCCGCTGCTGGCCTACGATGGGACGCCCAAGGCCCGAGAGGCCCTCTTCGTCGCCACCTACATCGCAGGGCGCTGGGATCTGCCGCTGACCGTTCTCTCGGTCGTGGAGGGGGACCGGGTCAACGCCGACACCCTGGCGGAGGCACAGGACTACCTGAGGAGACACGGGGTCGACGCCGACTGCAGGGAGGTCCAACGGGAGGACAAGCAGAGCGTCGCCGACACCATCCTCACGACAGCCGCCGAGAGAGGTTGCGACCTGATTCTGATGGGCGGCTACGGGATGGGGCCTATGGCAGAGGCCGTCCTGGGCAGCACGGTCGACGAGGTGCTGCGCAAGAGCTCCTGGCCCTCGCTCATCTGCCGCTGAGCGGACCCCAACGCTATGGCACATCGTCCCCTCCAGCATCGGCCCTGGGTCAAGCTCGTCCTGCTCGTCGCCATCACTGCCAGCGCGGCCTTCCTGCGCCTCCATCGCATCGGGAGCCTGCCTCCAGCGGACGGCTACGATGCCGCCTACTACGGCGTCGACGCGCTGCAGCTGCTGGAAGGCCAGACCCCCCGCATCATGTACCCGCCCAACCGGGAGCCCCTTTTCAGCTACCTGGTGGCGAGCAGCTTCCTCCTCTTCGGAGCCTCGACGTTGGCGATCCACCTTACCTCGGCATTGGCCGGTATCGTCACCATCCCCCTGGTCTACTTGGCCGCCGATACCCTCTTCCAGAGCGCCGAGGAGCCGCTGCGGCGATGGGGCGGGCTCCTGGCGGCCTTGATGATGGCCGTCTCCTACTGGCACCTGAACTGGAGCCGGATCGGCGTGCGCGCGATCCTAGTGCCTCTCTTCGCCGCCGCGACGGTCCTCTTCCTGTGGCGCGGGCTCGAGAACCAGCGCCGCGGGGCCTTCGTGCTCTGCGGGGCTGCGCTGGGGCTGAGTCTGTATACGTACCAGGCCGCCCGCCTACTCCCCGTGCTGGTGCTGACCGGCTTCGCGGCCTCCGGCTGGGAGGAAGGGGCCATCACCAAGCGCCATTGGCAGGGGCTGATCATCGTCACTGCCGTATCGCTCCTCGTTTTCGCGCCGCTCGGTATCCACTTCGTGACCCATCCAGGCAGCTTCTCCCGCCGGATCGAGGAGGCGATGGTGGTTCACCCGGACCAGGCAACGGGCAGCAGCCTGCGCGCCGTGGCGGGCCAAGCCTGGGAGGCCGTGCTGGCCTTCAGCTTCGTCGGTGACCAGACCCCCTACAGCACCATCCCCGGCCGGCCGTCGTTGAACCCCTTCCTCTCGGTGCTTCTCGCAGCAGGCGTCGCCCTGAGCCTGCTGCGGGTGAGGAAGCCCAACCGGGCCCTGCCCCTGATCTGGCTCGGACTGATGACAATTCCGGCTGCCTTGGCCGGGAAGGGCCCGACGGCCAAACGAGCCATCGGCGCCCTGCCGGCGGTGGCGATGCTGATCGCCATAGGCGCCCTGACGCCCTGGACCCTCCTGTGCCGCCGGCTGGAGAAGCGGGATCGCCGGCCGACGGGGTGGGCGCGGGCTACGTGGATCGTCATCCTTCTGGCCGGCTTCGCCTTCAGCAGCGTTGTGACCTATCGGGATTACTTCGTGGTCTGGGCATCGAACCCAGACCTACCCAAGCACTTCGAGGCGGACGTCTCGGCTATGGGCGAGACCATTGGCGCCCTGCCGGCCAAGCAGCAAGTCTATCTCTCACCGGAGCTACCCAAACACCCGGCCATCCGTTTCCACGCCGATCTGCGAGAGGGCGTACGCGGATACAACGGCCGAGTCTGCTTTGCGGCGCCCCGCGAGACGAAGGCCGATACCACGTACCTCATCGTGCAGGGCGCAGGGGACACCAGTCTCACGGCATTGGAGACTACCTTTCCGGAGGGCAAGAGTCGCGACCATAGCCCAACCGGCGCTCGCGTCGCCTTCGTCTCGTACACCGTCCCAGCCGGCGCGCGGGCGGCGGTTCAACCGACGTATCCCCTGGAGGCCACGTGGGCGGATCACATCCAGCTTGTGGGCTACAGCATCGAGAAGGAGACCTATCGACCCGGCGAGACGATCGGTCTTGAGCTCACCTACCTGGGCCTGAAACCGATGACGGAGCATTACACCGTCTTCGTCCACCTGGTCGGACGGGTCAACCCCAGGACGGGAGATCCTCTGTGGGGTCAGAACGACAGCGAGCCCTGTCACGGTTTCTATCCCACCACCTCCTGGCACGAGGGGGAGATCCTGGTCGACCGCATCCACCTGCGCATCGCGGACGACGCCCCGGCGGGGACGTACCGACTGATCACTGGCTTCTACGACGTCTGGACGGGGGAGCGCCTGGAGGTGGCGTCGGAGGCGGCACCGACCGAGAACCGGGCCCTGGTTCTCGGGGAGGTGCGCATAGGCCCGGGTGAATGAGCCCCGAGCCCTCTGCTCGGCAGATTCGAAACGTGACCGCGTCGCCTACGCTCCCCTGCTTCTCCGCTGCGGATGATGCGGAGGGTCTGGACTAGCTGGGCGAGATCGGCTGCGGCGCCGGCGGCCTCGACGTGGAGGCCGGCTGGAGGGAGCCGCCGGACACGGTGTGTTGGTAGGCCTCGTCAAAGAGGGTATGGACGAGAGTGAGGGCAAGCTAGGGGGAACGGCGGGCGCGGTGGCCGTCGTCGACGGCTTGGCGAAGGAGGAAGGCCAGGCCAACCTACTCGCCGACGTTCAGCGATGCTCGCTCTACTGCAGATGTGCGCACGAAAGACGTCCTCGAGACGGGGACTGCGAGCATTTCCTTAGGTCGCGCCTTCATATGCGATTACCCTGACGGCGGGGATAGGATGACACGGAGAGGGGGCAATGGAGGGGGAGAGGAAACGCTGGTAGGCTTGAACGTTGGCAGGTCTGAAGGCGTGAAGGCTGGAAGGTTGGGATCGTGTCTCCTTGTCTCCCTGTCACCGTGTCTCACCCATCCTTGACAGAGCCGCTGGGCCGAGTAGAATAGGTGTGCCACGGACCGCCCAGGCCGTGAGCTGATCGTCGAGCGACGAACCAATCGATAGCTGCAACGAGACCGCTTGCTGGTGCTGCTGGGATCGCGAGGGCGACCGAGACGGCGACAAGGGGCGGCGTGACGCTCCCTTTTCCCCTTCTCCCTTGTGCCTCCTGATCCTGCTGCTGGAAGGCCTATTCCTGTGGAACCTGCTCAACCTCTGATCGAGATCCGGGACCTGCACCACACGTACGAGGGAGACGGTGCCGAGCCCGTTCATGCCCTGCGCGGCGTGACCCTCACCATCGAGGATGGCGAGTTCATCGCCGTCGTCGGCGCCAACGGCTCCGGCAAGACGACCCTTGCCCGACACCTCAACGCGCTGCTCTTGCCCACCCGAGGCCACGTCCGCGTCGCCGGTCTGGATGCCCACGACCGGGCCGCCTGGCCCGCCATCCGGTCTAGGGTGGCCATGGTCTTCCAGAGGCCGGAGGACCAGATCGTGGCCACGACGGTGGAGGACGACGTCGCTTTCGGCCCCGAGAACCTCGGACTGGTCCCGCAGGAGATCGAGCGTCGGATTCGCTGGGCGCTGACGACGGTGAGCATGGGCGAGCAACGGCAGCGTCCGCCTCACCTCCTCTCCGTCGGCCAGCAGCAGCGAGTGGCGATCGCCGGAGCGCTGGCTATGCATCCGCGCTGCCTGGTGCTCGACGAGGCCACCGCCATGCTCGACCCCGCCGGCCGCCGACAGATGCAGGCTCTCCTGCGCGGGCTCCACGCCGACGGCATGACGGTCGTGTTGATCACCCATTGGATGAGCGAGGCGACGTTAGCGGAGCGAATCATCGCCCTGCAAGAGGGCCGCGTGGCACACGACGGCTCCCCGCGGTCTCTGTTTGCCGATCTGGACAAGCTAGCCTCACTGGGTCTGGAGCCGCCGCCGGTCTCTCTCCTGGCATCGAGAGTGGCTCGCCATCACCCGGGGTTCCCGGACGGGGTGCTGACGCAGGATGAACTGGTCGATGCCCTCACCCCCTTGCTCTCCGACGCCGATCCGGCCCGGCCCGGCGCACCGTCGACGCCAGCGCCTCCTGACGCCGGCGGCCAACCCCTCGTCGCCATCCGCGATCTGCACCACACTTATCTGGCCGACACGCCGCTCGCCGCAAAGGCTCTGGACGGCGTTAGTATGGAGGTTCACCAGGGGGGCGTGGTGGGCCTGCTAGGGCCGACGGGTTCCGGGAAGTCCACACTCCTTCAGCACATCGCGGGCCTCTTAGAGCCGCACGCCGGCCGAGTGACTGTGATGGACCAGGATGGGAGCTCCTATCCGGGGACTGACCAACGGAGGCTTCGCGGAAGAATCGGTATCCTCTTTCAGCGCCCGGAGGAACAGCTATTCGAGACCTACGTGGGCGATGACGTGGCCTTCGGACCGCGCCAGCTGGGCCTTGATCATCAGGCTGTCCGTGAGCGCGTGCGCTGGGCGATGAACGTGATGGGACTTCCGTTCCAGGCCTACAAGGACCGCTTCACCCAGAGCCTGTCCGGAGGGGAGAGGAGAAAAGCCGCGCTGGCAGGCGTGCTGGCCCTGCGTCCCCGGCTGCTGCTCCTGGACGAGCCAACCGCGGGCCTGGATCCGCGCAGTCGCCGAGACCTGCTGGCCATCCTACGCCACCTGAACACGGCAGAGGAGATGACGTTGATCCTCGCCACCCACAACATGGACGACGTCGCCGTGCTGGCCGAGCGCGTCTACGTGCTGAACGAGGGCCAGGTGGTGATGGAGGGGCCGACGCGCCGCGTCTTCTCTCGCGCCGAACAGCTGCGGACCCTGGGACTCGACGTTCCCCCGGCGGTTAGCATGATGACGGCGCTGCACGAGCGCGGCTGGTGCCGGTCGAAGGATGCGCTGACCATCGATGAAGCCGCGTCGGCGATCCTTTCCTGCCTGCCTGCACCGTCGTCCGGTCAGAAGGTTGACGAGGACGGGGAAGAAACATGAGTCAGCTCGAGTTTCTGCGCTACGTGACCATCGGGCAATACCTGGCACGCGACTCGATCATCCACCGCCTGGACCCGCGCTTCAAGCTGTTGGCCTTCGGGTTGATCGTCGTGGCGATCACTTTCAGCAACACCTATCTGGCCAACATCTTGCTGGTACTGATGGTCGGGCTCCTGCTGGTTCTCTCCAAGCTTCCCCTCGGTCACACCCTGCGAGGGCTGCGGCCCGCCCTGCCGGCCCTGGCCCTTCTGGCCCTCTTCCAGATGCTATTTCCTCCCCACTCTTTTGGATCCGCCAACGACTGCACCACCATCTGGCGATGGGGTCTTGTGGCATTGACGAGTTGCACGCTCCGGCTCATCGTCGTCTCAACAGCCCGGCTGGTCGAGCTGTTTGTGCTCACCAGCCTGCTGACGTTTTCGACAACCACGACCGAGCTGGTGCACGGAACCGAGGGCCTGCTGGCGCCGCTCCAGCGGATCGGCTTCCCCGCTCACGAGCTGACCCTGGTCATCACCATCGCGCTGCGCTTCGTGCCGACGCTGGCTCTGCAGATGGAGCGGCTGGTCAAAGCTCAGATCGCGCGAGGGGCCGATTTCGGTACGTCAGGACGCTTCCGCTTCATCAAGGCCACGCGCCGCCTGTTGCCGCTGCTGATCCCGCTTTTCCTGATCAGTCTGCAGCGATCGGAGGCGCTGATCGTGGCTATGGACGCGCGAGGCTACACCGGCGGCAGGGGGCGCACGCAGCGCCACCGGCTCCGTGCCGGTCCTGCCGACTACGTTGCGCTGACCGTTGCGACGGCATTCTGCGTGGCGACCTTATGGATTGACGCCGCGTCCCTAGATCAGGCGCCTATCGCCTGGCTGCAAGCATTCATCGCTTCGTTGAAGTAGCTCTGAAGAGGAGGACACCTTGAACGCGAATGGACAAACGACGACCGTCCTGGTACGTCGAATCGTGATTGCCGCCATGATGACGGCGATCACGGTGTTGCTGGGTTTGTTGCCTGTGGGAGGCTTCATTCCCTTCCCCACCGGCGTCAACGCCACAACCCTGCACATCCCGGCCATCGTTGGTGGTATCCTGGAGGGATGGATGGTAGGAGGACTGATCGGCCTCTTCTTCGGCCTGTTCAGCCTCATCCGGGCAGCGACGCCGATCTTCAAGGACCCGCTGGTGGCCATCATCCCACGCATCTTCATTGGCGTCACGGCCTACTTCGCCTACGCGGGCCTGAAGCGCTTCAATGAACTCCTGGCGGTCGGCGTGGGGGCAGCCATCGGGACGGCTACGAACACCGTCCTGGTCCTCAGCCTGGCGGTCCTGCGCGGCTACATGAGCATTGGCTTGGCCAGCACCGTTGCGCTCACGCACGGCATCCCGGAGATCATCGTCGCTGTCGTCATCACCGTGTCTGTGGTAGCGGCCTGGCGGCAGATCGCCACCCGATCACAAGGATCGAGCGTCTAGCGCCATCTCACACATCTGGCCGAAACTCCCATGCTGCTTTGAGTCCCGTCTCGGGGCGACTGACGTGAGAAGAATCCCAGCGCTTGCTACTTGAGAGAGCCCAGGCACCTCAGCCCTTTCTGGAGGAACAGTATGCTCCTAGCCATCGATATCGGCAACACCAACATCACCTTCGGACTATACGAAGGCGATAGACTGGGTCCCCGCTGGCGCATCCGGACGATCCATGAGAAGACGCCCGACGAATACGGCATACTGATGCTCCAATTGTTTGAGCACCAGGGGCGCAAGGAAGACGCGATCTCCGGCGTCGCCATCGCCAGTGTCGTGCCGCCCCTCAGCCAGGCCTTTGAGGAAGCGTCCCGGAGCTATGTCGGTATCGAGCCTTTGTTGGTCGACGCCGGCGTCCGCACCGGGGTGCGCATTCGGTACGACGATCCGCGGCAGGTGGGAGCGGATCGTGTGGTGGACGCCGCGGCGGTGAAAGCCCTCTACGGCGTGCCGGCCTGCGTGGTCGACTTCGGCACGGGGACCACCTTCGACGCCGTCTCCGCCGATGGGGACTATCTCGGCGGCGCCATCGCCCCGGGCATCGGCATCGCCGCCCAGGCGCTCTTCGAGCGCACGGCCAAGCTCCCTCGTGTGGAGCTGAGCCGCCCGCCCTCGGTCATCGGGCGCAACACGCCTCACGCCATGCAGTCGGGGCTGCTGTTCGGCTACGTGGGTCTGGTGGAGGGGATGGTGGCCCGCTTCAAGGCCGAGCTCGGCGAGGAGACCCGGGTCGTCGCCACCGGGGGCTTGGCCGAGGTGATCGCCAAGGAAACGGACGTCATCGACGTCGTGGACCCTTGGCTCACGCTCCATGGGCTGCGCATCATCTACGACCTGAACGAGCCATAGAACCGCAGAAGCCAGACGGTCAGGACCATCCCATTGGCATCGGGTTGATTGCGGCTGCTTGTTGCCGCCCTTTGTTCCCTCTGGATCTGGCGAGACAGGCTGAACAGGCATGCCGAATGCGATTGCCCGGCCGATCCGTCATCCTTGCCACATGGCGCCGACCCGTTATAATGAGGGGCATGTTTGCACGTCTCGCCGAGGGCTCGGCATGCTGCCGGGGGCTCAGCTCGGCCGGGGCTTTCTAGATAGGGTTAGCATTTGACAAGAGACCACAGAGCAGACGAGGGGTGGAGCACCCCACTCCTTCTCATCGGGATGGTGCTCACCTCCGCCCTGACCATCGTCGCCACAGAGTGGACCGATCAGCTTGAGGTTGTCCCGCTGGCCGGACTGGTGAGCCTCATCGCCGGTCTTCTCCTCAGCATCAGCACCTTCCGGAGCGGGTTCAGCCATCTGGTGAGCGCCGTGTACGGCACGGCCTGGGTTGGGTTCCTCGCCGCTCAGAGCCTTCCAGAGGACCTGAGCTGGCGCGAGCGCATCTTCGAGCTAGGCACGCGCATCGCCACTTGGGTCCAGCAGGCGCTCAGCGGTGGCACGAGCCAGGACACCTTAATCTTCCTCCTCTTTCTCGGCATCCTCTTCTGGGTCCTCGGCTACAGCGCGGCGTGGAACACCTACCGGCGACAACGACCGTGGCTGACAGCCGTGCCACTCGGCATCGCCTCCATCGCCGCCACGCATTTCTACGTCGGCGACGCTCCGCTGCTCCGGTATCTGATCCTCTATCTCCTCCTGACCCTGCTGTATATCGGACGGGCTCAGACCTCCAAGCAGGAGATGACATGGCGTCAGCAACAGGTGGCCTACGATCCCAAGCTGGGGATCAACGTGCTCCGATCCAGCCTGGCGCTGGCCTTGCTCGTCTTAGCCCTGGCGTGGGTCCTACCCAGCGCGTCGGCGGCATCGACCTCGGTATCCGAGATCTGGGAGCGCATCAACACCCCCTGGGAGACGGTCGAGGAAGAATGGCAACGACTCTTCTCCTCGGTCCACAGCGGCGAGATCGAGACAGCCGAGCCGTTCGGCTCTTCCCTGGCCCTCGGCGGACCGTCCGCCCTGGAGGGCACGCTGGTCCTCGACGTCCAAGCCCCTCTCAGCGGCCGCTACTACTGGCGAGCGACAGTCTACGGTATCTACACCGGCGCGCAATGGAATCCGACCAGGGGCGATGTCGTCTCGCTGCCTCCCGGTACCGAGGTGAGCGACGTCCAACAGGAGGCAGCGCGTCGCCTCGTCAGCCAGACCGTGACGAACTACCTCCCCGGCCGCCATCTACTAGTCGGCGCGTCACAGCCAGTGGCGGTCGACCGAGAGGTAGAGGCTCTTGCCAGGGTGGACGAGGGGACGCCGAGGGCGTTCCACCGCCTTTCAAGCGTCCTCCCCCTGGGGGCAGGGGAGCAGTACACCGTCACCTCTCGCACCTCCCAGGCCAACGCCGTCGAGCTGAGGCAGTCGGGCAGCGACTATCCGGCTTGGGTAGGCGCCCGCTACCTCCAGCTTCCCGGCGCCCTTCCAGATCGGGTGGGCGTCCTGGCCGAGAGGATCACGAGCGAGGCCAGCACCCCCTACGACAAAGCCAGGCTGCTGGAACAGTACCTGCGCAAGACCATCGTGTACGATCTGAACCCGCCCGCGCCGCCGCCGGGTCGGGATTACGTGGACTTCCTGCTCTTTGAAAGCCAGCGTGGCTACTGTAACGGCTATGCGACTGCTATGGTGGTCATGGCCCGCAGCCTGGGCATCCCGGCTCGCCTGGCATCAGGATATGCCGAGGGGACCTATGACGAGCAGCGCGGGATCTACCGGGTGCGCGAGGACAACGCCCACAGCTGGCCGGAGATCTACTTCCCTGGCTACGGCTGGATCGAGTTCGAACCGACCGTCAGCCAGGCCCCCCTAAACCGGCCCGAGCCTGATCCAGGAACGGCCAACGAGTCGTCCTCTCCACCAGCGACGGGGCAACAAGACCTGATGGACGACCTGATGCTGGAAGAGAGCTACCCGCCACTCCCTGAGGAGGGTCCCCAGCTTGGCCCCGACCAAGAGAAGGCGCCCATGCAGGGCCCACCTCCCTGGATCTGGGCCGCCGGCGGCCTGTTGCTCCTGCTGATGATCGCCGCATGGTGGGCCGCGGAGAACGTCGGGCTGCGGCGCCTTCCTGCGGCAGAGCAGGCCTACGCCCGCTTGCTTCGCTTCGGACGCTGGCTGGGTCGGCCCCTCCAGGCACCGGACACGCCCATAGAGTGGGCCCAGGACCTGGGCGCCATGGTGCCGAAGGCCAAGGAACCCATCGATCGGATCGTCGGCCTCTTCGTCGAGGCGCAGTTCGGGCGGGGTGACTCGCGAGCTCCCACGGCCGACATCTCCTGGCATCGAGCCCGCGGCCCAATCTGGCGGCACCTCCTTTGGGAACGGTGGCTCGGTCGTCTGGGCCTCAACCTGGAACAGCCCGGCGCCAAGTCCTAGTGTCATGTCACACATCCAGCCTGATCCTCTCCATGGGCTCTAGGAGACGGGGGGCCCGAGAGCAGTCAAAGTTGACTTGTCGTATGGATCGATGTATAGTCCCAACACGCGTTCGCGATCGACCATTCGGCGATCACCAGCAGCACTCCTCGGGCGGGAGAGGACCGTGACAACCATCCTCGTCATAGATGACGATGTGCTAGCACGGCGACAGATTGGCCAAATGACCGGTGGGCCGCTTGACCTCCAATTCCTCTGGGCGTCAACGGGCGCCGAGGGATTCGAGCTTGCCCTGCACAGGGAACCCGACCTGATCATGTTGAACGCCCAGATCTCGGATTCCGACTGGCTCGACGTCCTGAGGACCCTCCACAAGGAAGTCCGGGACATTCCCATCATCCTGACCACGTCGCAGAAGTCGACGAACCAGGCCGTGCAAGCCTTCCGAGCAGGTGCTTGCGACTACGTGAGCAAACCGATTGGGCCATCCAACCTGGTGGAGACGATCAACCGCGCCCGGCGTGAGATGAGGGTGCGCGGAGAACGAGATAGGCTCTCGGAGCAGCTGATTGCAACCACGGAAACGCTCCGTCGCCAGCAGCAAGAGCTGAACGCGGTCCACAGCATTGGACGCTTGACGACCTCGCTGTTGGAACTGGACGTGGTGCTGGACCGATTGACCGAGATCGCCCTCCACATGACGGATGCTCAGGAGAGCATGCTGTTCCTCCTGGACGAAACCGAGGGCGTGCTTCAGTTACGGGCGGGGAAGAACCTGAACGGGAGGATCGCCGAGGGTTTCGAACTGAGCGTGGAGGGGACGGCCGCGGGCCGAGCCATACGCAATGCCCGTCCCGTTCTCGTCACCGGAGATCGGGCTCACATCACGCCAGAGTGGCCCTGCGAAGCTCTCCTATACGTCCCGCTTCAGGCCCCTGACCGGGTGATCGGCGTGTTGATCCTCTCCAGCCACAAGCACGAGGACGCCTTCTCCGAGCGCGACATCTTTCTTCTTTCGACCCTGGTGGACTACGCGACCATCGCCATCCAGAACGCGCGCCTCTTCGAGAACGTGGCCGAATCGAAGTCGTTGATGGACAACGTCTTCTGCTCGGTCACCAGCGGCGTGCTCACCCTCGACCGCGACAACTGCATCTCGTTGATCAACGGAGCCGCCAGGAAGATCCTGCAGGCAGCCGATGCTGCCGTGGGAGAACGCCTGAACGAGACCTGTCCGGCTCTCGATCGCGAACTGAGACCGCTGGTGGAGACGACACGGCGCCGGGACGAGCCCATCGGCCCCCTGGAGCTTGACCTTCTGCTACCATCCGGTGACATGGTCAATCTGCGTATGACCCTGTCACCTCTGAGACAGGGCGCCAGATCAACGGACGGGGTGACGATCGTCATTGACGATCTGACCAGGCAGCGGAAGCTGGAGTCGCGCTTTCGTCTGTTCCAGCGCTACCTCTCCCCAACGGTTATTGACCGACTGCCCGACGATCCCCAGGAACTCAGCCTGGGAGGCGTGCGTCGCGATATAGCGTGCCTCTTCGCCGATCTGCGCGGCTTCGTCGACTTCAGCGTGCGGCATCCCCCCGAAAGGCTAATGGAGACCCTCAACGAATACCTGGGCCTGGGGGCCGAGGCCGTTCTCGCTGAGGAGGGCACTCTCGACAAATTCGTAGGGGATGCCGTAGTCGCCTTCTTCAACGCCCCACTGACACAGGAGAACTACGTCTTGAGAGCCATCAGGGCAGCCGTCAAGATAGCGGAGGCGACCAAGGAGCTCCACGCTCGTATGCCGCCGGAACACCACCTCCAGTATGGCATCGGCGTCAGCGTCGGAGAGGCCATTGTGGGCAACATCGGCACGTCGCAGCGATTCGACTACACGGCCATTGGGCCCAGCGTCAACATGGCGAACCGCCTCCAGGCTGCAGCGAAGCCCGGGCAGATCCTGATCACCCCGGAGGTCTATCGCCGGGCGTCGACTCACGTCACGGCCCACCCGCTCGTTCTCGAGGGTGTGACCGGACCAGATGGCCCGATCCACGCCTACGAACTCCTCACCCTGACGTGACGCCCCTGGCGATCATCCATACCGTCATCGCGCTCTGGCTGGCGGCCTACGGGCTGAACGCCTTCATCCTTGCCTTTCTCTACCTACGCCACCGCCGGGAGGTGCCCCCTACGCCCAGCGTCCGCCAGGAGGACCTTCCTCCGGTCACCGTGCAGGTGCCGGTCTACAACGAGCGTCACGTCATCGTGCGGGCCATAGACGCTGTGGCCGCCCTGGATTATCCCCGCGATCGCCTCCAAATTCAGATCCTCGACGACTCCAACGACGAGACCACCCGCCTGGCTCGCAGCCGAGCGGCCTTCCACCGCAAGCGAGGTCTGGACATCAGCGTGATGCGCCGCCCGAACCGCCACGGTTTCAAGGCTGGAGCCTTGGCCTGGGGGCTCAAGCGGGCCCGCGGAGACTACGTCGCCATCTTCGACGCCGACTTCCGCCCACGATCCGACTTCTTGCTCAAGACCGTTCCACATTTTCTCGACCGACCCGCTCTGGGGCTCGTGCAAGCGCGCTGGTCGCACCTCAACGACGACTACTCACCACTCACTCGGGCCCAGGCCATAGCGTTCGACGGCCATTTCGTCGTCGAGCAGAGCGGGCGGGACCGCTCCGGACTGCTCATGAACTTCAACGGGACCGCCGGCGTGTGGCGGAGAGCGTGCATCGAGGACAGCGGCGGCTGGACCGCCACTACCCTCTCCGAGGACCTCGATCTGAGCTACCGGGCCCAATTGGCCGGTTGGGAGACGCTCTACCTGCCCACCGTCGACGCCCCGGCGGAGCTCCCACCGCAGATGACGGCCTTCAAGCGCCAACAGGCGCGCTGGACGCAGGGCTCGGTGCAGACGCTCCGCAAGCTTATCCAACCGATCGCCCGGAGCCAACGCCTGGACCTGAGACAGAAAGCGATGGCGCTGCTCCATCTGAGCGGCTACCTGGCCCACGCTCTGATGGTTCTGCTCTTGCTGGTGACGCTGCCGTTGCTTCTGCTGGAGAGGACCCTGCCATCGTTGGGAACCATCGGGCTGCTGATGAGCCTGGGCCCTCCCGTGGTCTACGTCCTCTCCCAGGAGGCCCTCTACCCAGACTGGGCGAGACGGCTGCTCCTTTTCCCCCTCTTGATTCTGATCGGGATCGGGATCGCCTGGAACAACACGATGGCTATCGGGCGAGGGTTACGTCGCTGGGGAGGGACATTCGCTCGAACGCCGAAGTTCAGCGTGGAGGGCAGGATGGGGAACTGGCTCACCAGTGGGTATCGGCTGGGCCTCGATCACAGCGTCATCGGCGAGTTGGTGCTGGCCCTTTACGCGCTGGCTGCGGCGGTGGTGGCCTACAAGACCGGCCAACGCGGCATGCTCCCCTTCCTACTGCTCTACACAGCCTCTTTCGGCACCGTGGCCGGCGCAGAGATCGCCCAGGCTCTGACCTCCCTCTTGAACCGCCGCGCGGCCCAGGGATAGCCCACCGGCATCAACCCAGCTCCAGGACCTGAGAGGTCCCCGACGCCATATCGATGACCAACAGTCGGCCGCGGAGGAGCTGGCCCTCACCTGTGAGCAGTTTGACCACCTCCTGCGCCTCCCAAGCCGCAACGACCATCGGCGTCGGCGCCGGCGTCCCCAGCTCCGACTCGAGACCTTGCTCCGGGAGCTCCTCGCCATCGCCGTACAGGGCGTGCAAGCCGGCGTCCTCGGGGAAGACAGTCATCACCTGCCCCAAGAAGCCCCCGATGCTGCCGTGCACCAGAGGGATACCGAGATCCCGGGCGCCATCCTGCAGGACCAAGCGGGTGGGCAAGCGATCCAGGGCATCCACCACCACGTCGGCTTCGGCCAACAGCCGGGGCAGGTTCTGGTCTGTGAGGAACTCGGCGTGGCAGACCGTCTCCACGGCGGCGTTCACCCCTGCCAGACGCCGACAGGCCACCTCCGCCTTCGCCACGTCCAGGTTATCCTCCCTGCTGAGGAGCTGCCGGTTGAGGTTGTGTGCCTCAAAGCGATCGCCGTCGATGAGGATCAGGCAGCCGACGCCCATGCGGGCCAGGGCCTCGGCGACGTACCCGCCAAGCCCTCCCAGGCCCACGATGGCCACGCTGGCCTGGAGAAGCCGGCGCTGCCCGTCCACGCCGATGGTGCCCAGATTACGCTCGTACCGCGTCGGGACGATCTCAAGCTGGAGCGCCGCCAGCTCGACGTCGCGGACCGAGCCGAAGGCATCCGCCAACCTCCTCACCTGCTCGAAACCGATGATCCGACACTCGCCGCTCGGCTGAGCTGCTTCCTGTATCGCGTCGCGCAGAGCTGATTCGTTCACCACGTCACGCCTCCTTTCCATTCAGAGCTCACCCTAATTGTACGCCGTCAGCCCGGCTCGTCAACCCAGGGTAATCGCACATGACGCTCGTAGCCCGCGTCCTCGAGAGCGAAGGTGGCAACCCACGCCAGAATCCTGGCTCAAGACCGACCTCGAGGTGGGGTCTGCAAGCATAGACACTCCTATGCGATTGCCCTGCGCGTCAACCCGCGACGAGTTGACAATCCCACCTTACCGGCCATAATATGGTTTATGCAGCGACTGATAGGACGCCTTCTGGGACTGACGATCCTGGCACTGGCTGCCTCCGGTTGTTGGAGATCCACGAGCCCGAGGCCGCCCCAGGCGTCGCTACCGACGGTCACCGAGGCAGCCGTGGCCCAGCCGCAGGAGGCGCCCTCGGAGACGCCGAGCCCCACGGCGACCCCGCTCCCCACACCGACCCCCACCCCGGCCCCGGCGGAGCTGCTGTCGAACGCCAAGCTGGCGATGCACGACGGCGACTACGAGGCCGCAGTCGAGGCCTACAGGACCTTGGTCGGCCGCCCCCTGAACGATGAGACGCAGGCCAGATCGCTGCTTGGCCTGGGAAGGGCCCAGCTGAGCAACCAGGCCTTCTCGGAGGCCGCCGAAACCCTCAACACGCTTCTAGAGGCACACGCCAACAGCGATCAGGCCGCCGATGCCACGTTTCTGCTGGGGGACGCTCTGACAGCCGCCGGCGAGCCGCTGTCCGCCACCCAGGCCTACAGCAGCTATCTCCATCTGCAGACGAGCACCGTCATCACCCCCTACGTCAACCTCTCCCTGGGGGACGCGTTTCGCGCTGCGGAGGTCTACACCGCCGCCGTCGCTCCCTACCAGGAGGCCATCAGTGACGCCCCCAGCCGCTCCTTTGAGGCCAACGCGCGAGAGAAGCTAGCCCTGGCCTACGCCGCCCAGGAGGCGTACGCCGCTGCCGTCGAGCAGTACGACGCCATCCTGGACATCGCGCGGTTCCCCCGCTACCGAGCTCAGATTGCTCATCGAGCAGCCGAGACGCTTCTTCTCGCCGGCGACGTGGAGGCGGGCTACCAGCGCCACGCCGAGGTCGTCGAGACGTACCCCACCGAGGAGCCCGCCTACCTATCGTTGGTCAAGCTGGTTCAGGCCGGGCGGCCGGTGAACGATTTCCTGCGCGGTCAGGTCGATTACTACGGGGAGGCCTACGGGCCGGCGGTGGAGGCCCTCTACCGTTACATCCGCGCTTACCCCGAGACCCACTCGGGCGACGCCCACTGGTACGCCGGCCTATCGTACTGGGAGGCCGGGAGCCTCGAGCTGGCCATCAATGAGTTCCAGCTGCTGATCGACACCCATCCGGAAAGCGATCGCCGGGGCGCTGCCTGGCTGAAGCTGGCCGAGCTCTACGCCGACCAGGGGGAGACGGAGGAGGCCCTCAGCACGTACCAAACCTTCGTCGACGGGGCTCCCGCTCATCCGCTGGCCCCCCAGGCCCTGTGGGACGCCGCCCAGCTGGCGGAACGGACCGGGAGATTGGAGACGGCCGCCGCTACCTACGTGGCGTGTCAGGACGCCTATCCCGGCGCTGACGTCGCCGCCGACGCCCTGTTCCACGGCGGTCTCCAGCTCTACCGACTGGGGGATCTGGCAGAGGCGGCCGATGCCTGGCAGACCCTGGCCGATGGCTACCCGGAGGCCTCATCCCGCCCGGCTGCGCTTCTCTGGCTGGGCAAGCTTCGCCTGGAGGAAGGCGAGGGGGAGACAGCCCGAGACGCTCTGGAGGCGGCTGCGGCCGTTGCGCCCGACGCGTACTACGGCCTTCGCGCCGCTGAGTTGGCCTCCGATTCCCCAATGGTGCCGTCACCAACGCCCGACGACGAGGCCCAAGAGGACCCAGGCGGTCGAGCCAAAGCTGAGGCGTGGCTGGCCGAGTGGCTGGGCCTGGCGAGCGCGGAGGGCGGCCCTCAGGACCTGGGCAAGCTCTCGCCGCGGCTGGCCGCCGACGGGCGGCTGGAGCGGGGCCGGGAGCTTTGGCGGCTCGGTCGCTTCCAGCAAGCGAAGGCGGAACTCGAAGCGCTACGCGCCGAGACGTATTCTGATGCGCTGGATCAGTATCAGCTGGCGCTCGCCTACGCCGACCTGGGGCTCTACCGCTCCTCGATCCTCTGCGCCTGGCGCGTGATCCATCTTTCCCCGGTCACCCAAACCCTCGACGCGCCGGGCTTTGTGCTGGAACTGGCGTATCCCACCTACTATGAGAACCTGGTGCTGGAGAACGCGCAGAGGACGGGACTCGATCCGCTCCTGGTCTACAGCCTGATTCGTCAGGAGAGCCTCTTCGAGAGCCTGGCCACGTCCAGCGCCAGCGCCCAGGGGCTGATGCAAGTGATTCCGCCCACCGGCGCGGAGATCGCCGGCGAGCTCGGCTGGCCCCCGGACTACACGACGTCAGATCTGTACCATCCCTACGTCAGCCTCCGTTTCGGCACCTACTACCTGGCCAAACAGCGCGACCGCTTCGACGGGCGGATCGACGCCGCTCTGGCGGGCTATAACGGGGGCCCGTTCAACGCCCAGCGTTGGCTGGAGCGCGCGGGAGAGGATCGGGATCTCTTCCTGGAGACGATCACCTTCGACGAGACGCACCTCTACGTCCGGCGCATTCGGGAGCACCTGGCGGTCTACGAGGCGCTCTACAGCGAGTAAAGCGACGCTGGGTCCGCGTGTCTTCTCCAGAACACAACGCCACCAGCCAGCAGCAGGCCGCCAAGGACGGACAGG